>JAZUCM010000074.1:0-39809 GCA_045639085.1 Candidatus Gastranaerophilus bacterium
AGTTCTACGCAACCTGCTCGTCTTGCTCCTCGCAAGCCGACCCGTTGCTTCGCTGTCTAATACGCCACTCTCAAAAATTCGCTCGCGTTCCGCATCGCGAATTTTTGTTCGGACAAAGTAATGTTTGAAAACGAAACAATCACATTAAAAATCGACAACTTTTCCAATCTTGGCTATGGTATTGCACGCCAAGACGGGAAAGTTGTTTTTGTCTCAAATTCCTGTCCGGGAGACGAAGTCGAGGCAAAAATAGATAAAGTTTGCAAAAACTTTGTCTACGCGTCGGCTGTAAAGGTTTTAACGCCATCGCCGCACCGCACAGCCCCGGTTTGTCCACTCCAAAAAGTTTGTGGTTCTTGCCAATTAGGCTTTATTGATTATGCCTACCAACTTGAACTCAAACGGCAAAATGTCGAAGATGCCATGCGCAAAATCGGCGGCCTTGACGTCCCGGTCATCATGCCGGTTGCCAGTCCGCAAACATTAAATTACCGCCACAAAATCCAATATCCAATCGGCGAAACAAAGAATTCAAAACGAATTTTGGCTGGATACTACAAGCAAAAAACTCACGAAATCGTAAACATAAAATACTGCCCGATTCAACCGGCAATCTGCGACGAAATAATTGAATTTATCCGCAACAAAGCCTTTGACTTCGGAATTTCAGGTTTCAACGAGAAGAAACACACAGGTGACTTGCGCCATGTTGTTCTGCGAATTTCGGCAGACAACGGAAAAATCCTCGTGACTCTTGTTATCAATGCAACAAAATCTTTCCCACGCCTAAAAGATTTCGCGCAGTGTATTTTTGATGAATTTGAGGACGTGAGTGGAGTTTGTGCAAATTTCAACCCTAAAAAAACAAATGTTATCCTAACAAACAACACCGAATGTCTTTGTGGCAAAAATTATATTATCGAGCGTATTTTAGGCAAAACTTTCAAAATCGGGGCAAATACATTTTTCCAAATCAACCCTAAAAGTGCGGAAAATAT
Organism: Candidatus Gastranaerophilus bacterium; assembly: GCA_045639085.1. Taxonomy (GTDB): domain Bacteria; phylum Cyanobacteriota; class Vampirovibrionia; order Gastranaerophilales; family Gastranaerophilaceae; genus Gastranaerophilus. The sequence goes on from JAZUCM010000074.1 coordinate 999, forward strand.
TTTTGCCTACGTAAAAAAACATATCGCCGAAAACTTCGAAAACCCAACCGTTTTAGACGCATATTCCGGCGTAAGCGCGTTTGGTATCACTGTCAGTGACGTGGCAAAAGAAGTTGTTTGTGTCGAAGAAAATACCGCATCTTGCGAACTTGCACACGAAATCGCACGTGAAAACAAAGTTAAAAACATTGAAATCAACAACATGGATGCCGGCAAATTCTTTGCGCAAGAAACACGAAAGTTTGACGTCGTAATCCTTGATCCGCCACGCAGCGGCTGCACTCAAGAATCCCTCGACAACGCACTAAAAGTTTGCGCAAAACAAATTATTTACGTAAGCTGCAACCCGGCAACGCTTGCGCGCGACCTTAAATATTTAACAGAAAAAGGCGCTAAAATTTCGAGTGCGATACAGCCGTTTGACATGTTTTGCCACACATACCACATCGAAAACGTTGCAATTATTGACGTTTAGCATGAAGTGCGCGTTTTGCATGATTCTCTTCACGCATCATTTCTTCATAGCCTTTTGCTTGTTTACAAAGTGGCGCAAGTTGGTTGAAACCTAATCCTCTTTCTAAAATTGCTTTTGGCGCAGTCAAAAACTTTTCGCGAGGTTTACGAGAAAAACTTTCCGGCGCTTTCAAACGTTCACCGATATACACCCAACGAGTGTAGTTTTCATGCGCGGCTTGCAATGGCGCTTCGTCTTTATTTTTCAAATTTAACGGCGCCAAACGTTCATCCAACGGCCCAAATAAGATTTCCTTATTACACTTTTTCTTATAAGTATAATCTTCAACTAATTCTTTAATGTGCTCAATATCACGACCCATAATTTGGATTTCACCTTCGGTACCATCCGGCAAGATTACATTAACATGAATAGCTTGATATCCATTTGGCAAATCTTTACCATACTTCGCTTCAACTGCAGGATATGTCAAACGACAAGTATCGATAAATTCAGCAAAATCTTTACCGTCTGCATAGTTGAAAAATTCAGGTTTAGTCATCATCTTAATCTTTTTATCATCAAGTTTTATGCCCAAATCCTTTTGATAACCTTTTTGTACCCATTCAGGAACAGACAAAATAACCGGCCTAAAACTTTCAGCTTCTTTAACTTTAAATTTTCCGTCTTTAACAATTTGCCCTAATATTTGAAGAATTTTCTTTACAGATTTTTTTGAAGAATCACGCAACGTAATCCTTCCGGCAATACCATCCGGAACCAATTTCTTAGCATCTTCTTTTCCGGCAAAAATAATTTCTTCTTCGCCGACTTTTTTAGCTTTTTCTTTTATATCAAAACCTTTAGCGTTCATTTTTTCAAAAATTGAATCTGTTGATTTAATTCGAAAACTCATTTTTTGAATAATTCTATCATCACCAACTTCAGTAGACACCAATTTTCTGAAATATTGGTTCATAACATTTTCAAAATATCCCATCGGAACAACAAAATCTTCTTCTAATTGAGTCGCAATCTTATAGTTAAAATCATAAATTCGGCCTTCTGCAACCTTATCAGAACGTAATCCTCCGACCACATTTTCAGCTACATCGACAGCAGCTTTGACAACTTTTTCTTTATTACCTGAAAAGGAGACAGTATCTCGTGCCAAAGGCGCGAGATTAGAATTCGCCGGCGAATTCTGACGAAACATCGGAAATCGCAAGATATTATTATTTTTAACAGAGTTATTATTTGGGGTAATTTTTGGGGTAATTGTAAGATTCATTCTACGCGCTCCTTCACTAATTGGTATACAAAGTATAAATCAACTAAAGATAAAAAGTGCCATTTTCACAATACAACTTAACAAATCTTTACAAACCCTAAGGCTTGCGAAATTATTTAATACATGATAAATTAGCAAATATGATAACAAAAAACTTCGCACTCATCTATAATTCTGAAATCACCGCCTCACCGACGGTGAAGGATGAATTGGCTCAAATTCTTGCTGAAAACAAGCTCAATTTTGAAATTTTAGACATTAACAACCTTAAAAAAGGTTTTGATATTGCATTCGTAATTGGGGGCGACGGCACAATCCTAAAAACCGCGCGTTTCTACGCCGATACCCAAACTGCAATCTTTGGTATAAACCTCGGACGCCTCGGGTTTCTGTCCCAATCTTCAAAAGAATGTTTTGCAATTTCACTTAAAAAAATTCTCAATAAACAATTTCGTATTGAAAACCGTTTAATGCTTGCAACAGAGTCGCAAATCGCACTCAATGACTTTGTAATAAAGACGCCGGAGCAAGGCAGAACAGCGCGTTTTCAACTTAATATCAACGGTAAAAGCGTCTGCAACTATCTGGCAGACGGTATAATAATTTCCACCCCAACAGGCTCTACAGCTTACGGCCTTTCTGCCGGGGGCCCGGTCATCTCCCCGGAACTCGAAGCCTTTGTTATTGTGCCGATTTGCCCGCACACCCTAACTGCGCGCCCGTTAGTCATCCCCGCAACTGAAGAAATTTCCATCACTGCGCCGTCTGATTCTCCAGACTTCATCTTATCTGTAGACGGCCAAGGCAACTATGAAATAAACAGAGAAATTAAAATTCGCAAATCATCTCTAAGAGCAAAACTCTTAATCCTCAACGATAGTGAATTTTACACAATCCTGAAAAACAAATTAAACTGGGGCGTTTCTCCAAATTATTGTTAAAAACACTGGGTTAGCAATTTTTTTTATTCACGGTTGTTACAGAAACTATGATTAAAATTACCCCAAATTATACAAACACCCAAACGCATTTTAAAGCTAAGCCTAAACCTTCGTTGCAGTTGCTTTCCAAATATCAAGCACATCCTGAGTTCTTGAGCGAAGATACACGAATGTTAGATTCAATTGATTGGGCAAAAATAAGGAAATTAAATAGTAACACTTGTGAACAAACTACACAAAAAGCGCACCCGGATTTTTACGAATTGAAAAAACAATTTTCAACACCATTAGCCTCAAATTATTTCAGAAGAGGTGCTATTTGGGGGCTTTGGAGCGAAACCTATAAAGAAGTCATAGATGTGTTTTCAAAAGTTTTTTCACCAGCCCAACAAGCGGTCAAAAAAATGCTGATAGTCGGCATCGGCGAGTCACAAGAACCCTTTTCACATCTTGCCGCAATAAAAGAAATTGTTAAAACCAGAAAACTTGATGAAGTTGTGGAACTTCACACTATCGACCTGCAAGCCAAACCGCCCAAGCAAGTTTTGTGCCAAAACGCATTTTTCGATAAAAGTTATGAGCCCCCGTTTGCCAAGACAAGTTTTGTAATTGATGCGTTCCCACAACACCACGGAGAAAGACGTTTCCGAGTGAATGATGAAATTTTTGACTTTCTATCTGAGACTTACGACAACAACTCTCAAGCCCAATGGGCAACCCGTGTTCAAGATGGGATTAAAAACTACCCGGAAGAAACTTTTGACGTCATTTCAGCCAACAACACCCTGGGCTATATCAAAGACGATGCCGAATTTTGTGAAACGCTCGAAAATATTCAAAAAAGTGTCAAGCGCGACGGCTACCTAATTACAGACGACTTTGACGACGAATACTTGCAACAAGCCGGCATTTTGGACAATTTTAATGACGTAAATTTAGGTATTTGGCAAAAAAAATAACAAAATAAACATTGGAAGTATTATTAAACTATTTTAAGATTTATATGTTTTAATATAGACAATGGCAGTTTATATTATCGGAGAACATATGAATTATACTTCCAAAAAATTTACCGAAAAAGAAATTATTGTCCTAGCTGAACTTCTCAACGGAAAAACCAACAACGAAATCAGCGCAAAATTGTTCGTCACACTTCACACCGTCAAAGCCCATATTCAAAGCCTTTTATACAAAACTAAAACAAAAAATCGAACACAACTTATCTCCAAAATATTTTTTAAAATTCTTAATTCCAAAACCAACTCGGTTGACTTAATCGAGACACTTAAAAATATTGACAACACAACACATTAAAAACTATTGAGGCAAATTTAGGCGGAAGAAAAATTCTTTTATTGCATTTTCTACCACAGCGGAATTACGCGTAAGTTGTTCGATTTCAGAATCAAATGGTATTGTCCCAAGAATTTCTAAACCATATTTACCCAAAAGGTTATAGAGCGATTCGAGGTTATTATTTTCTACTTTATTAACAATAACCCCCATTTGCCCACCAATCGCATATTTTGCACTAAATTCCTCAATACGTTTGGCCAAATGTGCAGATTCTTCGGTCGGATTTGCAATAATAAGAGTTTGTTCAATCTCAACATCAACAAGTTGATTGAAATATTTCAAATCAAATTCACAGTCAATAATCACAAAATCATAGCGGTTAATAAGTTTTTTGAGAGCTTCGCTCAACTGCCCCGTAATAGGGCAACGGCAATCTTTTGAACCGACAAACCAAGTCACAAGAATGTCAATATTGTCATTGAGCGGATAAAGAATATCTTCCAACGCCCATTCAATAAACTCTTGTTTTGACATATTATCAGGAATCCCGGTTTTATATTCGTGTTTACCGCTTCTAATTCCGTATACAGTATTTCTGATATCGAGCCCGAAAGAATGCCCCAATTCGCCAGTCAAGTCGTTATCCAAAAGCAAAAAGGTTTTATCCGGGAATTTTTCAGCCAAAACATTTAAAAATGCTTTTGTAACTGTCGTTTTTCCGCTACCACTTTTTCCTGTAATCGCAATTTTTGTTGTCAAAATAACTCTCCTGATTATACTACTTGTAACTATTTCTTTTTACGTCTAATTTTTCCGCCGTAAGTTTCGTGCACATCAACAACTGCAATAAATGCACTTTTATCGATTGATTTTGCAATTTCTTTCAGTTTGTTTAGCTCCAAACGTGAAACAACGCAATAAATCATATCTTTTTCTTTGCCAGAAAAAGCTCCTGTACCTTTGATATAAGTCACACCAAGTTCAAGAGTTTCCATTAATTCAGTGCCAATTTCACGAGTTTTATCGCTGATTATTCTAACAGCCTTGGATGTATTAAAACCTTCTTGCACAATGTCAATAACTTTGTACGCAACAAAATAAGTAATTATGGCATACATTGCGTTTTCGACACCGAAAACAAATCCTGCGGCAGTGTAAATTATTACGTTAAACGCCATAATCCACTCACCGACAGAAAATCCAAATCTTCTTGAAAGCACTACAGAAAGAATTTCTGTTCCGTCCATAGAACCACCTTTTTTAAGCACCAATCCAACGCCGATACCAAGAAGAATACCGCCGAAAACTATTATCAGCACCGGCTCAGTGGTTATTGTTTCATAATGATGAAAATAATTAACCCCCAATGAAAGTGCCGTAACTGCATAAATCGTTTGCAATACAAATTTTTTACCGATTTTGTTAAACGCCAACAACACAAACGGAATATTCAACAAAAAGATAAAAAATCCTAACCCATACTTATCAAAAAAATGGTTTAAAATAATTGAAATACCAACAATACCACCATCAATAATATTATTCGGAACCAAAAAACATTCAATCGCAAACGCCGCAACCAAAGCCCCAAGGGTTAAAAAGAAAACCTTGTTCACAATAGCCCAAAATGAAAAATTGATTTTTTCGTTTCCCATCGTTTATTCCTTATTATCAGTGGTTTTTGGTATTAAATTATTAAACTGAAAGATTTTTTTATTTTTGGGAGTAGTATCAAAATCCTTATCAATCAATAAATTTTCCAAATCAGTCTTGAGAGTGGCGATATCTTCGTACTTTTTAAGTGTACCATCAATCGCAACCGAAACATCGCCGGTTTCTTCTGATACAACAAGGCAAATCGCATCACTATGTTCGCTCATTCCTATAGCAGCCCTGTGACGCGTCCCGTATTTCCAACTGAGTTTTGGGTCTTCCGTAAGCGGCAACAATACGCCCGCAGAAATAATCTTTGAACCGTTAATCACAACCGCGCCATCGTGTAGAGGGGTGTGAACATGGAAAATTGTCAGCAATAATTCTGTCGAAATATCCGCGTTAAGTATCGTTCCCACGTTTGTGTACGTATTACTCAAATCCTTCTGAAACACCATCAACGCCCCGGTATGCGATTTAGAAAGATATTTTACAGACTCAATAATTTCTTTCACAACGTTAATTTCTTCCTTTTCATCAATATTAGAAAAAGCCTTATGAAAGAAATCCATTTGCCCCAAATACCCGAGGAATTTTCTCAACTCCGGCTGGAATATGACAATCAAACTCAGTGAAATCACAACGACAATTGATTTCAAGAACATTCCTAAAATGTTTAAATTAAGAAGCTGAAGAATTTCACTAAAAATCCAGAAAAATATAAGAATAAAACTGCCTTTAACCACTTTTTCAGATTGCGTACCTTGAATAAAACGCTTATAAAATGCAAAAAGAATCCCGATTATAACAAGGATTTCCACTACACTTACCCAGTTCAAAAGATTGAACATAGATACAATTTGTTTTGTAATGTAGGATAAAATTTCGTCCATCATTTTTCACCAATCCTTTGCGGAATTCTATCGTTGCGAATCAGATCGTCAAGAGTCTCGCGCTCGATAATAACATCAGCCAGTCCCTCATTAACCAAAACCATCGCCGGTTTTGTCACTCGGTTATAGTTTGAAGCCATAGAATAATTATAAGCCCCGGTGTTATAAACACACAAAATATCCCCTTCTTCACACTTAGGAAGAAGAATATTTTTAATTAAGATATCACCGCTTTCACAAAAACGACCGGCAATAGTAACTTTTTCCTCTAATTCATCGTTAGGTTTGTTCGCCAATTGTGCGCTGTATTCAGCCTGATACATCGACGGACGCGGATTGTCAGCCATTCCGCCATCAATTGCAACATATTTTGTTCCGTGTGGAACCTGTTTTGTTGAACCTATTGTATAAAGAGTCACACCCGACGTACAAACAATACTTCGTCCCGGCTCCAAATAGATTACAGGCGGCTCGATTGAATATTTTTCAATGTTTTCACGAACGGCAGAAATTATAATATTGGCGATATCAAAAGTTGATGGCGGATAATCAACGTTTGTATATTTTACGCCCAAACCACCACCAAGATTTACCTCATTGAGCGTCAAGCCAAACTTATTATTAATTCTCACCATTTCACCAATCAAAATATCAACTTCATCTTTGTAAACCTGAGTTTCAAAAATTTGAGACCCAATATGCGCATGAAGTCCTCGCACATTAAGGTTTTTATATTCATCCAAAATCAACTCAACAGCAGAATCCGTCTGAGTCAGGTCAAACCCAAACTTGGAATCCAAATGTCCGGTTTGAATATATTCGTGAGTATGGCACTCAATACCCGGAGTAACACGGAGTAAAATATCAACGACCTTGCCCGCTTTTTGCGCCAATTCGTTTAACAATGAAAGCTCCAAGAAATTATCAACAGAAATTCGCCCTACACCAAGTTCAAGAGCCAAGGAAAGTTCATCTATTCCCTTATTATTACCGTTAAAAAGAACACTCTTCATATCAACACCGGCTTTATAAGCCGTGTACATTTCGCCATCAGACACAACGTCAAATCCAAAACCCTCTTGCGCTAAAATCTTACAAGTAGCAAGTGTTGAAAGAGATTTCGAAGCAAAAAGCAAACGTGTTTGCGGATAAGATGCAAACGCATCTTTGTAATTTTGACAAATAGCACGTAAATTTTTCTCATCTAAAACATACAAAGGTGTCGAAAATTTCTCCGCCAATTCAACCAAATCGCACCCAGAAATTTCCAAATTACCCTTCTCATTTACTCTCGTTGTCTGAGGTTTTAAATATTGATTTACGCTACTTGACATTATATTCTCCCTTCATATTAATATTAACATAATTTCAACCAATTGAAAATACATAAGATGGTGTACAAAATTAAAAATTTTGTGTATAATTTTAGTATTCATGAAGAAAAACTTTTCCGTCGAAATAATATTTCTTGCAATTCTGATGTTATTCAGCGTTTACAGATATTTTTATAACGTTGAGAACATTGTTTTGAAAGTATTCTCGCCAATAATGTTTGCGATTGATTTAAACGGCAACCGACATCTGGAAAGCAAAGAAATCATTTGCTTGTCAGGAGTAAAAACTTTTGGAGAAAATTTGACGAATTTTGACAACGAATTAGCTCAGCGTTTCGATGTCACAAATAAAGACGCTATTGTCTTAGCCGTTCAAGCCCAAGATTACGCCGAATTTACGCTATCAAACAAAGTTGTTAAATTCGTCGCAGATGAAACACAAACAAACCCGAATTGCACGACAGGTGATATCTTTGTCAAAAATAAAAGTTTCCGAAAACTATTATTAACCAACGGTTTTGCTTATGGAGAGGACGAAGATTTCAACCTAGAGCGGTTTAATGAGCGATTGGAAACAGCGAAAAATTTACACCCGGTTGTAATGAATCGCAAAAGTAAAAAATACCACAAAATCGACTGCAAATATGGAAAAGTTTCAGAAGACTACGCTATTTTGCTCAAAGAAGACTTACCCCAAAACGCAATCCCTTGCAAATGGTGTCACAAAGAAGAAAATGTTCCAATCGCACCAACAAACGAAAGTTTCCCGGATAAAATTTCAGACGGCGACGTAAAAATTTATTTGACAGATATGTCAACGCATTTACAAGTAAAAGCAGACTGCACCTCAAACATTTGCCAAGCATTGCTTAGCGAAATCAAAAACGCTAAAGAATCAATCGACATCGCGACCTATGGTTGGGTTAGCATAGATGAAGTGGACGCCGCACTAAAAGACGCCGTTGCACGCGGGGTAAAGTTCAGGCTCGTGTATGATTTTTCTGGCAAAAACAACTATTATCCAGGCACTGCCCAAATCGCACGTTTTGCAAGCGAGTCAAGAAATGATCTGGTCCCGGGGAATTCAAGACTTAGCAACTATCTAATGCACAACAAATTTATCATTTTTGACAAACAAAAAGTTGCCACCGGCTCCCTAAACTACAGCCGAACAGATTTTTCTGAGTTTAATTCCAATTTCATGGCCCTCATAAACTCCTCGGAAATTGCAAAAGTTTATACAGAAGAATTTGAACAAATGCTCAGCGGAAAATTTCACACCCAAAAACACCCTCGCCAATCACACGACAAAATCAAAATAGGCAACAGTGAATTTGAAACCTATTTTTCACCACAAGACAAAACCATCACCAACCAAGTTATCAATTATATTGACAGCGCTCAAAAATACATCTACATGCCGGTATTTGTAATAACCCACAAACCGCTGGAATCCGCACTTTTAAGAGCAAAAGCACGCGGAGTAGACGTTAAACTTATCGTTGATGCAACCAACGTCTTTGCCAAAAAATCAATTGTACAAAATCTACGGACCCAAGGAATTCCCGTCAAAGTAGAGAATTTTGCTGGAAAACTTCATTCAAAATCAATAATTATTGATGATGAATATATCCTGGCCGGCTCGATGAATTTTTCAAATTCCGGCGAAAATAAAAATGACGAAAATATGCTGATTATAAAAAATCCACGACTCGCCATTTTTTACCGTGATTTTTTCAACCATCTTTGGGAAAAAATACCTGAAATCTATCTAACTCGTGCACCACGCGCAGAAAGTAAAGACTCCATAGGCTCTTGTTTTGATGGCATAGACAACGACTTTGACGGCCGAATTGATAAGGCAGATGAGGGCTGCCAAGTGAAATAATAACTAAGGATTTTGGATAATCTTTGCTTCAACTTCTTTTCGGGAATTTAAACTTTGTGCCAAACTATTTGCAAGTTCACACGCGGTGTTTGCAGTATAAAATTTCCCGCTGGTTACAAGTGATGCGCATTCAAGCTGAGCCAAATCGTCTTCATCCTCAATATTAAAAGCGATAACGTCGATAATCACGTCCCGACGTGTTTTAATAAGCTCCATCGCAAAAGTACAAGGGCTTTCGTCGCAATTTTCGCCGCCATCTGTCAACAAAATTATATGTTTTTTACCGCTAAATCCAGCGAAATCATACTGAATGGCTTGTTTTAAAGAATACGTAATCGGAGTCATACCGTTTGGGCTTAAACTATCAAGCGAATTCATAATATTACCAACATTATTAGGACAAATCGAGTTCATTGATTTTGAGGCCTTACACGCATCCATCGCGGTAAACCCGTTCCGATGTCCATAAACACGCAAACCCACAGAGGTTTGTGGCGGAAGAGTGCGCAAAAGATTTTTCATTGTCCTAATCATCAATACATATTTAGGCTCGTCTTCTAAATATTCACTCATACTGTTTGAAAAATCCAGTATGAACAGAATTTTTTCATCCGCTTCGGATTTCATTCGATAACTGTCTTTGCTATAAACGCCATAACCTTCGGCTCCGGCATAGCCTGCAACAAAAAACAACATACAAAATAACAACAACATACGTTTCATACAAAAATTCTAAACGACACGTGAAATTTTGCCATTACTCGTGTGGATAATTATTATCCGACAACCTGATTTCTGCCATTTTCTTTAGCTTTGTAAAGCCTATCATCAGCCACTCTGACCATATCTTGAACAGTTTGAGCGTCCTGCGGATACGTGGAAACCCCAAGACTTATGGTAACATTTGTTGTTTTTTCACTGTTTGTCGCAACCTCTTGCTCCGCAACCATCTTACACAATTTTTGCGCAGTAAACACTGCATCCTCGTGTCCAATGTTTGGCAAAATAATGCTCATTTCTTCTCCACCGTAACGACAAACTATATCCGTTGCACGAACATTCTTCCTCAATGTTTGCGCAACAGAGCGCAACACCCTATCTCCGCACTGGTGGCCAAAATTATCATTAAACTTTTTAAAATAGTCAATATCAATAATTATCAGAGAAAAATTCGTCTCGTAACGTTTAGCCTGCTCAAGCGCATTCGCCATCTGTTCTTGGAAATATCTATGATTATAAAGTCCCGTCAAACCATCTGTCGTCGCAAGTTTATACTGTTGCTCAAAATCCTTTGATTTAATGAGATATTTAACCATCAACATCGCAATGAACACAATGGTTGCAAACATCAACGGTGAAACCAAATCCAACCAAAGATTAAAATGTTTCATCATCTGGAAAGTAAAAATTGTGTACCCAACGTATGTCAAAAAGGTCAAAAATATCATTGCCCCAACGGACACAAATTTTAACGTTATAAAACCAATTATCAACGAAATCAATACACTCAGAGCAATCGTGCACCAAGTTCCCGGCTTTGAAATAAAATTATTATCAAGGATATTGTTTGTATAAGTCGCAAGAACTTCCACCCCCGGGAAAAGCTTATCAGTCGGCGTTGTTTTAAGATCAAACAAACTATTCGCAGTCATTCCGACATAAACAATTTTGTCGTTAAAATCCGAATCCAACTGAACATTTTCACCGTTCATCTTTTTGATAATTTTATACAACGGAATTTCCGTATAATTTCCCCGCGCGCCGTACCAATTCAAAATCGCATTTCCGTCTTTGTCAAGAGGAATTTTTCTATCCCCAAAAATCAAATTGGATTTTTCATCCAAAAATAATGACCTATTGCTTTTACCTCCCAACGCGCGATATGCCACCAGAAAAGCCATCTGAGGATAAAAATCATCTCGATATTTTACCAAAACCGGCGACTTTCTGAGCACTCCGTCACTTGAGCGCGAAATATTCACAGTCCCAATTCCATTAGTATTTTTCACAAGTTCTTCAACAATCGGCCGGTAATTAGTGAATGTATTCTCCGTAAAATCAACGCCAGAAGAGCAATTATCCAACTTAACCTGAAGTTTTTCCGGCAAATCTTGAGGTTTGCGCAAATCTTCGGATTGATAGTCAAAATTCATCGCGGTGATTACGTTATTGTATTTTTTAAACACCGCCGCAAGTTTTTTGTCTTCTTCAGCGTTATTTTTAGCGGATTTAACAAACAACATATCAAAAGCAATAATTTTTGGATTATCTTTTTGTATAAATTCAACCACATCAGCGTACAAACCGCGAGGCAAAGGCCATTCCCCAATATTATCCAACGCATACTCATAACTCGCGTCATCTATCGTCACCAAAATAATGTCTTTTGACGCATTCTTATGTTTAGCCAGCATACTTTGGCGAAGGTCGAACGTCTTATTTTCTATTCCCTCAACAAACAAATCCCATTGCGCATGGGTAAACCCATAAAAAAACAACAGCGCTAACAAAATAGAAAATAAAATATACAAAAATTTTTTAAACATAATCTCTTCCTACCGGTTATTGTAGTTAGTATAGCTAATTTGTGGAACTTTTGCAACAAAATTCACATGTCCAAAACTTTCTGCCAACATAAGATTATTGTTAAGAAGGGTCTCCGTTGTAACCGAAATCCCATCAGGATATTTTAAATATTTAAGTAAACATTCTTCGTGTAAATTCATGATAACCTGTTAACTTTTATCGACTTTATTATTATTGCAAAATATTTCAAATTTAACATCAACTTTTTAAATAGTTTTATAAAAAATATATGGTATTTTTAGACGATATGTTAAAATTGAATATCTTGAATATTTTCGTTATAAACCTCGACATCCTGTTCGTAATACTCATCCGTCAATTCTTGTTTCTCAACCCGAACATCGGCCAAAAGCTTCAATAATTCAACGTAATCAAGACATTTTTTACCTTTTACGCCAACAGTTTGCATCTGAATTTCACCGTTTGGCAAAAGTTTTATTTTAAGTTGCTTTTTTGACATTTTCAATCCTCTCTAATTCAAATCGACCGTTAAAACAATTGTATTGTCATCAAAAACTTCTTCTTCCGAAATTTGAAGATTTTGTTGTGCCAAACGCTCCTTAATCTTATTATAAGAAATTTCCTGCGCATTTAGCGCATATTCAGAACCGATATCTTGCGCAATTTGCACGGGATTATGCGCCTTGTTATACGCAACCGTCATTGTATAAGGCTGATTTTCACTACGCTTATGAAAAGTAAAACGAAAAGCCTCACAGTCACAAGAAATCGTCCCATCCGGCTCCTCTTCAAAGTTCGTTGCCCCGTGTTCCCTGAGCGTCTTCAACAAAACCTTTTTATCAACTATTACCGTGTCAAACTCGTGTTGAAAAATTTCTTCCAACTCATCGCCCTCAAGATGAAGTTTATCAGTCCGCGAGAAAAGCCCGGACGCTATTGCGCCCGTAACATCGACAATTCCTCTTCCTAAAGCAAAAATCAACATAAACGGCACCGCTGAAACTGTTACTGACATTTAACCCTTCCTTTACACGTCTAATCTTCTACCGCCACGACTTGCATTAACATCTTGAGTCACATCCTTAGCAGCCGAAATTTCTGTATATTTTTCAATACTTTCTTTTGATGATGCGCAAACCGCACGAACATTCGCCCACTCTCGAATAGCGAGAATTTGCTCTTTTTGTGTTTGTGATAGCGGAACTGTATTAGCAATAGATTTTTCAAAGTCACTAAATTTAAGTGCCCTATCCTCAAAAAACGCATCACACAAAGCCGAAATAACAACCTGTTCAATCTCAGAACCAATAAATCCTTCCGTCATTTTTGCCAACGCCGTGATTACCTTTGCATCATTAGGCTTAATCTCTGCACAAATCTCAGCGTCCTTCAATCTTTTGGCAAGGTGGACCCTAAAAATTTCTTTACGCTCTTTCAATGTTGGCAAATCAACAAAAAATATTTCGTCAAAACGTCCTTTTCTCAAAAGTTCCGGCGGAAGTCTGTCGATATTATTTGCCGTTGCGATTACAAATACAGGCGCCGTCTTTTCTTGCATCCAAGTCAAAAATGTTCCAAAAATCCTGGATGAAACACCACTATCATTTGCCGACGAAACGCCATTTAAACCTTTTTCAATTTCGTCAACCCACAAAATTGCCGGCGCAACAGCCTCAACCGTCGCAATAGCTTTTCGCATATTTTCTTCTGAACTTCCGACAATTCCGGAGAAAATCTTCCCTAAATCCAAGCGCAACAAAGGTAATTGCCAAATAGTACTCATAGCTTTGGCCGTTAAACTCTTACCACACCCCGGAACGCCCGTCACCAAAACACCTTTCGGCGCCGGTATACAGTATCTTTTTGCCTTCTCTGACCACGAGTTATTACGCTTCAACAACCAGCGTTTAAGGTTATCCAATCCCCCTATATCATCAATGCCAAGGTCACTTTGAACATATTCCAACATGCCGGTTTTTCTGATAACCTGCATTTTTTCTTCCAAAATTATTCCGATATCGCCCTTGTCAAGCTTTCCATCGTTAACCATCGCCAGCGCAAAAGCATTCTCCGCCTCTTGCATCGTCAATCCCAACGCAGCTTTACAAAGTTTCTCCTTATCCTCTTCGCGAAGTTTTTCTGTATTAATTCGTTTATTCGTTGCAATCATACGATTTAATCTGTCTTTGATTTCTTCGAGATTCGGTAGCGGGAAGTCATATATAACAATATCCTTTTGCAACGTTTCCGGAATATTTAACTCCGGCGAAATAAAAATAATATTTTTACGCACATTACTCGTTTTAAGCGTCGGGATTAAATCTCTCAATGCTCTCGTAATAGTCGGATCCGCAGGACGCTGTTTTGTCCCGAAAAACACATGAAAATCATACAAGATAAAAACTGAATCCTTGTCACATTTTTCAATAAATTCTATCAACTTATTAGGGCAAGTTGTACCCGCAACAGAAGCATTCTCATTTTTTAGTCCATTAGCCTGCGTCCAAATAAAAACTTCACGCGGAAACTTAATTTGCGCCTCATCAGCTACAATATTTCTTATAAACTTAGTCGCTCTATCTTCTTCGTAAGTCGAAATATAAATATAAGGAAAACGAGCCCTTAATAAATTTGAAAGTTTTTTAGCGTTACTCATATTTTTCTTTCCCAAAACTACCATCGAGGCGATTATAACATATTCCGCGATTTAAATTTTAATTTTTCTTAAAATTTCATCTAAATAAAGGATAAATTTGACGCAAAAAAGCGTTAGTATAAAAACGTAGGGAAAACAAGACCAATTGCGGGCATGCCCGGAGATGAAAAACATCTCCCAAAAGCCAAAACTTTAAGAAATGTAAAGTTCGCCTCAAAGCATGTCATGACATGGTTTCAGACCTATTTAACAGGGGCAAAAATACCCCCAAAAACAAAAAGTTGTACTCTTAAAATTGTTAAGTTACAATTAGAAAGTGAGCGCTTTTTGCGCCTTGTAGGAGTAAGAGAAAATAGTGTATACCAAAGTTCAACAAAACCTTTTACAAATACAAGAAGAGATTGCACCTTGTAAACCTAATATTATCGCTGTTACAAAGTATTTTGACGAACAAGCCATTATATCGGCGTACAAAGCAGGACTGAGAGATTTTGCAGAAGCTCGCGTCAACGACGCAATCCCCAAAATCAAAAGTCTGTCCGATGAAATCCGTGAAAATTCAAAATTCCACTTTATCGGGCACCTTCAGACGAATAAAGTTGCAAAAGTTATCCAAAATTTTGACTATATTCACTCAGTTGACAGTCTTCATCTTGCAGAAAAAATTTCTCAAGAAGCCGTAAAAATGGGTAAGTTACAAAAAATATTCCTTGAGGTGAATTTTGCCAACGAAGAACAAAAGTTCGGATTTTCAAAATCTAACTTAAAATCCGAGTTCGCGCAAATAATAAAACTCCCCAACCTTGCAATACAAGGGTTGATGAGTATGTCACCGCTCGGTGCAGACGAAAGGTTTTTGACAGAACTTTTCACAACAGTCAAAGAAACCCAGAGCGAATTAACAGCACAATACGGGTTGCAAATGCCTGAAACATCAATGGGGATGAGTCAGGACTACAATGTCGCAGTAAGATGTGGCGCAACAATGTTACGTATAGGTAGAAAATTATTTACATAAAAAGATAAACGGAGGAAATTCAGGTGGTAGCAGTAACAGAAAAAATCAAATCAATGGTTGACGTTTTAGTTAGAGGATTCGATCAAAGAGAAGACGTTTTTGAAGAATTAGGCAGCGATGCGGGCGATTATACAGAGTACCCGACTCAAAGCAATTTGGCACTTGAGCCAAGCTATTCTTATAGAGACAGAAATGACAAAGTGCAAGAACTTAAAGTCGTTCCGCACTCTGGCTATAAATCTCACGAAGTTATGATATTGGAGCCTCGCTCATTCAAAGATTCAGCACAAGTTGTTCAACATTTGATGGAAAGAAAGACTGTTGTTTTAAATCTCCACCTGCTAGATAAAGAACAATCACAAAGAACAATTGATTTTGTTTGCGGTGCAGCTCACGCATTGAACGGCAAACCACAAAAAGTCGGAGATTTGGTATTTGTATTTACACCAAGCAATGTAACATTATCAATCGAAACCCAACAAATTGATGCAAAATTCAACGATTCATTGTGGAGAGCACCTTTACAATAAGTAACCACAGCCTGCTAAGGGGACAAGGTTGGTTATAAAAATTCACGGCTTATACGTTTGAATTTTAAGAGAGAGATTACCGAACTTTCGGTAGGAATAGTTGTATTTCAAGGCGGCCTTCGGCCGCCTTTTTATAGCTGTACACAAAACCGGAGGACTATAGTCCTCCGGTTACAATTTTTCAACCATTTTCCCCATTTTGTGCTTTCGCGCACCTTTCAATTCAGCAGTCGCCGACCATCTAACAGATGGCGGTTCCCGTCCTACAATTTTACACCTTTCGCGCTTTTCTGACGCTTATACCTTTGACGCTTTTTTCAATTCTTCGTATTTTGAATTGTTTTTGCTTGCTTTAAGGTATTTTACCAATGATTTAGCTATTATTTGTGAATTTTTTTCTGTTTGTTTGTCTAAAATGTCGAAGTATTCTTCAATTGTAGACATCATATACTTGTTCTTGTTTTCCATATTTTCCCCCTATGGAGTTTTCCCTTATGCCATTTTCCCACTTAGATTATACTACTAAAATTTCATTTTGTCTATTCCAGTAAGCCTTCCAGAATTAAAGCGTTACTTTGAGCCTTCTGAGTAGAACGAACTCTGTTACGATTCATATAAGTTCTTAGCGCTTCTCTGATTAATTCTGACCTGGTTCGGTTTTCATTTTCCGCAACTTCGTCTATCTCATCTAAAAATCTTTCCGGCATTGAAATCAATACTCTTGCCATAATTGTTTCTCCTTTATATTTTCCCTATTATTACTTTTCTATGCTGCTAAAGCTTTTTTGCTTTCTTTTACTTTTAAATATTTTACTAAAGACTTCGCAACAATTTTAGAGTTTGTGCCTGTTTGTTTCTTCATCGCATTGAAGTATTCATCTACTGTGCACATCATGTACTTGTTGTTCATAATTCCCGCCTTTTGATTTCCCATTGTTTCCTCTGTACCTATATAAAGTATTTTCAAACAAAAAAATTGCCTAAAATTTTTATATTTTTTATAAAATCTTTATTTATTCATAAATTACGCAATACATAAAAATGATATAATCCAGACTGGACAAAGGATTTTTATACCATTAAGTTTTGTAACAAAAAATGCAAACTCTGAAATCCGGGTTTTGATTTTGTTTTTATAGAAGTAAGAGAGCAAATTATAAAATAAGGAGAGAAAGATATGTCGTTCTTAGCTATGGCATCGCAGAAAAGTTTATTTACACTGCAGAAAAGTCAATTGGAGTATGAATACACGATTTTGATGAGCAGAACAAATTGTATCACAAGCCAGATGAGTGATTACGCTAACGCGGCAGGCGACGATGCGGACCTTGATGAAGATCCGTTCTACATCTCACTTGAAAAAACAAGTGAATATCTGCAAACCGAGGCCGAATCCGTAAAATCGCAAATTGACGTTATGGAACAAGAAATTAACTCATTGAAGACAATGGTTAATAATGGTATTAAGAGTACCTGTTCGCTTAACTTAATCGGCGGCTAGGTTAAGACTTGAGCAGTATACAAATCTAATAAATTATACATAAGCGCAATTACTGTCATTGGCCCGACTCCGCCGGGAACAGGCGAAATAAACGCGGCAACCTCTGATGCGCTGTCAAATTCCACATCCCCACTGATTGTACCGTCGGGTTTGCGGAAGATTCCAACATCTACTACTACACTATTTTTTTTCAATATTTTCCCATTTACAATTTTTTCCCCTACGGCTGAAACAACAATATCAGCCGTTTTTATTATGTTTTCAAGATTTTGTGTCTTGGAGTGACAAATAGTAACCGTTGCATTTTGTTGTAAAAAGGCATGCGCTGTCGGCTTACCCACAAGATTAGATCGTCCGATAACGACAACATTTTTCCCTTCAATTTCAACACCATATTCATTTAGCAACATTAAAATCCCACGAGTGGTACAAGGTATTGCCCAAGGTTTTTGACCAGTATAAAACAAGCCTGAATTGTGTGACGTAAGCCCATCGACATCCTTCATCGGATTAATTGCATTTAAAATCTTATCCTTATCAAAGCCACTCGGGAGAGGCAACTGTACTAAAATTCCGTTAATATCAGGAGAATTATTCCACTTTTCAATCTGATTTAAAACTTCATCCTGAGTTGCGGCCGCACTAAATTGTTTAAACTCCGTCATAAACCCAATTGATTTTGCTTTTTTCAACTTCGCGTTTACATAAATCTGGCTTGCCGGATTGTCGCCAACAAGAATTATACCCAAGACAGGTTTGACAGAAAGGTCGGCAACTTTTCTACTCAAGTCATCCAATAGTTTTTGGCTGGTTTTTTTCCCGTCTAAAATCTTCGCACTCACGGCAATCTCCTTTGCTATTATTATAGTTAATAAATAGATAATAGCAAGAAGAAATATTACTCAACACCTTTCTCAATAGCAGATGCAGTATGCAAAACTTCAGCCACAAAACTATCGTAACGTTCAGGGTCTAATTTTGCCAAATCGGTTTCTTTATTCAGAAACATTTCTGTATTAGCCTCCGGCGCACGATATTTGCCTGAAAGAATGCCTCGAAGATTTTCTATAATTGCATCTGCTTTTTTAGTTAAGTTTTTTTGTTCAACATTAACATTCGTTGCAAGATGTTTTTTGCCTTTTAGGAAAAACATATCTTCCAACGGTTCCATAAACTTCACTGTAATCGTTTTTTCGTTTTTACCCGGAAGCATATAAATATCTGCGATACCGCAAGAACTTTGATATTCGTCCGAATAATCAATCAGCTTGGCAAGTGTTTTGCTTGCCTGTTTTTGTGCTGCATTCATTTTGGATGACTGAACAGTTATAGCTGCAAATGATTGAGTCGGGTTGTTTCTAATTTCCATAATTAATTCTCCTTTTTTATTATAAACCACCATATTTATTGGCAAGAATATTCACATTCCTACCCGAAAGCCTGAACCGATTCGGGTTTTCATATATAGAAACGGGTGCGACATGCTCAAAACCTAAAAATTTATAAAAATCATAAACTTCTTGTCTACTTTTTGCAATCAATTCAATATTACCTTCGCAATTACCTTCTTGACTTCTTTTTAAGGCAATTTGCAAAAGTTTGGTACCAACATGTTTATATTCATCCAACTGCCTGGTATAATAAGGTGTTTTAGGGTTGGAATAATTCTTTAGAGACGATACAAACACATGATCTTTTTCGTCATTATATTTCCACGCATATTTATTAAACCGTAATTCCATGCATCCAATAACTCGTTGTGCATCATCCGTAAGCTTATAAATCTCATAATCTTGACACGTAGATTTCATCAAGTTTAACAACGCGTTTTCGCTGTTTGCTTTGACCATCTCAAGCTTACCGATACATCCGTTGGCCATCTCGCCGATATTTTTATTCTTTAGGCTGCCGATTAAAACATTGGATTTAAATGAGGCTTTTGAAGGGCAAGTGTAATTTCTATTGTAATTGGTTTGTATATTTTGTATTCTCATATCCTTTATAAAATCCGTAAAAACAAAATTTGCTAGTAAATTTATAAACTGTACTTGTTTTTTATTTTTTAAGAGTTAAACTTGTTTTGTAATAAATTTAGAGAGGTAGAAAAATGAAAAAGAGCTTATTACCATTAGCTTTCGTTTTCGCCTTTTTATGGAATGCCAACACTTGTTTTGCCCATAATATTGAAAATTTATCCGCACAAAAAGCGTTAGACAAACTAAAAAAAGGCAACGAAAGATTTGTAACATCACACCAACAACACCCTGACGAGAGTGTTTCACGCAGAAAAGAGATGATGAACGGACAACATCCGTTTGTTGTAATCCTTTCTTGTTCTGATTCAAGAGTCCCGCTGGAATTAATTTTTGACCAAGGTTTTGGCGATTTATTTGAGATTAAAAACGCCGGCAATGTTCTGGATGATCACGTCATAGGAAGTATTGAATACGCGGTTATGCACTGTGGAGTAAAACTCATTGTAATTATGGGTCACCAAGATTGCGGCGCAATTAAAGCGACATTATCAGGAGTTTCTGAAACAAAATACATTCAATCACTGGAAGATTCAATTCAACCCGCGATTGAAGATTGTAAGAAAAACGGCCTGGAAGTAAATTCCGATAACGTTGTCAAAGCTCACATAATGCAAGACATCAAAGAACTTATGGAACAAGACCACTACTTAATCAATTACATGAAAGAAAATAATGTCAAAATCATGCCGGCATACTATCACATAGATTCCGGCAAAGTCGATTTTTTAGATAAGATTTAATTCAAAGCGCCACCTTTTCAAGGTGGCGCTTCTTCAATTTCTACATATCATGTTCGCGATATTTTTGGTAACACATATAACTCGTTATAATCGAAATTATCGCACTTATTCCGACCAAATCATAAATCAATCTCGTCATAAATGTCATTTCGCCAAACAGGCTGGCCACCAAATCAAAATTAAAGAAACCGATTAAGCCCCAGTTAATTGCACCAATAATTACCAACGCATAAGATAAATACTTTAGAAAATTATACATTTCCGCCTCCTTTTTATTTATTATCTCTATTATCACACATTTTTAAAAATTTCCCTTCACTAAAATAAGTACTACTTTCAGATAATTTTTTCGATAAAGATTGCGGACACGACAAAAATCTGTTATAATAGATTTGGAATAGTTGATTAAAAGAGCGTCCATGGCATCACCAAAACCAAAGCGAATCACATCACAAAATTATCTTAAATACTATTACGACATACCGTATGAAGGCAAAACCTCTGCGGGCAAACCACTGCGCAAACTCAAAGGAATCACTTGCCCCTACCGCGGAATAAAAATTATTCCCAGCGACACAATCAAACATTTTGAAAAAGGGCTAAAAAAATGCCACACCGCAGCAGATGCCGTTAAACTTCTCCAACCGTATCAAGCCAATATGTTGCCGGTCGAAAAAGCTATTTTTGCAATTTTCAAAGATTTTATCTTATTCAACCCGGACGGAAACCTTCAAGATTGCCTGCAAATGATTAAGGCCAACAGCCTTACCCGCCTAAAGCTTGAAGAAATGGAAGTTCTCGACGACGTCGATATTTTGACGCGCAAACTCTCCCCCCAAACAGCGCTTTTAATCAGAGCAAAAACAACAAAATGCCGCCAAATTATTATCTCCGACAGCAAGCGAGACACCTTCAAGCGCAAAACATTCCTAAACTCTCTGGAAGAAATCGTTCCAAACGAAAATGAGCGCGAAATTTTCAGCGACATCAAAAATAAAGCCTTGTTTTTGCCCACATCAGAAAGTAGCCGCAACGCTTTTATTGTAAAGTATTCAACCCGAAAGCAACAAGAAATCGTGCGCAGACTTTTTATCGCGTCAACTGGTTCAATCGAACACATCACGCCTGCGTCTTTAGGCGGCCTAAACACTATCGGGAACTTTCTTTTGACATCCGCAAGTGGAAACCGTTACCGCGAAAACATGCCACTTTGCGAATACATCAAACGCCATCCGCAAATCCCCCAATATATGCAAACATATATCGACGATATAATCGAAGAAATTCATTCCGGCAACCTTCAAGGCCACGAAACTTACCCCTATAAGGTAAAAAAACGCTTGATGGAAGAATCTCAAGGCCGAATAATGATAAGCCTTTCCGCCTATAAATACACCGAAGAACAGGCCGCCCTCGCCGTAGAAAAATACGAACACCGCTGGGATAAATGTATACAAGAAAATCCAACTTGAGTTTTTCAATATAATATGATATAATGTCAATATAAACAATTACAAAGGAGAAAAAATATGGAAATCTCTTTAACACCAAGCATTGAAAGATTATTACGCATAAAAATTGCGGAAGGCCTATATGACTCATTAAATGAGGCAATTAATGCAACGTTAGACATCGCACTAAATACACAATATATTTCTCAAGAAAGATTAGATGAATTAAATGCTGAAATTCAACTTGGCATCGATGACGCCGATGCTGGAAGGGTCACCGACGCATTTGAATTTTTAGAACAACTAAGGGCCAAATATGAATAAATCACTAAATGTTTTAGTAACCCAAAAAGCTGGTTCGGATATCGCACAAATAATAGATTATGTTGCTAAAGATAATCCAAAAGCTGCTAGAGATATTCTGACAGTTCTGAACAAAACATTAAAAATGCTTGCGGAGTACCCTACAACCGGCACCGTTAAATATGGTATAAAACAAGAAAATATAAGAGTCTACACAATTAAAAAGAAGTTTTCAATTGCATACCGACTTGAAGACAATCAGTTGAAGATATTACGGATACTAACAAGATATCAAGATATTCTAACAATCTTATAAATTTATGAACATAAAAAAGGAACTTGGCGAAAAAATAAGACGTGTGCGTAAATTGAGAGGCTTAACGCAAGAACAATTGGCCGAAATTGTTGATATTTCGCCAAGAAATCTAAGCAATATCGAAGTTGGTGTGAGTTTTGTAAAAGCCGAAACGCTCGAAAAAATTGTGGATTCACTAAACATAACAACCGAAGAATTATTCGCAAACGACCACATAAAAACAAACCACGAATTACTATGTGCAATTGATGGTTTTATAAACAAAATAAAAGATGACAACCAAGCACTTGAAAAAATATATAAAATACTTAAATGTTTGACAGAAGAAGTTTAGAATAAACCTCCGCGCGTTTTAGTATAAATTTGATTATCTAAAATAATTGTTGTATAATTTCGTTATGAAGAAGATTTTGGCGTCATGTATTTTATCCGTTTTGCTTTTTCAGCCGCTCGCTTTAGCGCAAACTTTTGACGCGTCCGTTGAGTACAACGAAAATTTCACCCCAAGGCAAGAAGAAATTTTCACTGGTGATGTCGAAACTCTAGAGCGCAAAGACATCATCAATATGACCGTTTCACAAGTTCTTGACGGCAGTTTCACGATGGAAGGCGACGAGTTTTTTGCAGAAGTCACAACAGACGTAATCGGGAACAAAGGTGTCATAATTCCCAAAGGCACCATCGCGCACGGCTCTATAGTCGAATCAGGTGACGCTAAAAGCATGGGGCGTTCTGCGTGGATAGAAATGGATTTTGACTACCTAATTACCCCGGACGGACGTGAAATTCCAATCGAAGGGCACATGAGCACAAAACTCAACCCCGTCGTCGAAACCTCTAAAATAGTTGCGCAAGATGTCGGCTACACTTTAGCCGGCGGCGCAGTCGGAGGACTTGTCGCCCTAAATTTGTTAGGTCTTGAAGCCGCAATTATGTCGCAAGGTTATACTCTTGCAGCCGGTGCCGCAGTAGGCGGAGTTTACGGACTTGGAATGGCGTTGGTGCGAAAAGGACACAACGTTCTCATTGCTCCGGGTGACGAAATCAAAGTCAAAATAAAATCCGACGTCGAACTTCCTGTCTACCGCGAAGAAGCTCTTATGCAACACGAACTATTCTACCCCGGCATTGATATTTTCATAAGCAATATCAAGCACGAAAAAGACCCCTTCGATGTCGCTAACACTATCACACTAACCCTTATGATTACTAACCATTCGGACAAAAACCTCTCCGGGCTCGATATGGCGCTTGTGAACGATTACAACGCAGTTTTTCGCCCATCAATTTTCGGTGATACAAAAATCATGTTTAAACAAATTAAACCCGGTGAAAAAATACTTGGCGATGTATCTTTCGCCGTCGACAACATCAACAGAAGCTTTTGGCTCGTATTTTTTGACAAGAAAAAAGGTACCCCACTTACAAAAATTTCTGTCGACAATGCCTACAGAAAAGTGCCAAACCGTGTCAAAAAACACAACAACAAAGTTCGAGAAAAGAAAAATTTCGTCACTAAAGATGAAAATTTACTCGAAATGTTTTAAAATTTTGCAACAACCCTATTGCAAAAAAATAAAACTCGTGTTACAATCGTAATACACTCTTTTATGAATATAGATAAATAGGAAGAAGGAACAAGAATATGACATGTGGAACTTTAGAAATTGACATTTTGAATTCAATTTGGGATTTAACAAATAACGGCGAAGACAATGACATTTCGATTCAAGACGTCGTTGACGAATTGTCAAGAAAAGGAATTGAGCGTGCATATACAACAATCAAGACGGTCATGGATAGATTAACCGTCAAAAGTATTTTGGTTAGATACAGAGTCGGAAAGAAATTTTTCTACAAAGCAACTATGCAGAGGGAAGAAATGGCTCTTGATGCCGTAAATGAAGTTATAAACAACTTTTTTGCCGGCAATTCCACAAGCCTTATTCGTTTCGTTGAAGAAAAACACGGTCTGTTAGTTAAGTAAAAATGGATAATTTAGGAGATAGAAAACAAGTTGCAACGCTGATTAGAGGTGTTCTAACCGGCAGGCTTTGTGTGCGCGAGGCAATAAATCAATTTCCGCACAACCACGAGGACGAAAGCATTCAAGCGGCGTATCATGCGTTGGTACATTTTGAAGCCGACGAAGATTTACGCACGCGCGACTTGTTATACAAAGAAGAACAAGACAACTACTTGATGATGATATCCGAAATCCTGGAAAAAGAAGAAGATTTACCATTCAACATCATCAATTCGTACAAAGAATTCTACCCAAATGCAAACATTCCAAACGAAAAAAATCTAAAAGGCATGCTAAAAAGTTTTTTCAAAATGTTAAATGTGTAACGTTTTTAACGCATTTTTGGCCTTAATTACTTTTTTTTGGTATAATTAACCTGAAGGTATAAGATGGAATTATGAAAGAACGGATTTTATTATTCTTTATTATCTTAGGACTAAGCGTCTTTATTTACATATACCAAAGCTATTTTGATACAATTTGGGGCTTGGCATTAATTTGTCTAGGCATGATTCTCTATGGAATTTCAACAAACCTTGCATATAAAGTAAAAAAACGTGTCCAAAAATTCCATCCTGAGCCAATCAATGAAAATTACAAACCGTTTGTAACAATAATGATTCCGGCCCACAATGAAGAAAGCGTCATTGCAGATACTGTTGCAAACATCCAACAACTCGATTACCCGCATTTTGAAATAATTGTAATCGACGACAGAAGTTCTGACAATACCGCATCCGTCGTTAAAGATTTAGAAAACAAGTACAGCAATTTAAAAGCATTTATTCGTCCAAAAGACGCATTTCCGGGCAAATCTGCCGTTCTGAACGATGCAATGGCATTTGCAAAAGGCGAAGCAATTCTGGTTTTTGATGCCGACGCAACAGTTAAGCCTGACTTTTTGAAAAAACTTGTTCCAATGCTTGAGCCACAAGACGTTGGCGCCGTACAAGCAAGAAAAGTCATCAGAAATAAAGATTATAACCTGCTAACCCGTTGTCAAAACAATGAATACACAATGGACGCGCAGCTTCAAATCAGCAGAGACTCCGTAAAAGGTGCAGTTGAACTTCGCGGCAACGGCGAACTTATCAAGCGCGAAGCCCTCGAAGATATTGGCGGCTGGAACAATTACACAATTACCGACGACCTTGATATGTCAACAAGACTTCACATCAAAGGTTGGGACATTCGTTTTTGCATGGACGCGGTAGTTTACGAAGAAGGTATCGCGTACGTTTGGCCACTTTACCGTCAAAGACGTCGTTGGCTCGAAGGAACAATCAGAAGATATTTAGAGTACTGCCAAGACGTTTTAACATCAAAAGAGATGTCCTTACGCGCAAGCTTAGACATGACAATTTACATCTCACAATTCATCATGCCGGGCTGGTTCTTGCTGGAAATCTTCATCCGCATGTTCAAATGTTTAGCCAAAGACGCATCACCACACATCCTTTATTCATCAGTAATCATAGGTGCCGTAATCGGATTCGGTTTCTTTATAACAATAAGGTACGCCCTTAGACGGTACGACAATCTTTCCAGAAGGAACGCCTTTATCCAAGCAATTCAAACAACAATCTACATGCTTTTAATCTGGTTCCCGCTGGTAATATTTATAAGCTTTAAAATATTATTCTTGAAAAAAGACATGAATTGGGGCAAAACTGCTCACGGTCTGGTTCAAGAAGAAAAAGAACGCGAACTCGCTTCAAATACAAAGAAATAATGGAGAAATTTTATGACAGAACAGATAGTTGCATCAGTAAAAGAAAAAATTCGTGCAGTAGCAAACTTCCCAAAAGAAGGGATTATATTTAGAGACATCACAACCGCGCTAAAAGACGCTGAAACTCTCAAAATAATGATTGACTACTTGTGCGAACAATTTAAAGACACAAAAATAGACTATGTTGCCGGAATTGAAAGCCGCGGATTTATCTTCGGCATGCCAATGGCATACAAATTGAACGCCGGATTTATTCCTATCAGAAAACCTAAAAAACTACCGGCGGAAACCATAAGTCAAAGCTACGACTTGGAATACGGCACTGACACGATTGAAATCCACAAAGATGCAATTCCGCAAGGCGCAAATGTTCTCATCGTTGACGACTTATTAGCAACAGGCGGAACTGCTGAGGCTGCCTGCAAACTCGTAAAAAAGGCCGGCGGCAATCTGGTCGGTATCGCGTTCTTGATAGAACTCGAAGCTCTTAACGGCCGTGAAAAACTTCACACTGATAACATCATTTCAATGTTAAAATATTAACAAAAAACGGGGTATCCGCAAATAGGACACCCCGTTTTTTACTGCAAATTTTATTAAACAAAATCATTCAAACGGATCCGGCTCAGGAGTTTTTATATTAAGCATTTTTTCCAGCTCTTCCCTGGATTTTATTTTTCGTTGAATCGCACGAGCCTCTTTGTATTCATCCGCAGCCAAATCTTTAAACCCTTGCTTAGCCATCAGTTCAGCATAATCATAGTGCGCTCTTGCATCAGTTCGGCGAAGTTCTATAGCCTTTTCGCAATCACTTCTTGCCGCAGAAAACTTATTCAGCCTGGTTAAAATAGCGCAACGTTCACCATACCCAAAAGAATCCTTTGGCTTTGCCTTAATATAAAACGTCACGAAACGGTAAGGCGAAATATATTCACCCATCGCCATCTTAATACGAACAAATTTTCTGAGCGCTTTGCGATGCCCCGGCTCATTTTTAAGTACCACGACATAAGCCTTTAGAGCGTTTTCATAATCTTCGGCCTCATAAAAAGTATTGCCTAAATAATAATAAGCCAAAAGTTTTTCGCGCTTGTGTTCAGACGTCGTCGCCTTAGCCAAAACCGTTGTAAACAATTCTTGCGCGGCATCATAATCCTTGGCCATCAATTTTATTTGCCCACACTTAATGTACAGCATAAAATTGGAATTCGTTTCCGCCTGACTATACAAAATCGGATAAACACAGTTTTCCAAAACGGCCAATCTGACACGTTCCACAAGGCATAAAGACAGCCCTACCAAAATAATTAAATAAATAATCTTCTTAATCATAAAACCATTATATAACTTTTTTCAAAAAAAATCAAATATCTTTCTTTACAAATCCGGTTTGCACAATATCTTTGCCAAATTTTGCTTCCAGTTTGTCAAAACACTTGCTCAGCTTGGCTTTTCGCTCGTCGACTTCTTCCGCAAACAGATACGTCTGATACGCTCCATTGTAAACAAGTTTATCAAAAAATATCCCGGTGCTACGATAAATCAAATTAGGATCGTAAATTTTGTCAAAAAGCCTGAAAATAATCTGTGAAATCTCAAGTTCAAAATCCAGCGCCTTATTAAGAGTCTCTTTCTCCACAAAAACTCTATAATCCTTTGTCCGCAATAAAACGCCAACTTCCAAAGTTTTGCCCTCGAGTTTGCGCAATTTCGCGCACGCACGGTGAATATGATAATTTATAGAATTTTTCAAATAATCCTTATCCGACGTAAATTTTGCAAGTGCGCTTGTTTTCTGTATAGATTTTGGCGGCTTAACGTCATTCGTAACAGGTGACACAACTTCCCCCAACAACTCATGTTTCATCTCAAGCCCACGTATTCCAATAAGATTATCCAAAAACTTATCCGATTTCTGCACCAATTCATAAGCGTTCAAAATCCCGTTTTTACGCATCGTAAGCGTCAAATTCCGCCCAATCCCCCAAATATCTTCGACCGGTGTTTGTTTAAGTTCCGCCTCAAGATTACCTCTACCGATATAATACACCCCGTCCAACTCATTCTTGGCCTTATCAGATGCCAATTTTGCCAACGTTTTGGACGAACTTATACCAATAGAAACCGGGATATCAATTTTTTCGCGAATCTCGCGCCTAATAAACTTGGCAATATCGACCGAATTCATCTTATAAAGTCGCTCGAGCCCGGTCAAATCAACAAACGCCTCATCAATAGAATAAACATCCACCGTCGGCGAGAATTCGCGCAACAGCGACATAACCTTCTCCGAAATTTCCCCATACAAATCGTGATGCCCCGAAACATAAATCGCCCCCGGGAAATCATGCTTAGCCATAAAATACGGCAATCCCATTCTAATCCCCATCCGCTTAGCCTCACGAGAACGCGCAATCACGCAACCATCGCGATTCGACAACACACAAACGGGCTTGTCCTTGAGTTCAGGATTAACCGCCTGCTCACAAGAAACAAAAAACGAATCACAATCTACCAGCGCAATAATCTTAGCCATAACAGTATTATACTAAATAATAAAATACTAGTAAAGCAAAAAGGCCGAAGAAATCTCCGGCCTTTTGATTTAAATTAACGCTTAACGCACCTTACAAAGTGAGTACTAGACCGTACGAGCGGGTAACGAAAGCCCGCTGGGAAATGCTGGCGCCAAGCCTTGCCAGACTCTCCAGAAGAGATGACAGAGCTAGACCAAAAGGTACCAGACGTAATTCCAAGAAGTTCTTTGTTGAAAAACATCGCAGTTAGTTCGTCTTTGTTAGGAAGTCTGCTTTCAGGGTCTTGGGCTGAGCATTTTGCACCAGCTTCAATCTGCGTGACTGAAGTTCCGCCATTTGCATTTGTTGAAAGCGCGTATGGAGCAACAATATTTGAATCTAATGAGTAAAGTGCTGTTATGAAGCCAATGTCCTTACCAACAGCATTAGGACCTTTATTTCCATTCAAATCGTAGATAAAGTTTGCACACATCTTAGGTTGACTGTAGTGCCATGCGTTGCCTTCTACATCTGCTGTACACTGTGGATTGTAATATAATGCAATCGTTTCTCCGTTTTGGGTTTCAAAGGCTGCAGCCTTTGTGTCAATATGCTGTTGTGGGTTTCTATAAACATTTCCACCTTCACTCGCACCGTTATCGTCATAACTGCCGGTGAACATTGAGTTGAGTTCAGATAATTTTGTCGGCCAAGTTTTTGTTGAACCGGCCAAATTTGTGAATGACGCCGCAACACCACAATCAGCAAGATGTGTTGCGTCGCAAATGTTGTTGATTTTAAGAACCTTGCTCAGACCTTCTGTCAAAAACGCCTCCGCTGCCGTGTCTTTTGTCGCAGTAACGGAACCGTCTGTGTTTGATCCTTCGTATTCGCCGTAACCATTCAACTGTGGCATCATTGCGATAGCTTGGGACATTCTCGCGTAAAGCGCCTTTCTTTGCGTGTTCCAAGTTCGTTCGTTGATATTCGCCATCAAGCTTGGCAGGGTTATTGCAGCAACCACACCGATAATTGTGAGGGATAACAATATCTCCGCCATAGTAAATCCAACGCTCTGCGTCATTGCGAGCCGGCTGAGCCGGTTCCATATTCGTACCGAAAAATCACAAGACTTAACGGTTAAAGGCGATAGTCCGGCGCGGCAACCCAGCCGATTGAGCGCAGCGAAATCGGTCAATATCGTCACGCTGGCTGACTGACCTCGTCTGAACTCGGTCAGCTGGTTTGCTTCGTCGTTCGCGTTGCTCACTCCTCGCAATGACGCATGTTTTTTTAATGTTTTAATCATGTTTACCTCCGTAATCTTGCGCTCGCAAGGGTCGGAGGTTTTGGCAAAACATGAGCCCCAACGCCAGATATAATCAGGCTGTTGAGGCGCCCCCCCCCCTATTGAACTTCTTATTCTTTTATTGTAGTTTGTATAATTCATATTCTCATTATTTACCATGTTCGCGATTTTGTCAAGAGGGGGAACGAAAGTTAATAAGTTAATGAGTTAATAACTTATTAACAAAAAACGCCCTCATTCGAGAGCGTTTTTTCAATCTTTGTCTTAAATTAAAAATTATAATTTAGACGCAACCATTCTTGTTGTTTCAGCCAAACGAGTTGAGTAACCCATTTCGTTATCGTACCAAGAAACAACTTTAACCATGTTGTCGCCCATTGTCATTGTCAATGCAGCGTCAACAGTTGAAGATTGTGATGAACCGATAAAGTCAGAAGATACAAGCGGTTCTTCAGAGTAGCAAAGAACATGTCCGTCTGCAGCTTCTTTCAATGCCGCGTTTACAGCTTCAACTGTAACAGGTTTTTCAGTTTCGAACACAACGTCAACAACTGAAACGTCTGGAGTAGGAACTCTCATAGCGAAACCGTTCAATTTACCTTTCAATTCAGGAAGAACCAAAGCAACAGCTTTAGCAGCACCTGTTGTTGTAGGAACGATGTTCAACGCACCAGCTCTTGCACGACGTGGATCTTTGTGGCCAGCGTCAAGAATTCTTTGGTCGCCTGTGTATGAGTGAACTGTTGTCATCAAACCTTTAACGATACCGAATTTTTCGGAAATAACTTTAGCAACTGGAGCCAAGCAGTTTGTTGTGCAAGATGCCATAGAAATTACGTTGTGTTTTGTTGTATCGTATTCTTTTTCGTTTACACCTAAAACGATTGTAATATCTTCGTTTTTAGCTGGAGCTGAGATGATAACTTTTTTAGCACCTGCAGCGATGTGAGCTTTCGCTTTTTCAGCATCTGTATAGAAGCCGGTTGATTCAACAACAACTTCTACGCCCAATTTAGCCCAAGGAAGGTTTGCCGGATCTTTTTCAGCAAAGAACAAGATTTTTTTGCCGTTGATTACCAAACCATCTTCAGCTACTTCAACAGTACCATCGAATTTACCCATAACTGAGTCATATTTGAAAACGTGAGCTGCGTTAGCAGGTGTCAAACCAGGGTCGTTGATAGCAACATAATCGATTTCGTTGTAAATACCTTCTCTGATAGCTGCTCTCAATGTGTTACGTCCGATTCTTCCGAATCCGTTAATAGCTACTTTTACCATAAATTTTTACTCCTTCTTATTAATAGTAAAATTTTTATACATGACATTTTATAACACCAACAAAAAAACTAATCAAGTTTTTTATCCGAATGTTAATCAAATTTTAATGTTTGTGTTAAGATAGACACACTGGAGCAAAAATATGATAGAAAATATTGGCATAGCATTTTTATTAACTCTTTTAGCCGGATTAGCCACCACAATCGGCGGCGCTATCGCTTTTATTGTAAAACCCGACAACTTAAAAGCTTTATCCGTAGGTTTGGGTTTTTCAGCAGGCGTTATGATTTTTCTATCATTAACCGAAATTCTTCCGACCGCAAGTGAAAGTCTCGCGGTGAATTTCCCAAATTTCCACGAATGGCTGGTTTACTTTAGTTTCATCGTAGGAATAGTAATCGCGGTTTTAATCGACTATTTTATCCCGGACCACATCGACCAGGAAGAAGTTTTGCACCCTGATGAACCTTGTACACACCATCATAAAATTAAAAAAGCCGGATTATTTATGGCAATCGCGATTTGCGTTCACAACTTCCCGGAAGGCATGGCGACATTTTTATCTGCAACACAAAGCCTTCAATTAGGGGTATCGGTTGCAATAGCGATTGCAATACACAATATTCCGGAAGGTATTGCCGTTGCAATGCCGATTTACCATATCACGGGCAAAAAACGCTATGCCATGCTATATGCCTCACTTTCAGGCCTGTCAGAACCTTTAGGCGCTTTTTTAGGTATGTTCTTACTGCAATGCTTATTTCCACAAATGGTCATCGGGTTTTTATTAGCCGCAGTTGCCGGAATTATGATTTATATATCATTCGACACCCTTCTTCCTCTCGCTAAAGAATACGGCGACTGGCACTTGTCAATGATCGGTATTGTTACAGGCATGCTCTTTATTTGGCTGAGTTTGTTAATCTTATAGTCAAACTCCCCCCTTTTGACTTTTAATTAGAGCTTGTGTTATAGTAGAAACGATATATATAAATGGAGAGTATATTATTATGTTACAAGAAATTATCACTAGTCATGGAATGCTGATTTCAGGATTAATTTTAGTAATTGCGTATGTATTCATCGCATCCGAAAAAATCCAAAAATCAGTAGTTGCGCTTGTTGGCGCCTCATTGACACTACTTTTAGGCTTGTTGCCTTTCCACGGTCACTTAGACCAAAACGCCGGCGATTATATTCGCGGTATATTTGATTATATCGAATTTGAAGTAATTTTTCTTCTTATCGGTATGATGATACTTGTTCACATCGCAAGCAGAAGCGGTGTCTTCAAATGGATGGCACTTGAACTTTTAAAACTGACAAAAGGACACCCAAAACTTGTCTTGTTCACATTGGCAGCATTTACCGCAGTAGCATCAGCATTCTTGGATAACGTTACAACCGTTGTTTTGATGATGCCTATTACATTTGTTATTGCAAAAGAATTCGACATCGACCCGGTTCCGTTCTTAATCACAGAAGTTTTAGCATCTAACATCGGCGGAACAGCAACACTTATCGGCGATCCGCCAAACATCATTATCGGAGCTAAAGCCGGTTTAAGCTTTATGGACTTTATTGTTGAATTAACCCCGATTGTAGCAGTAATTTTCATTGCGTCAATTGCAGTTCTAACATTTATGTTCAGAAAGCAACTTAAAGCGACACCAGAACGTATGCAACACGTTGCAAACATTGACAATTCAAAAACCATTACTGATAAATGGCTAATGATTCGCTCAATGGTAACACTTGCACTCGTAATCCTCGGTTTTGTAACACACGATTTAACAGGAATTCCGGCGTATGTGTTTGCAGTTGCGGGTGCATCATTCTTGCTATTATTTGAAAAACCAAAAGAAATTTACGCTGATGTTGAATGGCTAACAATATTTTTCTTCGTAGGCTTATTCATCATTATCGGCGGATTTGAGGCTAACGGCGGCATACAGTTCCTCGCAAACAAACTCATCGAAGTAACAAACGGTAGCTTGAATTTTGCAACA
Organism: Candidatus Gastranaerophilus bacterium; assembly: GCA_045639085.1. Lineage (GTDB taxonomy): Bacteria > Cyanobacteriota > Vampirovibrionia > Gastranaerophilales > Gastranaerophilaceae > Gastranaerophilus. Next base: position 34,720 of record JAZUCM010000074.1, read on the forward strand.
ATGCTAATCCTATGGGGCTCAGGAATCTTGTCCGGCATAATCGACAATATTCCATACACGGCAACAATGGCACCATTAATCAGCGAACTAATCAATCCTGAAAACGCAAACGCTATCATATACACTGGTAGCACAAATTCACCACTCTGGTGGGCATTGTCACTTGGTGCCTGCTTAGGCGGAAACTTAACGATTATCGGCGCTGCCGCTAACGTAATTGTTTCTGAAACCGCGACATCAAAAGGCCACCCGATTTCATTTATGAGATTTATGAAATACGGCGCACTCATAACATTTATTTCATTGGCACTTTCATCAATTTACTTGTGGATTAGATATTTGAAATAATTGAAAAGCAACACTATAGCAAAAAGACCACTTATAAGAGTGGTCTTTTTTATGCTTAATTTTCATTTGGAATATATTTCAATAAATCACCCGTAGAACACTCCAACGCATAACAAAGACGATCCAATGTTTCAAAATCAATACCCTTTGTTGAATCATAATAAAGATTATAAACCGTATTATACCTCAAACCCGCAATCTTTGCCGTTTCGGCAATAGACAATCTTTTCATTCCCATAATTATTGAAACGTTATTTTTTATCATAACAACATTCTATAACTTATTTCGTTATAAGTTGACATTTTTCATTATAAAGAGTAATATATCCTTATAAGGATACAATTACGAAATATTTCTTAACATGGCGACTAAAATGAAACTTGATGAAACACAAATATCAAATTTAATATTAGAGAAATCATTACAGATTTCTAACGATATTGTGCTTGAAATCAACAGAGAACAATTAATATTAAACAAAAGGGGATTAATCCATCCGGCAATCAATATGTCAATTAACTTTGAGTCACAACCGATTAATCCAATAACATTCAGCGCAGAACACGTGCAAAAACTTATATGCGAACACTTAAATCTACAACCCAATGAAGTCATTTTTATTAATGGCTCTGCAGTCGAATTTGAGTTTAAAATTCATTTTGCTCCAAACAAAGAATGGCAAATAATAGTTTACGAATACAACCAAGCAAAAATGAATGCCATTGAATTCTATGAAGATCAAACTTTTGATATATCAACAAACTTAACACCTCAAATTGGGCCATATAAACAACTTGGAAGTTCAAATTATTACTTTCGCTGGTTCGAAGATTAACTTTAAATCCTCCCCCCGAATATGAATATCGCCCTTCGGTAATATCATTTACATGAACTCCCTACTTAAACACTCCCGCATTCCCGTACGGGAATAATTACATCTTTTCAAAGGTAAAAACGGGCAAGTATTCCCGTACGGGAATATTTGCTTGACAAAGGCCCCGAATTAGTTATAATATTACTGTACGGTAATATTAGAGGTTGAAATGCTTATCAAATCAACAAAAGACATCGGAAGTTTGATTAAAGAAACAAGACAAAAACAAAATCTTACGCAGGCTGAATTGGCGCAATTGTCAAACCTTGGAACCCGTTTTATTTCTGATTTAGAAAACGGCAAACCTACTTGCGAAATAGAAAAAGTCTTGAAAGTTATCTTTAATCTCGGCATTAAGCTAGAGGTGAATAATGGCTAAAGAATTATCCGTAAGACTACACGGCGAAGAAGTTGGTCTCTTGCGCCTTGTCAATGGAAAAATGGAATTCACATACAATGAAAGTGCAAAAAACTCTATTTCTTTAAGCTTGCCTCTTCAAAAAGAACCCTTTAAGGAAAAAGCTTGCCGCGCATATTTTGGTGGATTATTGCCGGAAAACCCTAACATGCGATCAATTCTGGCTAAAAAATATAATATTAATGTAAACGATGATTTTAAACTTTTAGAAGCCATTGGGCACGACTGTGCCGGCGCTATTTCATTCCATCAACCGAATGAGCCGATTAATAATACCAAGGTTTATAAATTAAGCGGAACAGTTTTAACTGATAATGAATTGAAAAAATATATTGAAGAACTACCTTATCGACCATATATGGGAAAAAGGTTATCGCTTGCAGGAGCTCAAGAAAAAGCAGCAATTTGTGTTTATGATGATAATTTCATTTTGCCCGACGACAATGTTCCGACAACCCATATCTTAAAAACAGCTCTACCAAACTATATTCAATCAATTCAAAACGAATATATTTGTATGAAAGCCGCAAAAGAAGTCGGATTAAATGTTGCAAATGTTGAAATTCACAAAATCGACGGCCTGGAATTTTTATTGGTCGAACGTTTTGACCGCATCAAATACAATGCAGAATTGAATAAAAATCCAAAACCTGCATACAAAAGAATTTTACAAGAAGATTTTGCGCAAGCACTGGGCGTTCAATCTCGTGATAAATATTCTATTACAATAAAAAACTGTCTAAAAGTTTTAAATCATACCCACGCACCGGCTTTGGCAAAAAATGAATTTGCAAAGCGCGTTATTTTTAACTATTTGATAGGAAACACCGACGCGCACGGGAAAAATTTCTCAATATATTGGTATTTTGACAATATAGAATTAACCCCGGCATACGATTTGTTATGCTCAAGTATTTATGATTGCGATCAACGTATTGCAATGAAAATTGGTAAGGCTAAATTTTATGCCGATATTACTGAAAAAGATTGGGAATTATTTGCTCAAGATTTAGATATTTCGCCCAAAATTGTTTTTTCAGAACTTGAAAGACAAAAAAAACTTTTGCCGGGAATCCTAAAAAAAATCACCAACGAATCGGACTGGGAAATCGGCAAGCGTATTTTGGAATATGTTCAAACTAAGCCTTAACCAATTTCACCGACCTTGTCAAATCCCCCACCTGAATAGCCTCCTTCGGTAATGTTAATTTAGTCGAAGACGATACATAATCTAGTATCGGTTTTTTAAGACTTGAACTTTTACGAGTTAGAAAAGTTCAAACTTACACAAGGAGGTAAAAATGACTATTAAAAAACTTACTGTGGCAGCAGCAATTGCCGTTGGAATAGTAACGGGTTCCTTGAATCAAGCAATGGCTACCTGCCCATGCACAAACGCTCAAACAATCGCGCCTTGTGCAGAAGCATTACCTGTAGTTACAGGCGGAGCTTGTCCGTGTGACACCACTCCACAAACAACTTGCAACAAATGCAAAAAATCTTTCGATGAATGTGATTGCGACAGAACACCAGATCCTTGCAACGACCCTTGCAACTTACCTAAAGACGATTGCGGTTGCAAAGACGCTGATCTAAGCTGTGAACCGGATCCCGAACCGGCTTGTGCAGCTTGCGCTCAAACCGGCAAACCTTCTCGCAAAGACATGAAACAAGTTTACGGTTACCCCAACGCTATTTACGGAACAAACAACTACGTGGGTGAGCCGGCTAACTCAATCCTTTCAACAGAAAACACCCTAAACGGATGTTCTGCGCCTCGCATGTCTTCCGGCATAAACGGCGTGACTGTTGCAACTGACGGCCAAGTTACCGGCGCTGCAAGCCACATCCCTTGCTTAAATGAAGCTCCGGATAGATACAATGGCATTCAGATCATGAGAAACGAAAGAACAATGGACGGCAACAACTGCCCTATCGAAATCCAAACTTCTAACTCAATCGACGCAGTGAAGAAAACCATCGTCCCTTTCGACATGAACGCAGCCCTTTCTGACATGGGTATCAACAACACCACTGGTGCTGCAGCTAACTTAGGCTACACAGGCGAATGCGCATTTCCAGACGTTCCAAACGGCTACTGGGCTGCTTGCGACATCGACAAACTCGCTATGAATGACGTTGTTGTCGGCTACCCTGACGGCTACTTCAAGCCTAACAAAAACATCTCTCGCGCAGAATTTGCCACTATGCTAGTTAAAGGCTTCAACCTTGACTGCGATATGCACAGAACATCAATGTTCAAAGACGTTCCAACATCAAACTGGGCAAACCCTGCTATCGCAAAAGCTGTTGACGAAAACTTGATGACCGGCTACCCTAACGGCAAATTTGAACCGGGCAAAAACGTAACTCGCGCAGAAGCTCTTACCACAATCGCTAAAGGCATGACTTGCGACATCGACCAATGCAAAGCTGACGAAATTCTAAGCAAATACGCAGACGGTGCATCTGTCCCAAGCTGGGCAAGAGTCGCAGTTGCAAAATCATTGTCAAACGGTGCATTAAAAGATTCACCTAACCCTAACATGATTATGCCTAACAAAGACGCTTCCCGTGCTGACGTTGCTTCTATGATGCAAACAGTTCGCGTAGCTCTCGGTTACGACACTAACCCAAGAACAGCGAACGACATCTGTCCTGCTTGCCCTGTTGCAAACAAAAATACCTTCGTTGAAGAAGAAGAAATCGTTAAAATCCCTACCCTAAAAGTAAAAATGATTGACCAAATCACAGCAAAATCTTCACACGTAGGCCAATACTTCAGAGCAAAAACCCTTGAAGATATGACAATCAACGGCCAAAGCTACCCTTGCGGTTCAGTCGTAACCGGCCAAGTTGTAGAAGTCATAAGACCTTCAGGCTGCGATAAAGGCGCATTAAAATTATCATTCACAAGTATCAAAAACGGCAAATGCTCAGCAAAATTACCTAAACAAATCTTAACCGCTCAAGTTAACAAATCAAAACAAGTTAACCCTGTAGCAAGACTTGTTGAAATGCCATTTACCCTTGCCGGCTCAATGATAGGTATTGTCGGCAGAACAGCGGGCGGCATCTTGACCAACGTTGGTAACGCAGCAGAAAACGTAACTAACGACGCAGGTTATATGCTAGGCCACGCATTCCAAGGCCAATTCGGTGCAGCTGCAAGAAACCTTGGCGACGGTATCTGGGAAACTGTTAAAGCACCGGTTGATACAACAAGAACTGTATTGTCAGGTGCAATGGGCTTATTCCAAACTACCGGCGACGAAATTGCTTACCTTGTTGACCCACGCGGACAAAAAATCTCCGCAGTTAATCCAAGAGAACACGTTACTATTGCTTTCGGTTGTGCTGAGTAGTGCACAGGAAAGTATAAGTTGAATAGTTCGTTGCCAAATGAGGCGGTCATGGCGAAGTGGCTCGCCCCCCCTGTTTTATTATCT
>JAZUCM010000075.1:0-16323 GCA_045639085.1 Candidatus Gastranaerophilus bacterium
TACTTCAGGCATTAAATGAATTGTATAACGTTTAGGTTTCAAAACATTAGGCTCATCACTCCAATGTTCAAGCTCACCTAGTTGAACATCAGATTCCATACATTCATGCATATAATCAAACAAAGCAATGTTGAATAAAGCATTACGGTTTAGATAATTGTATGCAACTCGGCGTTCAATTTCATTTGCTGTGAAGTTATCAACATTAAATGAAATCTGCCTTGTTCTACGTTGCTCTTCTGGTGGTGTGTTCTTTTTGTGAGACATAATTGCTCCTTTCTGCCTTTTAGGCGGTTGTTTGTATCTCTTGCGAACTCCATGAAAGCAACAAATCAACCACGCCAAACAAATTGTTTTGAATTTCATAAGCTTGTTTATCAGTAATAGCTTCAACTTGATACTGCTGAAATTCTTTTTTTGTTACTTCTATGAAATTGTGCGTTTTTGCTACTTTCATGTTTGTCCTTTGTTTTTGCATAGAAAACTAGCCCCATGAAAGCGTTTACAAAGCAACTCAAAAGAAGCCGTGAAAACGTGGCGGTAGTAGTCTATATGTGCGGTGAGTTCTTCTGAGTTTTTTTGAAGCAACCTCATCGCAGTCTATACTTACAATTTAACACACATTGCAAAATTCTTCAAGCCTCAAACCCTTTTGTAGCAAGGGTTTTCAGTTTTTGAGAAAAAGATACTATTATATCTTACTATTTTAATTTGTCAAGCCCATCAAAAGTATTGATAGTAAAGGGTTTTGGCAATAGAAAAACATATAAAAACATAAAACCGACATGCTAATATGCCTACAAGCCTCTTTGTGTGAGTACTTGAACCTATTTAGAAAACTCTCAAATTCTCTCTTTTTATAAAATTACCAGCAAACCCTTGTAAATAAAGGGTTTTGAGGATTTGCTTTAAAACGCCGTGATTTGCACTTGTAAAAAATCCTGATATGGCTATAACTCAATAAACATGCATAATACAACCTATTTTGAAATTTGTTGCATTTCTTAATAATTACCATTGTTGCAAATCGTTTTCAAATGTACTTATAGCAATGGTTTTAGCCTATTTCTATCCTTGCTGCTTTTAGGAGCTAATTATTTAAAAGGCTATAAAATTTTGCTATATGCTTGTAATATAATTACTATTAGTTGAGGTGTTATGCATAAGATTAATTCAAAGAACGATTGGATAAATGCTGTACAGAGGTTTAATGACCTTGTTATGGAAGAATGGAAGTATTGTATTGATAAATCTGATGATATTTCTATTAAAGAGTTGATAGAAAATTCTAAACCAATATCATCAATGGATATTAATTTTGATATAACTTATGTTGGTGATGATATTTATATCGATATTTGCGTAGGCGATATTGAAAGTTCTGTTTGGGTTTCATCAGCCGAAAATCGTATTGCTAGTTTATGGTTTTTCTTATTTTCTCTTAAAAATATGTCTGATACTTGCTATTACTATTGTGCAGAAGAAGGTCCTGAATCTTTTATAATTATTAAAAGATATAGTGAATATCAAGTTAGGTTTACTCATCTTTCAAACAAAGTACAAGATGACTCAAATGGTATAGTTATGGAAGATTACAAAATTAGACAAGATTTTATTACTGACAAATCTTGGTTAGAAGGGATTTTATATGAAGGGCTAAAATCTACCATATCCAAAGAATCAGAAGATATAACAGCTCATTGGATGTTAGATGAATATGAAGACTTTGTAGAAATACATGAACACTATTTAAAGTATATTAAATAAGAAATATCCTACAAGTTCATGAAGTTTTGTAAAAGTTTGGCATGAAGTGTAACAAATTTTAACAAAATGGGTTATAATAATAGTAGCTCATCTACCCAGTGTAGAAAGAGAAACGATTACGTCCTTTGTAAAAAGGGCGTTTTCAGTTTTTTATGGTACTTTGCGTATTCTGCCAGTAAACTCTTTTTGTAACATTCAGAAGTATAGAAAGAAGTCCAAAACATTAAACCATTAGTCCTTTTTCTTAGAACTATAAGAAAGTTTTCTTTTTCATGATATATAAGAATGTTTTCTTCTTTCTTCCTGGTATTTTCCCAAATTAGTAACGTTTTGTCGGTTGCTTCTATAATAGGTTTTATCCATCTTATGCGTTCAGCTCTAGGAATATCTAAGGTTCTATTATTTTCATCTTTACCAGTTGTAGTAATATGGTAAAAGGTAGCTTCTCTACCATCTCTAATAGGTATTCTTTTTAAACGTAGCTCTTGACCTTTGTATTTTGGTTTAGTTAATACAAAATCTTGCTTGAAGTATTCGTAAAGAGTATTTAAAAATTCTTCATCTGAGGTGAATTGGTCATATTTAACTAACTCTGGCAATTTTAATCCCATCGCATACCTTCCTCTCTAGGTTCCCAATGGAATAAGTTAAACTTGCTTTCTTTAAGAAATGTAGAAACACTTAAGTTATAACCAGTTCTTTCTTTTATAATGTCTATTAATTCTAGTTTTGTAGGATTTGTATTTAACCCTCTATTGGCGTAACCAACAGCACCAATTAAAATATCTGAAAGTTGAACTAATTCGTTTTCGTGTGAACGTACTTCTTGAATACGTTGTACTAATTCATGCAAGTAACCTTTTCGTGCTTGAAGCTTATTGCAAATATCTTTCATTAATTGTATTTTTTGATAACCTAGAGTATCTTTCATATCAAGGTAAATATTGTATTGAGTATTTGCCTCAAAGATACCTTTAACCATTAAGTAATACATTTTATAGTAGAAGTCATCGGAAGTTTGATTAAAACGTCTGTGATTTAACTGCGTTTTGTTTAAGAAAATCGCTCTGAAACCTAAGTTTTCATTATCAAAGAAGTAGTTAATTAAATCTATATAAAACTCTTTCTTTGAATCAGAAACCTTAGTCCATTTAACTTCTGTAGATGGTTTAATATTATGCTTTATTTTAATAGTTCTAATTTCTTTGTATATTTGTTTACGTTTATCATTAGGACATATAATTCCGCCAATAACCATAATTTTACTGTCATCATTTTCTAGATGGCAACTCTCATCACAATAAATATTAACTATCTTCGTCATACTTTCACCTCTAGTTTAACTAAATTATTATATCACAAAAATCAAGCTACATTCTTCAATAACCAAGTTCTGAACTCGTCAATTCTATGGTAAATAATAAAGCTCACTGTTAAAGTGGGCTTTTTTATTGTATAATGTTTTGAAAAGAGGTTTTATTATGTCTCAGAAGAAAATCATAAATGTGGCCCGGGGGCTGGAAAAGGCAGAATTGGTAATCAAGAACGCTAATATTGTTAACGTTTTATCCGAAGAAATTCATCGTGGGGATATCGCGATTCAAGACGGAATTATTGTCGGGATTGGGGATGGTTATTGCGGTGAACGCGAGATTGATGTTAATGGGGCTTATGTGGCACCGTCTTTTATTGATGGTCATGTGCATTTGGAAAGTTCTATGGTTTTACCCAAAGAGTTTGCAAAAATTGTATTACCGGCCGGTACAACGACAGTTATAATTGACCCGCACGAGATAGCAAATGTTTTTGGGCTTCACGGGATAAGTTTTATGCACGAGGCGGTTAAGGATTTGCCGTTGGATGTGTATGTTATGCTGCCATCTTGTGTTCCGGCAACTCCGTTTGAGACTTCGGGGTTTGATTTGAACAGTTACGATTTGTCTTTGTTGATTGATAAGCCTTGGGTTTTGGGCATTGCTGAGATGATGAACTTTCCCGGCGTTTTGAATTTAGATAAAAATGTTATGGCGAAGTTAGAACTTGCGAAACAGAGGGATAAACGAATTGATGGTCATGCGCCGCTTTTGTCGCAAAAAGATTTGTGTGCGTACATCGCAAGCGGTGTTACGTCAGATCACGAGTGTACGACGCCCGGTGAAGCCATTGAGAAGCTGCGCTTGGGTATGTATTTGATGATACGTGAAGGTACTGCGGCGAAAGATTTGGACGCATTGATTCCTGTTTTGAAAGAATGTAATACCAGAAAGTGTTTGTTTGTGACGGATGATAGACATCCATCTGATTTGGGCGAACATATTAACGGTATGGTGCGAAGGGCTGTTGCGGAGGGAGTCAATCCTATAAAGGCTATTCAGTGTGCGAGTTTGAACACGGCTGAATATTTTGGGTTGAAAAATTTGGGTGCGATTGCGCCGGGATATAAGGCTGATTTGTTAATTTTGCCGGATTTAACGAGTTTTAGACCTAATTTTGTGCTGAAATCCGGACGTGTGATTGTTGAAAACGGCGTTCTGGTTGAACAAATGGAAAATATCGCGCCACCTACGATGCGGGGTTCTGTTAACGTTAAATGGATTGAGCCGGAAGATTTTAGGGTTGAAGGCGGTAGTGACAGGGTTAAAACAATAGAGATTGTTCCGCATCAGTTGGTGACAAAATCTGTGGTTTCTCAGGCGAAACTTGAAGGTGGCAATATTTTGAGTAATGTTGAGACCGATACGCTAAAAATTTGTGTCATTGAACGTCATAGAGCCACCGGCAATATAGGGAAGGGTTTTGTTAAAGGGTTTAATTTGAAATCTGGTGCGATTGCGTCGACTGTTGCGCACGATTCGCATAATATGATTGTTGTCGGGACGAACGATTATGATATGTACGTTGCGGCGGTTGAGTTGGTTAAATCTCAAGGGGGAAAAGTTGTTGTGAATAACGGTCAAGTTGTTTCGAAATTACCGCTTCCGATTGCCGGATTGATTTCTGACAGGGAATTTGATTACGTGTTGGAAAAGTGTAAAGAGCTTGATACGGCGGCGCATTCGATTGGTTGTACGCTGGAAGATCCGTTTATGACGATGGCGTTTATGTCGTTGTCTGTAATCCCGGAGTTAAAAATCACGGATAAAGGGTTATTTGACACGAATGCGTTGGGGTTTGTGGAAGTTGCGACATAGGCGAGGAACTTGCCGGAAGAGTTGAATGGATGTGGATTATAGTTAATAAGGAATAAGGTAAATGGTTAAAAGGTTAAAGGGTTCGTTAAGCCGCCGAAGGCGGCGAGGGAATGGGATGTTCATTTGCGACATGTTAAAAGGTTAAAAGGTTAAAAAGTTAAAAGGGTTTATGGAAATAAACAATGGTAAAACGTAGCGCTTATGCCATTGTAAATTACGTTAATCCCTTTTAACCTATTAACCTACCTACCTTTTAACACGCTACGTAATTTTCATTATGCAAATTATCCCGCGGTACTTGACAAAATCCCCGCAATAGTGCATAATGAAAATATGATTAAATTAAAATACAATAGTGGAATATACAGTTCAATAGGGGGGGGGGCGCCTCAACAGCCTGATTATATCTGGCTTTGCGAGTCATGTTTTGCCAAAACCTCCGACCCTTGCGAACGCAAGATTACGGAGGTAAACATGACAGAAACATTAAAAAAACATGCGTCATTGCGAGGAATGAACGTAGTGAGTGACGCGGCAACCCAGCTGGCCGAGTTAAAACGAGGCCAGTCAACCCACGTGGCCTTATCGCCTTGCGGCCACGCATTCACGATGGCAGAGATTTTACTTTCCCTGACTATCATCGGTGTAGTCGCCGCAATCACCTTGCCATCGCTCATGGCAAACATTAACGAACGGACTTGGAATACCCAACGTAAAGCCCTTTACGCCCGCATGTCCCAAGCAATCGCCTTGATGCCGCACTTGAATGGCTATGGCGAATACGAAGGCACAAATACAGACGGTTCTGTAACCGCAACCAAGGATACGGCGGCTGAGGCATTTTTGACCGAAGGCCTTTCAAAAGTCCTCAAGATTAATAATATTTGCGATGCAGCGCATTTGGCAGATTGCGGAGTTGCAGCGTCATTTACAAACCTTGCGGGTTCAACAATTACTTGGCCAACAAAGTTAAGTGAGTTGAATAGTATGTTTACAAGTATTGCTAATCCTCAAAAAGATATTGATACAAATGTATCAGCCTTTGAGACTCAAAACGGTGAGACAATTGCTCTCTATTACAATCCCTACTGTACTGGAGATGTGGAGGGAAACACTTGGCACTATAGTCAACCCAAAATGTGTGCGAATTTTATATATGATTTAAATGGTAATAAAGGACCTAATGCAGTTGGCAAGGATATCGGTTTCATCACAGCTCTTTATCCGGTTGATTCAAATGTAGTAGCGCCATTACCACTTGCAACAAATGCAGCAAGCGGTATTGTACAAACGGCTGCCTCAGCTGCTTGTTCAGCTCAAAATGCTGAAAGTCGATTACCAAATCGTGATGAATTAACCGCGATGTTTTACAATAGGGAGCTTTTAGGAATTAAGTCAGGCGCTTTTTGGTCTAGTTCTGTAGTATTATCTGATATCCCGGGTGAGGTGTCCGCTTGGCGTATGAGTTTCGGAGAAGCCAATCGCGCTGCTGATTGGCGTACGAATAATTATGATGTTCGTTGCGTTAAGCGTTAGGCTAGGCTACGCGCCTGCCGTGCCAGCGCTGTTGGCGCAAGTGGTGTATAATATCAAATGCCCCGTCGGATTAATCTTCGGCGGGGCGTTTGTTGTAAAAAATTATGCCTGTTGCGTTAATGTTTCCCCGCAACTTCTCGTTTGTGATTTCTAAGTTCCAGTGTACATCAAAAGTGTAGGGCGTTGGCAGTTCGTCAAGTTCAGTTGAAATTTTATTTACCAATTGCGGCGTTAAGCTTTTTCCATACAGAACAAAATCAATATCTGAATGCAGTTTGAAATTCCCTTTTGCTCTGGAGCCAAATATCTTTACTGCATCAAGTTCAGGAACGTTTTCAAAACAATTCGTTATTATTTTAACTGTTTGTTCAGGCAGACCGAAATTATCCATGGCACCTCTCTTTTAGTTGAATTTCTAAGGATTTTATCAAAGGTATGTATTTGTTCAGGATTTCGGTTGTTAATGCGCGTGCAAAAGGTTCTTGATATGTGTGGGATGTTTTGTTTCTCGATTCCATCATTTCTATCCAGGTATGGCCATCTTGGATTAATTCGTATGTGAACGCGGATTTAATTGTATCACGGGGTGTTGTTGTCTTTATGCCGTCGTATTCGAGGTAATCTTTCATTGTTTTCCAGGCAAGTTCGTAGCAGATTTCAAAGGCTTGAATAAGTGCCATGGTGTATATTTTGTTTAGCCCTTCTTTTTTTATGCATTCACAAGTTTCATCAATGTTTTTTATTGATTGTTGTAAGTTTTCAAATCTTTGTTCCCATCTGATTTCGTTTGTCATGTTTAATTCCTTTATACCAATTTTTTTGCTTGTTGCCAGAGTTGTTCGAATTCTGCCGGCGGATAATCGGTGAGTGGTTTTGTTGCCAGCTCTTCCATTTTGCGAAAACGAGTCATGAATTTTTTGTTGGATTTTAAAAGCGCTTGTTCGGCGTCGATTTTGTTCCAGCGGGCAAGGTTTACGACGGCAAATAGGATATCGCCGAACTCTTCTTCCATGTGTTCAAAATCTTTTTCTTGGCATGCCTCTTTGAATTCGTCGAACTCAGAGAAAATACATTTGTATAAATCTTCTTCGCATTCCCATTCGAACCCCGTTTTTACGGCTTTTTTGCTGATTTTTTGGGCAGACATTAGGGCGGATTGTGATTTTGAGATTCCGTCCATTGCAGATTTGCGGTGTTGTTTTTCTTCCTGTTTTAATTTATCCCAGTTGACGACAACGTCTGAGGCTGAATTTACTTTTGTGTTGCCGAATACGTGCGGGTGGCGATGGATAAGTTTTTCGTTAAGTGTTTGGGCGACGTCTTCGATGTCGAACGCTCCTTCTTCTTTGGCGATTTGAGAATGCAGAACGACTTGTAACAGGACGTCGCCAAGTTCTTCGCGCAGATGTTTCAAATCCCCGCTTTCCATTGCGTCTACTGCCTCGTAGGCTTCTTCAAGCATGTTTGGTCTGAGTGTTTTGTGCGTTTGTTCTCTATCCCACGGGCAGCCGTTTGGTGAACGTAATTTTTCGATAATTTCTATTAATTGTTTTAGATTTTTGTATTCCATACTAAAACTTTATCATAAAATCTCCAACTAAAGTATAAATTATTAACAAATAATACATCATTTAGTCGATTAACAAATTTGTACCCTATGGTATTCTATCAGTGTAGAATATGACAAGAGAATAAAAGGACATTATACTAACGAAAGGATGTAAGAATGGCAAACTTATCAGTAGCAAGCATTCGTGAACGTATTTTCAATACGTCAAGACACGAGGAAAACGTTGCAAGACCAAAAAATCAAGTTTCACAAAATCCGTTTGCGCAAATGAACGGCAACTTGTTGAACGCTGATGTTTATGTGTCTTCATCAAACAACCACGCTGAAAAAATCGGATTTTCAGCAAGAATCGAAAAATTGAAAAAGGCAGCACAAGTTGGTTCATTGGCTAACATGGGTGAAAAACTTCGCGCAATGACCGAATCAGCAGTTGCTTTTGGAAAAAGATTTGCACAAGGTGCTTCAAACACTTGGAAAAAATTGAACGAGTGGACACTTGAAGACGCTGTAGTTTCAATGTTTGACAAAACACCGTCACAAAAACATTATGCAACAGCACCAATTAGCGAGACGAGAAAAACTCTTCAAGCCTTAGAAGCAATAGAGAGCAGCAGAATGCAGGCCGCATAGGACCCTGTACATTAGGAGGAAATTTTAAATGAAAGATAATAAAATGGAAAGTATTATCAGCAAATGGAATTTTAGTTTTGGAAATAGTTCAAAATCTGAAAGTGCGACTTGTGTTTTAGAAAAAGATACTTTTGAATCTACTTCACAACTATCTGAAGAAATGCAAAGTAAAATTGATTTTAGCAAAAACAGCACAGAAAAAAATATGAAACACATTGCCAACATTATCAACGGGCTTGCAATGCACGAAGATATGGAATCAATCAGTGTTTTAAACGAAATCGGAACAAACTCATCAGTCGATGCAATCAGAGAGATGACGGCAAGAGCGCTTGTCAGAAAAAACCTCTTTGAATCTTTAAGCATCGTCATTATGCACGAAGGTAAAGGTATTAACGACCTTTCAACGAGTGTTGCGATGAGTACAATCAACGAGTTGTTGTCATTGGAAAACAAAGAATTAGCAATGCAAGTTTTGGAAGAAACTGTTGCAAACTCTGAGTTTGAAATGGTAAGAGACAACGCACGCTCTGTCAAAGCATTGATGGCGTTGTGCTAGTTTTTGAAATTTGAAAAATGAAAAATTTTTATTTATAACTAACGAATATGTGATTTTATATATAAAAAAGCCTGTATTGAACGTGAATACAGGCTTTTTCGTCGAAGGCGAGGATAGGTTAAATGGATAAAGTTAATGAGTTGTGAAAGTGAATAAGTGAATAAGCGAATAAGTAAATAGGTCGTTAAGAGGAAATTAATCCGAATAAAAATTTATCGTTAGGATATAATATAGATAAATAACCCCATAATGACTTATTCACCTATTGTCTTATTCACTTATTGACATAGGCGGGGGTATTTTTGTGTTAAGCTTTCTATCTAATCTTAGACTTTGGATCCAGGACATCACGGATGGTGTCGCCCACAAGGTTGAATGACAGCACCGCGATGAATATTAAAAATCCAGGGGTTAAAAGCCAAGGACGGTAGATTATGTTTGAAAAAATTTGGGCTTCTTTTAGCATGTTTCCCCAGCTTGCGTCAGGTTGTTGAATACCAAGCCCCAAAAAACTTAGCCCCGATTCTGACAAAATATAGGATGGAATAGATAATGTTATCGCCACGATTATGAAACTCGTCGTTTGTGGCAAAATGTGTTTTGTGATAATTTGGAAGTTCGACGCACCGATTGATTTTGCCGCTTGTACGTATTCTTGATTTTTAATAGACAAAACCATACCGCGAACCACTCTGGCAAAACCTGCCCAGCCGATAAATGCGAGGATTACAACTATTAGCATAAAACGTTGAATGCTTGTCATCCCTGCAGGAAGTATTGATGCCAGTATGATTAAAAGATAAAAACTCGGAATGGACATTATGCCTTCTGCGATACGCATCATAATGGCGTCGATTTTTCCACCGAAATAGCCTGAAATTCCGCCGTAAATCATTCCTATAGGGAACAAGACAAAAAGAGCTAAAAAGCCGATTGTCATCGATATTCGGCCGCCGAAAAGAATTCGGGAAAACACATCGCGGCCGTTGATGTCGGTTCCAAGTAAAAATAGGTCTCCGCCTTTGTCCGTGGTTACAAGGTGGAATTTTTCGTCAGGCCCTTTGGAAAAGAATTTCAGATAATATTTTTGCGTTCTGTCGAGTTGATAAATATTAAAACTTTTTTCATCAAATGAGCGTTTGTAATTGTAGGTGTATGGCCTTGAGAATTTGCCGTTTTCGTCAATTGTGAAAATCGGTGACGGTGGGGCGTAAGCAAGGCTTCTGTTGGAAAAATCTTTGTCGTATGGCGCGATAAAGTTGGCAAATGCAAGAGCGAAATAGATAATAAATAACACCCAAAGTGCGATTTTTGCAAATTTATCTTTCATTAGGCCGTCAAAAATTTCTTTAAACATTATTTGAGCCCTCCTGTCCTGATTCGAGGGTCGGTGAAGATTAGGAGTAAATCAGCGATTAGGTTGCCTAAAATCAGCATGATTGCTCCCATCATAAGAGAGGCCATAACCAGATTTATGTCAGATTTCATTACGGCTTCGAGGATTAGGCGCCCAAGTCCGGGGTATTGGAACACGTATTCCGTTAGGGCTGCACCGCTTAAAAGTCCTGCAAATTCAAACCCTAAAAGCGTAATCATCGGGTTAATGGCATTTCTAAGTGCGTGTTTGAATATGACTTTAAACTCACTTATCCCTTTGGCGCGTGCAAATTTCACGTAATCGCTGTCGAGAACATCGAGAAGATTGCCGCGCATTTGGCGTTGTAATCCTGCCAGTGATATTGTAAATAATACGGTTACAGGCAAGATTAGGTGTTTTGTTATGTCCAAAAATTTTTCGCCCAGATTCATTTCGATAAAGTTTGAACTTGTTAACCCCCCGATTGGAAACCAGCCCGTTTTTACTGCGAAAATTAGTAATAATACGGCAAAAAAGAACGAAGGAATTGCCATTCCGATACTTGTTAATACCGTTAAAATTCTGTCGAGTGGTGATTTCCACTTGATGGCGGCGATTATACCGAGCGGAACGCCGACCAGCCAAGTTAAAAATATTACTATTGTTGTTAAAAGCAGAGTGTTTGGGATTCGCTCTTTAAGCTTTTGTGCGACGGATTCACCGTTAGAAGTTATGCCTAAATCTCCTTTGACAAACGATTTTGCCCATAAACCGTATTGTACTGCTATGTTTTTGTCCAGGCCCAGCCTTGCGCGCTCTCTGTCAAGAGTTTCTTGAGAAATTGAGGGGTTGAGTTTTAGTTCTGCAAGCGGGTCGACGGGCGAAAGTCGAATCAGCGCAAAACTTACGACTGAAACAATTATCAAAAGCGGAATGGTTTGTAAAATTCGTTTGAGAATATATTTAAGGATGTCCATTAGCCGCCTCCGTGTCGTCGATGTAGATTTCTTCAATGTTATGAATTACTCCGCCCAAAGATGTCGGGTAGACATTTTTGAATTTATTGCGAATGGCTGTTATTCTGAGCGGGGAATAAAGGTAAATCATCGGCTTTTCGTCGTAAATAATTTCTTGATATCGGTCATAATATTTTTTGCGGTCATTAAAATTAAGTGCTATTGCACCTTTTTCAAAAAGATAATCGAGTTCTTTTTCCCAAGGAAGGACGTTTTTCCCTGCTTCATCTGCTCGGCGTTGGTTGTACATGTGCAAGGCGCCGTTTGAAAGCCATACGTTTTTGCCTCCGTTAGGTTCAAGCGGAGAGCCTGTAAGCCCCATTATTACCATGTCCCAGTCGTATGTCGAAAGAAGTTTGTTAACAAGCGAGTTGAATTCTATCGGCTTAAAATTGACTTTCATACCCAGATCTTCCAGGTCTTGTTTGACCATGACTCCGATGGCTTCGCGCTCTGTATTTCCGGCGTTTGTGTAAAGGTCAAACTCGACTCTATTACCCTCAGGATCGAGTAGTCTGCCTTTGCTGTCCAATACAAATCCGGCGTCATAAAGGATTTTTTTTGATTTTTCGATGTCGCGTGGGTAGGGTTGTAAATTTTCGTTTAAAAATATAGAGTTTAGGCTTTCCGGGGTGAAAAGCGGCTGCGCAAAACCGTTTGCAATGTTATAGACCATGTTTTCTCTATCGAGTGCGTGCGCTACTGCCTCACGAAAAGCTTTATTGCGAAACCATTTACCCTTAATCGGGTTTACATAAGGCTTTCCGTCTTTATCATTTCGGTCGTTAAGGTTCATTGATAAATACATCGTGCCGGTATCCGGCCCTAGGTTACAAAGTGAAAAATCTCCTCTTTCTTGTCGTTCACGAAAACGGGGGACATCTGAGCCTTTTACGCCGATTACATCCAGTTCGCCCCCTTCGAATTTTAAGACTTCGTTGTTGGCGTCACCTACGATTAAGTAAGTTAATTTGTCCAAATATGGGAGTTTTTCTTCTTTAGAATTTATCACATAATAATTCGGATTTCGTTTGTAAACTGCGCGTTGTGCCGGAACATATTCGACAAGCCTGAATGGGCCTGAGGTTACAAGTTCGTCAGGCTTTATGTTTGTTGACATGAAGGTGTCGAAAAACTCTTTTCCTTTTTTGACGGCCGGTTCAAAAATATGTTTTGGCGCTATTGGGGTTGAAAGTGATGATAAAAATGGCGCAAATGGTTTTGGAGTGGTGAATTTTACTGTGTAGTCGTCAATTTTTGCGACGGTTGGAAGTTTCCCATCCACGGAAATTGAATCGCGAGTTGATGTGTTTCCGAATCCGTCCAAAATGATGTTTTTCCACGTAAAATAAACATCATCAGCCGTTATTGGCTTGCCGTCAGACCATTTCAGTCCGCGTCTTAGGTGGATAATATAATTGTTACCGTCGACCTCAAATGATTTTGCAAGTTTTGGGATATATTGGCCACTCACCGGGTCAATAGTTACGAGGCCGTCATACATTATATCGGATAGAGTAGAAGACGTTGCATCTTTTGAATTAAACGGATTGAAAGTTTTCGGTCCTTCGCCGATGGTTGAATTAATCATCGTGCCGCCAAATTTTCCGACAGGTAAGTTCGTCTGCAAATAATCAACGTCGTTGATAGTTACGTTTTTGCGTTCTGCCGTATAAATATTAAGTGTCAATGTCTCTTCCCTTTGTTCTTGCTTTGGCGTTAACGCTTCGGGCATATCTCGTCGTATGCACGCTTTGCCAAGTAGTAAAGTCAATAATATTATTAATACAACATAACCCACTTTTCTCATAACTTTAGATTATCAGAAATCTGACGGCATGGCAATAGCCGGGTTAGTCTATCGGGAAGAAAATATTGACTTTTGGCAAAAAGTCATTAATCTCATCTATATAGATGTTTTAAAAATCTTTGAAATATCTGATAATAACCTTGAGAAAGTGTAGAGGTATGCCTTTTCGATACAGATTGCAAAAAATACTTGATTTTCGTATCAGAAAAAAAGAAGAACAAGTGTTAGTAGTTCAAAAAGCTCAAGCGGTTGTGTTTCAGGTTGAAGAGAGAATTCGACAAAATGAACGCGAAATCCTTGAAACGAAAAACGGCATGCGCTCGGCAGATCCCAGGATGTTTGAATATTATGATAAATATTTAGAGCACCTTTGGGATAAAGCTGAAAAACTTCAACACGAACTGCAAGAAGCTCAAAAAATTCTCGAGATTGAAAAACAAAAACTTGTAAAGCTTGAACAAGGTGTTAAGGTTCTCGAAAAACACAAGGAAAAAAGCAAAGAGGCCTATCTTGCTGAAGAAAAAGCCGCTGAACTTAAAAACTATTCTGAGCTGGGTGTCACTCGTTTCTTCCGTCAAGCCCAAGAACGTGCCGAGGAAGAAGAAGCCCAAATCCTTAAACAACTACAAGAACTCGATAACTAATCGGAGGTCCAAGAATGAATGTAAGTTCATCAACGTCAACATCAAATTCTATTAACCAAGCATCCTCAACTGCAATATCCACTAATAGCAAGCAGTCTAGCGAAGGTATGCCTTCTTTCGATGAAGAAATGAAAAACGTTGATTCTCCCGAAAATAAAGAACAAAATCTTACTAAAAATGAAGATGTTTCAAATCAAAAAACTGAAAATGTTTTGTTGAATAGCACTAATTCAAAAGATAAGCAAGGTTTTGACAAAAATATTTTGAAAAAAGACCATACAGCTTTGAAAGATTCGTCTTCAAAAATAAGTACTTCTGACCTATTAACTCTGAATATTCAGCAACTTTTGGATACTCAAAATAAGATTTCAGACAAAACAGAAATTTTTAACGTTTCTGTTATTGTGTCTGAAGATTTGTCGCAAAAAGTTGGGCAGAATTTGGATTATTCCAATATCGAAATGACTGAGGCTGACGCACAATTTTTTATTGATATCGTAAAGAATAACAATGTTGGTTTGCAAAATGTTGTACAAGATGTTCAACAAGCCTTGGAATTCGGTGTTGAAGAGGTTCAAAAAAGTGCAGATGTTTCTAAAACATTGCTAAATGCCCTTCACAATTCTGTTAAAATCGGACAAGCTTTTAGAATTGATTTTGGAAACGATGTTGCAGTGATTATGCGTGTTGGTAAGGACGGCACAATTATGGCTAATTTTATCCCCGGAGACAAGGCCGTCGAAGAATATTTAAAAAATAATATTTCTTTCTTAAAACAACGTTTTGATGAGGAAGATATCCCGTACTCGCAGCTTTCCTATTCCCAACATCAACAGCGCAGACAACAACAAAATAATAAGGAGAATAAGCATGAATGATTCGTTTATTACCGCACTTAATACCCAAAAAGCTACGACAAACTGGATTGACGTTATCGCTGATAACATGACTAATGTTTATACTCCAGGGTTCCGTGAAAAACAAGTCAATTTTAAGACTTTTTTGAATGGTGCAATTAGTAATGATTACGACAAAAAAATCTCTCAAGGTAAGTCTACTCCCGGAACGTCTAACGATAACCTTTTCTTGGAAGGTAAAGGCTTTTTCTTGATGAAAACACCCGAAGGGAAAACCGTTTATACTCGTCTTGGTGAATTTACATTTGACAAAGACGGTGTTTATAAGGCAAAAAACGGGAACACGGTTCAAGGCTACATCCTCAACGATCGTGGTGAAATCATGCAAGGAACAAAATCTGTCAGTGCGGATTTGTACCAAGAAACTGCCCTAAAAGGTGGCGCCTTAAATGTTCCGACCACTGATATAAAAATGTGGATTGACCCAAATAACGGTAAATATCTAGGCAAATATGATGAATATGAGATTAAAGGCGATGGAACTATTTACGGTAAAGCTGACGGCGGCAAAGTAAGTGTGCCGTTGTATAGAATTACAACACGTAACTTCCACAATGCAGCGGGGCTTTTAGAATACAAAGAAGGGCAGTTTTTGGAAACAGAAGCATCCGGCAAGCCGCTTTTAGGTTGTGGCGAAATTCGCTCGGGCTTGTTAGAACTTTCTAACGCTGATTTTAAAGGAAATATTTCATATTTTCAAATGGCTAAACTTCAGATGGAAGTCACAAATAAACTTATTTCATCAAATAAAAGCTTGTTAGAAGAAGCATTGAGATTAGTTGGAAGCTAATGTTTTGGGTCGGTTTTCCGACCCAAATTTTTATTATTAAAAAATACTTGATTTTTAGATGTGTTTGTGTGACAATTGTTCTTGTGATGAACATGGCTGGGTAGCTCAGTTGGTGAGAGGGTTCGGCTCATACCCGAAAGGTCGACAGTTCGAATCTGTCCCCAGCTAGATAAAAAGAGGATAAGGCAAAAGCCTATCCTCTTTTTATTTGTGAAAAAATCGACCTGTCGACCTTCGAGTAATCGCCTCACGCGGTTCTTCGAACGTACGCGCTCGCTTCGCTCGCGCGCCTAAGCGTTCGGCTCCCTCTCGCGAAACAATTCACAGGATTGTTTCGCTCGGCAGAGTCCGAAAGGTCGACCTAGTAATAGTCGGCTTGTTGCGTGTATAGATTGATTGCTGCATGGATGGAAAAACGAATCTGTCCCCAGCTAGATAAAAAGAGGATAAGGCAAAAGCCTATCCTCTTTTTATTTGTGAAAAAATCGACCTGTCGACCTTCGAGTAATCGCCTCACGCGGTTCTTCGAACGTACG
>JAZUCM010000076.1:0-40284 GCA_045639085.1 Candidatus Gastranaerophilus bacterium
GCCTGAATGCCGTTACACGCGAGTCGAGCAAGACAAGGTTAAATAGTTAAAAGGGATTATGGTAAATAAACAGTAATAAAACGCTACGATTACACCATTGTTTATTACGTTAACCCCGTTTAACCTTTTAACTTTTTAACCTTTTAACTTGCCGCAAACAAACACTCAATTCCCTCGCCGCCTTCGGCGGCTTAACGAACCTTTTAACCTTTTAACCTGCCGATGGCGGAGTCCCGCCTTCGGCGAGCTACCTACTTCAGCGCAAAAGTCATATCGGCTTCGACGCAAACTTTACCGTCAACTCGACCGATACCGTGCGCTTTACAAACAGGCCCCTTAATTTTAGTTAATTCGATTTCCATCTCAAATTTATCACCCGGGCGAACAATGTTCTTAAAACGAACACCGTCAACACCCGCATATAGTGCAAGTTTTCCGTCATATTCCGGCATCGTCATGATAATCGGCGCTGAACATTGAGCCATTGCTTCAAGCTGCAAAACTCCCGGCATGATAGGATTTCCAGGAAAATGTCCTTGGAAAAACGCCTCGTTCCAAGTCAAATTTTTATATCCTTTTGCGGATTTGCCCGGAATACATTCCGTAACTCTGTCAACCAACAAAAACGGATAACGGTGTGGAAGCATATTCATAATGTCAATCGCATCAAAAGTTTTAATTTCTTCTGTCATAATTCACCTCTTTTTATTAACTAAATCTCTATTATTTTATCTTTTAATTGCTTGGCAACTTTGCAATGGACTGCATGCCCAGCCTCTTTAACAAGAATTTGCGCCTTGAGATACAACGGATTTACGCCGGTTAAATACAAGTCACCGATTAAGTCTAAAACCTTATGTTTTATCGGCTCATAAGGCGAACGAAGTTCCGTCGTAAACCCTTCATCCAGCATACCAACAGTATTTTCCTGAGTTACACCTTGCGCAAAACCCAACATCTGGTATTTTTTCAAGTCCTTATAGTAGCCAAAAGTACGCGCACCGATAATTTCATCCAGTTTTTTAAAATCAACATTAATCCAGTGATTTTTCAATTCCGGGTGATTGTAGTTCACGGCGTACGAAATAAACAACTCATCATCCGGCAAAATCACAAGGCTGGTTTTGCCGTTCAAGTAATACACTGGCTCAGAAACCGTGTATTTTTTAGGTTTAAAAAACAAAGGCTTGTCAATGCCTGCGGATTTAAAAAGTTCTACCCAAGACTTTGCACTGCCATCAAGAATCGGAACTTCCTCTTCACTCATATAAATGTCAAGCGAATCGATATCACACAAGGCAAGCGCCGCTGAAAGATGTTCTTCCAACATAACACGAGCTTTGCCCTTACCTAAAGTTACACAATGGTCTGTAGAAATCAAGTTATCAATTGACGCTTCAAAAGGTTCGTTATCTTTAACAAAATAACGAATTTTCCCCGCGTTTGAAGGCTTAAACGTCACGGTACACGGTTTGTTTTTCATTAAACCGTGGCCGGATATTGAAATTTCTTTCTTTAACGTAACCATTTTGCGTCCTTATTTGTTGCTCTCTGCCAAGAATTCATCCAACATTGGCTCAACTTTGCGGAATTTTGTAATAATTTCTTGCGCATCTTTCAATGTTTTAAGCTGTTTGATAAAATCTTTTCTTGGAACAGCCGGAGTTCCAATGATAATTGATTTTTCAGGGAAACTTTTTGAAACGCCAGCTTTAGCCGCAACGATAGAATCTGCACCGATTTCGATGTGATCAGCCAAACCTGCTTGACCTGCAAGAACAACTCTGTCACCGATTACGCAGCTTCCGGCAATACCGACTTGAGAAACAATTAAGCAACCTTTTCCGATGCGGCAGTTATGGCCAATCATAACGAGGTCGTCAATTTTGGTATCGTCGCCAATGATTGTATTTTCAATAGTTCCACGGTCAATTGCCGCATTTGCACCGATTTCAACATTGTTGCCGATAATAACTGAACCAATTGAAGGAATTTTAAAAATAACTTGTTCAACTTTTTGGTCTTTAATTTCGCCACCCTGACGTGCTTGTTCAATGTTGTTAGGATTTTCAGTTACAAAACTAAATCCGTCAGCACCAAGAGATACACCGTGATGAAGGATAACTTTGTTTCCTACTTGAACTCTGTCACCGATGTTTACGCCGGCATGGAAGAAACAGTTTGTACCGATTTTAACACCGGCGCCGATGTATGAGTTGCCCAAAACTTTAGTTCCATCACCAATTTCAGCATTTTTAGAAACAATTACATTCGGCCCGATTTGAACATTTTGGCCAATTTTCGCTGTTTCGTGAATAACAGCACTCGGGTGAATGTTTGATGTGCCACACATTACAGAAGGTTCTTCGTAGAAAAGAGTAATCAATTTCATCATCGCAAGACGAGGTCTTTCGACTTCAATTGTTGTAAAACCGTTTATATTAACCCCCAAAGGTACAAGCGCCGCTTTAGCTTTTGATTGTGCAAGGTTTGCGATTTCTTCTTCACTTAGGGCTAAAGCCAGAGTGTTTTCATCTGAAAGCAACGGCGGTGCAATCTGAGTAATTGTTGCATCTTGTGCTTTTGTCAACATTCCGCCTACAATCTGGGTTATTTCTTCTACTGAAAAACTTCTCATTTTCTTCACTCCTTATTTGTTATTTATCTTATTAATCAAATTTGTTGTCGATTGCCCCTCAACAAAAGTTATAAACTCAACGCGGATATTATTTTTACGCATAATATCAGCCTCAGGAAGGGTCTCCATCGTATAATCGGCGCCTTTTGTATAGACGTCAGGTTTTATCTCGTCAATTAACTCTGCCGGACTGTTTTCATCAAAAAGAACGACAAAATCAACGCAACTGAGCGCACAAAGAATTTCCGCACGATTAAGCTCAGGATTGATAGGACGAGATTCACCCTTAATCGCCTTAACCGATTTGTCAGAATTCAAAAGGACGATTGAATAATCCGCAAAAGATTTTGTTTTTTGCAAGTAACGAACATGCCCGACATGCAAAATATCAAAACAACCATTCGTCACAACAACCGTTTTACCGCCTGCTTGCAACTTTTCAACAAAACTTCTTATATTTTCACGTTTAATAATTTGTCCCATTAAAATAAATCCATTTCAATTACTTTTTGGCAAATACGAACTGTATTCAACGCAGCACCTATTCTAAGATTATCAGCAACACACCAAAGCGAAATCCCTCTGTCAAACGCCAAATTTTTACGAATTCTACCGACATAGACAGGGTTATTGCCACTTGCATCACGAGTTGTTGGATATTCAAAATTATTAATATCATCAATAACTTCAACACCGAAAGCGTTTTTAAGAATTTCGCGAACCTCATCAGGCGTCACGTCTTTTTCAAATTCGATATCAACTGCCTCAGAGTGTCCATTGAACACAGGAACTCTGGCTGCCGTACAAGAAATCGGCAAATCTTCAGGCAAATGAAGAATTTTTTTCGTTTCGTTGACAACTTTCAATTCTTCTTTTGTATAACCATTTTCACAGAAAACATCAATCTGCGGAATTACGTTGAACGAAATCGGCTTTTTGAAACAAACATTTTCAAACTTTTCGCCTTTCAAATTCGCCTCGGTATCAGCCCTCAACTCATTAATCGCAGCCAAACCCGCACCTGATACCGCTTGATAAGTCGAAACAATCAGCCTTTTAATACCGAATTTTTCATGCAACGGTTTCAACACAAGCATCAATTGCGAAGTTGAACAATTCGGGTTCGCGACGATACCTTCGTGTTTTCTTAAATCTTCATCGTTTACATAAGCGATAACAAGCGGAACATTTTTTTCCATCCTGAACGCGCTGGAGTTATCAATCAAAACCCCGCCACGTTTAACGATTTCCGGCGCAAATTTTTGGCTGGTTGAACCTCCTGCGGAGGCCA
The DNA here is from genome assembly GCA_045639085.1 of Candidatus Gastranaerophilus bacterium. Taxonomy (GTDB): domain Bacteria; phylum Cyanobacteriota; class Vampirovibrionia; order Gastranaerophilales; family Gastranaerophilaceae; genus Gastranaerophilus. The sequence continues at coordinate 3,930 of JAZUCM010000076.1, forward strand.
AAACAATATTTACACCATCAAAACTCTCAGGCGTTGCCTCTTCAACAATATATTTTTTCCCTTGAAACTCCAACTCAGAACCCGCACTCTTGGCACTTGAGAGAAACTTTATTGAATTAAAATCAATTTTCAGCTCATCAATAATCTTTGTAATCTCTCTACCAACAACGCCCGTAGCGCCCAAAACTGCCAAATTTGCTTTTCTCATAGTGTATCCCTTATATAAAGCTATAACTTTGTGTCTATCATTATACCGCAAAAACGATTTTCAACCAAATTTATGAAGAAATTTTGAGATTAAATTTGTTTGTGGTAAGATTTCAACATATAGATATATGGTCAATTAGTTTATAGACTGAAAGTATGAATATTCTTTAACGACCTATTCACTTAATCACCTATTCACTTATTGCCCTACGAAAAGGAGAAATTATGACTGTTCAAACACAAGAATCAACATCATCAATTAACCAAATCAGACAAACAAGAATCCAAAAACTTGCAGATTTGGCCGACAAAGGTGTAAATCCATATCCGTATAAATTCGACAAAACAATTAGTGCAAAAGAATTACAAGAAAAATATGCCGCACTTGAAGCCGGCGTCGAAACCGAAGACGTCTATTCAGTTGCCGGCCGCGTAATGGCCATCCGCAACACCGGCATGTTCATCGACTTGCAAGACGACAGCGGAAAAATCCAAATCTTCTCGCACAAAGAAAATGTCTCTGAAGATCAAATGAAAATCTTAAAACTCGTCGACATCGGCGACATCGTAGGCTTTACAGGCACAATCAGAAGAACTCCTCGTGGCGAACTTTCAATCAAAACAACAGAATTGAAACTGCTTTCAAAATCACTTCTACCACTACCTGAAAAACACCACGGACTTACCGACGTCGAAATCCGCTACCGCCAAAGATATGTCGACTTAATCATGAATGAAGATGTCCGCGATACCTTCAGAAAAAGAAGTTTGATTATCCAAAAAATCAGAGAATATTTGGCATCAAAAGGATTCTTAGAAGTTGAAACCCCAACGCTTCAAACAACCGCATCAGGTGCGAACGCAAGACCGTTCAACACACACCACAACGCACTTGAAATGGATTTGACCCTAAGAATTGCGCTTGAGTTATACCTAAAACGCTTAATCGTAGGCGGTGTAGCAGAACGCGTTTACGAAATCGGAAAATGTTTCCGCAACGAAGGTATCGACACTCGCCACAACCCTGAATTCACAATGATTGAACTTTACCAAGCATACGCAGACTACAACGACATGATGGAACTCACCGAAAATATGGTTGCTCACGTCGCGCAGGAAGTCTTGGGAACAATGAAAATTCAATACGGCGAACACGAAATCGACCTTACTCCTCCTTGGGATAGAAAAACAATGCTCGGTGCAATCAAAGAAGAAACCGGCGTCGATTTCTTGGAAATCTTCACCGCAGAACAAGCACTGGAAGAGGCGAAAAAACTTCACGTTCAAGTCGAAGAAGGCATGAACTGGGGCCAAATAGTAGAAGCAGTATTCGAAGAAAAAATCGAACCAAGCCTCATCCAACCTTGCCACATCATCGACTATCCACGCGAAATTTCTCCGCTTGCAAAAGTTCACCGTGACAACGACCGCTTAACAGAGCGTTTCGAAACTCGCGTAAACGGCTGGGAAATCGCAAACGCGTTTTCTGAACTCACCGACCCAATTGATCAAAGAATGCGCTTTGAAGATCAAGCAAAAGCCAAAGCAAATGGCGACGACGAGGCAATGGAAATCGACGAAGATTTCATCACATCTCTTGAATATGGTATGCCACCAACAGGCGGCATGGGCATGGGCATCGACCGCTTGGTAATGCTTTTGACCAATTCCCCTTCAATCCGCGACGTAATCGCGTTCCCAACATTGAAGAAAAGAGATTAATCGGAACATAAATTTTATAACAAAAAAGGACGGTTTTTCACAACCGTCCTTTTTAGTCCCTCGAAAAAATGTAAAAATACGCCCAAAACTCCCTCGAAAAAATGTCATATATCTATACGATTTCAAAAAATAAAGAAGTGTTAAAATATGATAGGGAAAGCTTATGAAAAGAGATTCGATTAACAAACTTATTCAATGGAAAAATGATCCGAACAAAAAACCTTTGATTATCAGAGGTGCAAGACAAGTTGGTAAAACTTGGCTTATGAAAGAATTCGGGAAAACTCAATATAAAAAAACTATTTATATAAATTTTGAGTTGGAAGATTTAATGCGAGAGCATTTTTCTAAAGACTTAAACACAAAACGTATTATTGAAGGCTTAGAATTAGAACATTCTAAAATTGACCCGGAAAATACATTGATTATTCTCGATGAAATTCAAGAATGCCCTAAAGCTTTAACTGCTTTGAAGTATTTCAATGAAAATAACCCAGAATATCAAATAGTTGCGGCAGGTAGCCTACTCGGAGTTGCTATTCATGAACAAGTATCATTCCCTGTTGGCAAAGTTGATTTTATTGACTTATATCCTTTGTCTTTCTATGAATTTTTAGAAGCAAACGGAGAAGAAAAGTTCGTAAAATTACTTCAAAATCCGAAAGATGAAAATATAAAAACTTTTAAACCTAAATATATTGAATGGCTAAAAAAATATTACTATATTGGCGGAATGCCTGAAGTTGTAAATAATTTCATCAATACTCAAGACTTTCAAAAAGCAAGAAAAATTCAAAAAAATATTTTAGATGCATATACAAGAGATTTTTCAAAGCATATTTCATCTACGGGTAAATTAAAAATCGACTTACTTTGGGAGTCTATACCCAATCAACTTACCCAAGAAAGTAAAAAATTTGTTTATAAAAAAATCAAACAAAGCACCAGAGCAGATGAGTTTGAAGAAGCATTATCTTGGTTAATTAACTGTGGCCTTGTTTATAAGGTAAACAGAATTTCAAAACCCGCATTACCAATTAAAGCTTACGAAGATACAAAAGCATTTAAATTGTTTATTTTAGATATTGGTTTACTTTGCGCGTTAAGTAAATTACCGGCAAAAACTTTGATTGATGGCGATAAAATTTTCACGGAATTCAATGGTGCACTAGCAGAGCAATATGTCTTACAACAGCTCAAAACGATTGAAGATATCGAAATTGGATACTGGATAAGTAAATCTGGAAATGCTGAAATTGATTTTGTCATTCAAAACGATGGCTATGTAATCCCCATTGAAGTCAAGGCAACGACTAACCTACAAGCAAAATCGTTAAAAGTTTACAGAGAAAAATTTGAGCCGGAAATAAGTATAAGAACAAGCCTCGCTAATTTCGAAATTAATAATGGACTCTATAACATTCCACTATTTATGGCGGGCAGAATTGATAACATAATAACAAAAGAATGAATAAAAAACTTGCGTTTCGTGGTTCGACCCGCTTGGCGTATCGTTTAAAACGCATAATAAAAAACCTCTCTTTCGAGAGGTTTTTTATTTGCCGAAGGTCGGGGTCGAACCGACACGAGGGTTGAACCTCACCAGATTTTGAGTCTGGCACGTCTACCAATTCCATCACTCCGGCAAGAGTGCAAATTCATTCTACAACAAACAAAAAAAAATTACAAGTGTTTATAAAAAAAATTTTAGTTCCATCAACCTACTTGCCAATGCCACTTTATTATTGTATTATTGTAGGGTAATAGTTTTAGGGGAATGTTATGAAAAAAAGATTTTTATTACTGGCCATTGGCTTATTACTCGGAACCAACGTCTTCGCACAAGATTATACCTACGTCATAACTGATTTAGACATGCAAAACTTCTGGGCAAAAACAGGTAAAGCCCAAGAAAAAGTATCCTCCGTAGCACAAAATCTTATGATGAAAAATCAATTTACAAAACGTGCTCCAATTTTTGTAATTTCAGATAAATCCGCCAATGCTACAACCGACAAATTCGATCGCTCTATTAACATACACTCTGGAATTCTAAATTGTATTGACAACGATGACGAATTAGCCTTTATAATTGGCCATGAAATGGCACACGCAATGGTTTCATACAGCGGCCCTCTGAGTTTAATAACAACTACCTTCAACCCTAAACCCTATGAAACTCAAGCTGATCTTAAATCCATTGATTACATGGTTAAAGCCGGTTATGATCCTATTGCCGGGATTATAATTACTAACAAAATTTCAGGTGAACCAATGTGGGATTGGGGCTTTACTCACCCTAAAGGCTCAAAAAGAATGTTAGCAATTTACAAACATATTTACAAAAAATATCCGCAATATTTGACAAGTGTCAAAACTAACAATCCTTATTACAAAAACTTTGAATACATTTATGATGAAGAACTCAAAAGTTTCAGACATAAAGAGTCCGTACGTAAGCAAAAACAACTTAAACGTGAGGCTATATGATAAAAAGAGTATTTTTTACTTTCTTATTTTTGGCACTTAACATTTTACCAACTTTTGCAAAAACTGAAATATTAGTAACACCTATAGAAAAAATTACAACAGCCAATAACAGTATAAATGAAGGTGATTATATAGATTTTAAAGTTTTAGGAACAGACAAAAAACTGCGTGGCCTTATAGTTAAATATCAAGAAAACGGGTTTGGCGGCATTGAGGCTATTTTAGTTGTTGACCAATTCCGAGCGATAAATTCTGATGATAACTACGAAGGTACAATTGCAATTAACGGCAACCAACACAATCAAATTATGGAATTCTTTGCAAGTTGGGCAATTTACATTCGTGGCGGAGAAGTTACAATCATTCCTGACAAAGACATTTTTACCTTATGGAGAATATAATGAAAAAGATTTTTTTAACAACATTAGCATTAATAATCAGCACAAGCGCAACACTTGCAATCGAAACAGGCAAAACCCCTATCAAAATAGCTCCACTTGAACCTATTTCAACCGCCTATGATGAAACAGAAGTTGGCGACAGAGTTCCATTCCTGGTCGTCGAAGATGTTTACAAAGACGGAAAAATTTTCATAAAAAAAGACACCACAATGTACGGAACCGTTGATTTTGTAAAAGAAAACGGCTGGCTTGGCGATAATGCAGAAGTCGAATTCAAAATTTTTCGAGTAAGAAACACTGCCGGAAAATTAACAACATTCACATCACATCTTTCATTAACAGGATTTAACACCCTAAAGTGGTATAACCCAACCTGGAAAAGATTTTTCAATTATTGCTCACTAATTTTCCGAGGCAATGAGGTTGACATCAACCCGAACATCTCGGATCCAATATTCAACATCTGGTACAACGGCGTCTAATTATAATTAATACTTAGAATATTCTTTGGAAATTTCCATCCATTCGTCTTCGCCAACGCAGAACGCGTTACTCCAGAACTTTTCAATCGCATACGCTTCGCGTTCGTCACGGTGCAAAATATGCACAACAACATCACCGTAATCAATCAAGTTCCAACGATTTTTGGCATCATTTTCTGTCTTCAACGGCAAGCGCTTGAAAAGTTCTTTTATACGCAACGACGTGTTCTCTGTCAACGCCTTAACCTGAGGTGTTGAATCCCCCGTTACAATAACAAAATAATCGGCCAATGACGATACATTACTGATATTTAAAACCGAAATATTTTTTCCGAGATTATCATCCAGCGTCCTTGCCACAACGCAAGCCAACATTTTTGAATCTAAATTTTCCATAAATAAATTTTTCCCTATTTTTCAATCATATTAATACGTCTTACATGGCGCTCATCACCCGAAAACGGTGTTTCCAGCCATATTTTCACAATTTCAAGCATCAAACCTTCATCTAAAACTCTTTCACCAAGGCAAAGAATATTTGAATCATTATGCTCGCGAGTCGCTTTAGCAGAAAAAGTATCCGAACACAATGCAGCGCGCACTCCGGCAACTTTATTAGCGACAATTGACATACCAATGCCGGTCCCGCAAACCAAAATCCCTTTATCTGCCTCGTTCTCAGAAACCATTCGAGCAACTTGGTGCGCAATCAAAGGGTAATCACAAGATTCGACACTGTGCGTTCCAACATCGACAAACTCAACATCGCGCGCCTGTAGGTATTCTTTGATTTTATTTTTATAGTTAAACCCGCCGTGATCTGAGCCAATTGCTATTTTCATTAACGCACCTTACTTTCTTTTTGATACGCCCAAGCCGAATGATTATGAATACTTTCAAACGCCTCACAATCAACTTCAAACTCTTTGACAAGTGGAGATTTACGAAGACTGATAACTACATCGCGCAAAACATCTTCGACAAATTTCGGATTATTCCACGCTTTTTCCGTGACAAATTTTTCATCTTCACGTTTCAACAGAGGATAAACCTCACATGACGCGCACGCCTCAATCATTTCGATTAAATCTTCCAGCCAAATACTTTGGGATTCCTCGTCATACGAAACTTTAACCGAAATCAACGCGCGCTGATTATGCGCCCCATTATCTGAAATCTCTTTAGAACAAGGGCAAAGCGTTGTAACAGGAACTACAACCCCGAGGATAAAACTAAATTTGCCATCCTCAATTCGCCCTTCGAATGAACAATCATAACTCATAGCAGCAACGTTTTGTGTTACAGGCGATTTTTTGTTTATAAAATATTTAAACTTGAGTTCTAAATCACCACTTTGCGCCTCAAGCCTTTTAACTATTTTTTCAAGACAAACTTTTATATCAAAAGCGGCCAAATTGCGAGTCTGCATTTCGGTCAAAATTTCGACGAAGCGTGACATGTGAGTACCTTTGTAGTCACGTGGCAGTGAAACATTCACACGCGCTCTTGCACAAACATTTTGCGGCACTGCGCCATCTTTGCGTTGAATAAGCAACGGAATATCAAAATTCTTAATCCCTACTTTTTGAATATCGACATTTCTGTCGTCTTTAAACTTTTGAACATCTTTCATAAGTTTTATAATAACACAAGGTCAACCACGAAACAAGAGGGGGGGGATTACATTCTAGCGAAAATTAAAATTAAAAACCCGCAATTATTGTAATACAAACCCCGCGAAAATTAAAGTTGGAAGCCCGCGAAAATTAAAGTTAAAATGCAAAACCCTTATATATCAAGGATTTTTCCCTGCTCAATCGTGTAGATTTTTACATCCCGCAAAAACTCTTCTTCAAAATGGATTGTATCAACTGATGTAATAATCGTTTGAACTCCCGGTTTAATAGATTTTAGTAAGAAATTTTGCCGAATATCATCGAGTTCAGCCAAAACATCGTCCAAAAGCAACACTGGATTTTCGCTGGTTTTATCGGTTATAATCTCAAGTTCGGAAAGTTTCAATGCCAGAACAACAGTTCGCTGTTGCCCTTGTGATGCAAATTTTGTCGCTTCGTTTTCGTTTATGTAAAACAAAATATCATCCCGTTGAGGCCCAACACAGGATTGTCCTCGACGAATTTCTTCCGCCATACGCTCTTCCAGCGCCTGAGAAAACAATCGTGAAATCGTTTCGATATCCTCTTCACCGTCCAAAAATGAACAGTCATACTTTATTCTGAGTTCTTCACTTTCTGAAATAATCTTATGTTTCTCCCGGGCAATTCGCTCAATTTCTTTGAGAAACTTTAAGCGCAAAAAGATTATATTACTTCCCGCAATCGCCATTTGTTCGTTATAAACCCTCAACAACGTCTCGTCTATAAATTCACTTTTCAACAGATTATTTTTTTGAATACGTATTTTATCGTATTTAGAAAGTCTTTCATCGTACGCAGGATAAACTTGTGAAATCGCTCTATCAAGCCAGTCGCGTCTATCTGAAGGGTTTCCGCGCAAAAGAAGTAAATCAGGAGTTGCGAAAAGAACCGTTCGCAAAACAGATTTGAAATTTTTCGGCGTAGTTTTAAGTGTATTTACTCTAAGTTCGCGACTTTTTTCACGGTTATAATAAAACGCCAATTCAACATCCGTATCGGCTTTCACAATATCCGATTTAACCTCAACACCAGCCGCGTCAAAATTTATCAGCTCTTGATTGTTTGAAGTTCTTGGACTTTTCAATGTTGAAAGAAAATATACACTCTCGAGAATATTGGTCTTTCCTTGTGCATTTTTTCCGATAATCAAAATTTTATCAAACCCCAAATCAAGCGTGATTGATTTACAATTTCTATAATTTTTTAGTGTTAAGTTTTTAAGCCTCATAGGTAAATTATACTTCAAATATATGATTTATTGAATAATTCTTGATGAAAGTTGAATTTTCTTATATAATTAGGAAAGAGTAGAGGGAAAACTATGTTACCGGTAATTACAGAAGAAATATCAGCAGAAATTTTTACGGAAGTTTTCAAAGACGTTCCTGGTTGGCGAAAAAAAATGATTCATTACATAAAAGAAGAAAATCCAGAGATTAACACCGCAATTATTGAAGCTGCAAACAAAACTGATTTAGACCCGAAAGCCGTAGCCCTCGGAGCTTACATGACCTATCTTTTGATAGAAAGAGCGACAAAAGATCAAGATATATTTTCGGAAGATTAAAGGAATTAAAAAATGATTATTGAAGACTTACTGGAACAACTTGTTAAAGAAGGCGGAAGTGACTTGCATATTTCAAGCAACTTAGCCCCTGTTATTCGTGTGGACGGAAAACTCAGAAGAATTGACGTACCGCCGCTTACATCACAAGACGTTGAATCCCTCCTTTTTCCGATGCTTTCCAATGAACAAAGACGTAAACTTGAACAAGATTGGGAACTTGACTTTTCTTACGGTATTGAAGGTCTCAGCCGTTTCAGGGTAAACTTCTATAAAGATAAAGGTAACTACGCAGCAGCTTTCCGTACAATTACGGCAACTGTTCCAAACTTTGAACAACTCGGTCTGCCGGAAGTCGTAAAAAGAATTGCAAACGCTCCGCGCGGCCTGGTTTTGGTTACAGGTCCTACCGGTTCTGGTAAATCAACAACGCTTGCGGCAATGATTGATCATATCAACCAAACAAAAGCTGAACACATTTTGACAATCGAAGACCCTATCGAATTTGTTCACACCTCTAAAAAAAGTGTTGTTCACCAACGTGAACTCGGTATGGATACACGTTCTTTTGCGAACGCTCTAAAATCCGCACTTCGTGAAGACCCTGACATCATTCTGGTCGGTGAGATGCGTGACTTCGAAACCATTTCACTTGCACTGACGGCTGCCGAAACAGGTCACTTGGTGTTCGGAACACTTCACACCTCATCAGCATCACAAACTGTCGACCGTATTATCGACGTTTTCCCTGAAGGTCAACAACAACAAATTCGTGTACAAATTGCAAACTCACTTGTTGCAATCTTTTCACAAACACTTTTACCTAAAACCCAACCGGACGGAACTAAAAAAGGCCGTATTATGGCCCAAGAAATCCTTGTTTCAAATGGCGCAATTGCCAACCTAATCCGTGAAGGTAAATCCGCACAGATTTATTCTTCCATCCAAATGGGGTCATCACTTGGAATGCAAACTCTTGAGGCGTCTTTGGCAGATTTGTGCAACAGAAAACTCGTTACTTACGAAGACGCACTCGCTAAAACTTCAAGACAGGAAGAATTCAAACGACTTTTAAAAGAAAAATAAAAAATGAAAATCGCCACAATTGAAAATGAAAAAATTGCGTTAAAAACCATTTCTGATATTGCCCTAAATGGCCGTAGTGGCGCGATTGTAAAAATTCTTGGCTGCGGTTTATGCGGTTCGGACATAGTTAAATTTGACCATAAAACAGTACCAAGTGGAACAGTTTTGGGCCACGAAATAGTAGGGGAAATAATCGAGATTTCGTCTGAAACCGATTTTAATATCGGCGATATAATTGTTTCTGCCCACCATATTCCATGCGGAAAGTGTGTTTACTGCCAAAATGGCAATGTTTCCATGTGCCGTCATTTCAAAGAAACAAACATCATGCCGGGCGGTTTTAGTGAACTTGTATATCTTTCTGAAGAACATCTGAAAAATGTGGCTTACAAAAAACCTGAAAACTTAAACGAAATCGAGGCCTCTTTCTATGAACCTTTAGCGTGCTGCATTCGTGCTGTAAGACGGGCAAACCTAAATCATGGTAACAATGTTCTTGTCTTGGGTTTAGGCTCAATCGGAATACTTATGGCCCAAGCCTTAAAAGCTGCCGGCATGATGGTTTTAGGATGTGACTTAATCGAAAAACGCGTTGAACTGGTACGTGATTTAGGAATTAATTCAACAGTTAAGTTACCCGAAAACTATCATCCTGACGCTATTTTTCTCACAGCTGGAGCGGATAAAACCGTTGAAATAGCGATTAAAACCGTTCGCGATGGCGGAAAAATAGTTGTTTTTGCCAGCACACCAAACAATTTTGCATTTCCTAATAATGAAATCTATTATCGCGAATTAACTGTTATGGGAAGTTATTCACCGGATTTGTGTGACCTAAAAGAATCTTTGCACCTGCTTAAAACCAAAGCAGTAAAAGTTGAAGGGCTTTCCACCGTTTACCCGCTTGAGAACCTACAACAAGCAATCCTCGACACTAAAAGCAATAAAATTATTAAAGCGTATGTGAAAATTTAATATATTTTAACTTTATCGGCCTTTTTGTTCAATTTGTTTTCTATTTTTTTTTACACTGGCTAAAAAGTGTTTTTCAACTTCAGAAAGTTCGTCTTTTATTGATTCTCTATATTTAGCATACTCAGCTAAGGCTTTGTTATCCGCTTCAAGTTTTGTTATTGTTCCGGGATTTTGAAGTAATTCACTACCTGTCATTTTTATAAAATCATCTAATTTAGCTATCCAATCTTTCATAGACATCGGAACTTGCCTAATAGCTTGCAATTCTGCAAATTCCAAATATGCAGATGTAATTCTATTAAGTATATTCAATTCCTTTTCATCAAGATAATTTTTTGCAATTGTAACTTCATCCTTTCGAGGATGATTTCCTTTAAAAACAGTTAAACCCATATTATTTCTGTTACTATCAGCCCGCAAATAAATAATTTCTGCCGCAGTATGTCCATGAGCTGCAAAATGCATTTTATTTTGTACAACTTTAAAGAAAAGTTTAGTTTCATCAGAATTCGGATTGTAGTCTATACTGGTTGCATATATATCTAATATTTGACGATAAAAAACTTTTTCACTGGACCGAATATCTCTAATTCTTTCCAAAAGCTCTTTCCAGTAACCGCCTCCACTAGATTGTTTTAATAAATCATCATTAAGAGCAAAACCTTTACGCATATACTCTTTTAAAATATTCGTTGCCCAAATTCTAAACTGGGTTCCCCTCAATGATTTAACTCTGTAGCCTACCGAAATAATTACATCTAAATTATAATGCTTTGTATTATAGTTTTTTCCATCATCGGCAGTTGTAAAGAAATCCTTTACAACTGAATTTTCATTTAACTCTCCCTCGTTAAAAATGTTTTTAATATGCGTACTCACGTTTTGTTTTGTTGTTTCAAACAACTCTGCCATGTCTTTTTGAGTAAGCCATACAGTTTCATTTTCTATTTTTACATCAATTTTTGTTTGCCCATCTTGTGTTTGATAAATTATTATATTATTTTCCATTTTCTTCACCTTCCAACCCAACCAACACAGGCAATTCATTCAGTTCAAAGAAGAGTTTTGAGGCTGTTTTGAAATTCTCCGGGTTTGATGAGACATAAAATTTTTCCGCGCCGGAAACAATGTCACTTAAAAGTCCGCAAGATTGCAAATCTTCTTTGATAAATTCTGCAAAATATTTTGATGGGTCAATTAAATTTTCTTCGGGATAAAATTGTTTTAGAATTTCTTTTAAATATGGGTAATGGGTACAACCTAAGACAATGCGTTCCGGGTTATAGACAAGCATTTCGTCCATTTTTTCTTTAATTTGCAACAAGCTTTGTGGCTGATTAAGTCTGTTTTCTTCTACAATACGAACCCACGCTGGACAAGCGATTTCCCTCACGCCTATTGTTGAATTAAATTTGTTAATCTCACGGGAATAAGCTTGTGAATTAATCGTTGCGGGAGTCGCAAAAACTCCAAGTCGGGAAATAGGTAATTTGGACAAAACTTTTGCAACAGATTGGATTATCGGATAAATTTTAAAATCATAATCGTTTTTCAAAACGTCATAAGTCATAGCAGATGTCGTATTACAAGCCATAACAACAGCCTTAACCCCTCGTGATGCAAAAAAATCAAAAATTCGACGTGCGATTTTAACCAATTCTTGCGGCGTTTTTTCACCGTAAGGCATGTTAAGCGTGTCACCAAAATAGAGATATTTTTCGTTTGGTAAAAGTCTTTTTACTTCTTTATAAACCGTTAAACCACCGACACCTGAATCAAAAAACGCAATCGGTAAGTTTTTCTTATCACTCTTGTCCAAAATAGTTCAATACTCCCTCAACAATAGCTTTTGCCGTTTCCCGCTTTCTTTTTTCGGTGATTAATTGTTTTTGTTCTTCTACGTTTGAAATAAAACCAATTTCGCAAAGAATAGCCGGAATCTCTGTATGATTTATAACATAAAACTTCGACTTAAACAAGCCTCTATCGAAAGGTTGTAAATTACTTATCAAAGCTTCGTGAACAGATTGCGCAAGTCCCATACTTTCTTGGTGATAATAATGCGTTTCAACCCCTTCAATCTCAGGTTTTACGCTGGAATTTACGTGAATACTTACAAAAATATCGCCTTTTTCTTTTTCACTCACATCAACTCGGTCTTGAAGAGAGATGTAATCATCACCGCTGCGCGTCATAATTACTTTGTGTCCAAGTTTTGTTAATTCTTTTTGAACTTTTTTTGCAACATCAAGAACTATGTCTTTTTCATTTATTTCACCACGGATTGCACCATAATCCGTACCGCCGTGGCCGGCGTCAATGACAATACGTTTTGAAGGTATTTTACCCACAGGAACGTTAAACAATTGTTTTTTACTTCTTGCGGTTTCTTTTAATACAACTTTTACGGATTTGCCATCAGCGCCCATGTATGTATTAACTTGGGATTCTTGACGCAAAGGTAAATATATCCTTACCCCCGCATTTTTTTCTGAACATATAACTTTTGCAACTCCAAAAAATGAACCTGAAAATTGTTCACTGAAACTTTCTTCATCAAAATTAATAACATTATAAAGCGTCAAGATAAGCGCATTAGGTCTTCTTTCAACGCTATGGATAACCGGATAATCAAAGTTCAAAATCATTGATTGGGTTAAGTCGTTAATTTCTTGCGGAACATAACCGACAGAACGCGCGCAAGTCTGAACCAACTGTGTCATATCATAACTTTTTTGATCAATAAAAAGTACTGATTGATTGTCCGCAGAAATCACGGGAGTATATTTTTCGACGTTTTCTGTATAAATTACGGCGCGAACTTTATTAATAGAAAATTGACCGATAACTATTTTATCAGTTTCGTTGATTTGATATTCTCTATTTCGAACTTCGGGTGCCGATAAAGCGTTCGGGAAATCATAAATTAATCGTGTTGGATTTTGCAAAACCATCGGTTTTTCATAGGTCATTTCGCCTAAACCACTCAAAAGAATAGAGTTTGGTCTTGCCGTAATATTATTTAAATAATATTTTGTATTAAGTTTAAACTTTTTGAAATCCAACTCATCCTTTTGCACTGCTTGGGTTTTCAGGGGTTGCACATTAAAAGCATTTTGAATTTCATCTGCCATATTCAAAACTGGTTCCGGCTCTGAATAGACAACTTTCAAATTCTCGTAAAAATCACTGGACGATGCGTGTTCGTCACGATAAACATGCTGGAAATAATCATTTTGAATATCATTTCCGTTTAAACGCATAATAATATTATTTTTTATGCGATAAAATTTAATGTTTTGAACAAGTTTGTCATTCTTTGGATACAAAACTACACGTACAATATTTGGGTTATTCTGAAACTGGCTAATCAAGATTCTATCAAAGTTTCCGCTATGAAAAACCCAATCCTGTTTTGGGATGGTTAATACAGTTGAATTTATATCAAAATAGTATCTTGTCGGATTTTCAAGTTTTTTTAATTGAATATTTTCGGCGATAGTACCGTCAATAGTATCTTTCGCACTCAAAACAACAATCGCGTTAGACAAATCATAATTTGCAGAAACGACTTTAAAATCAGCACCAAAAGCCGTTTGAGTAAATGCAAACAGCATAATCAAAAGAAATTTTAATAAGAAAAAAAGTCTTTTCATATAGAAAATTATATACCCGTAAAGTCCACCGCGCAAAAATGTTAAGAATTTTCGCAATAATATCATCCGAAAAGAGGATAAGACGTAACAAAAACGAAATAATACTATACAAATACAATAATATATGTTACTATATTTTTAGATGTAGTAGATAAATATTTTTTTATAATTTATGCAGTAGTAAATATCTAAAAATTTATAAATAAAATTCTAAGATATACCTGGTAGGATATATGTATCAGGCGTTGCATATCTTATTTAAAAATAGAAAAGGATAAGAACATGACTAACATTTTATTAGTTGTTGCTGTCATTGCGGTAATAGCATTGACATTCGTGCTTATCTCTCAGAATTCAAAAGTAAAAAGAGCATTATCCGAAGTTGAATTCGAAAAAAAATCAATCTCGGAAAAAGAAAATCTCTTATTGAAAGAAGCGAGAATTAAAGCAAAAGAAGAGTTACAATCAGACAGAGAAAAACTCAACGAAGAAGAAAGAGAAAGACGTCAAGAATTTGCAAGATTAGAACAAAAACTTACAAAAAAAGAGGATATGCTTGAAGATAAAATTCAAGAATATACCGAAAAAGACTTGCAAGTTCAAAGAAAACTTGACGAATTATTAGAAAAAGAAGACTATCTGGCAGACATTGTTCAAAAACAAACAGAAGAACTCGAAAGAATCTCAGGACTTTCTGCCGATGACGCTAAAAAAATGCTTTTAGAACAAATTAAGAATGACTTAGCGCAAGAACAAATGCAATTAATAAGAGAGAATGAGGCAAAAATTAAAGAAGTTTCACTTGAAAAGGCAAAAGAAATTCTCTCAACAACAATGCAAAGATGTATGATTGAACAAGTTGTAGAAACAACCGTTTCAGTCGTAGCGTTGCCAAATGACGATATGAAAGGCCGCATCATCGGCCGCGAAGGTCGCAACATAAGAACACTGGAAACTCTTACCGGGGTCGATTTAATCATTGACGATACCCCGGAAGCTGTAGTTCTTTCAGGTTTCGACCCTATCAGACGCGAAATTGCAAAATTAACCCTTGAAAAACTCATCGTTGATGGACGTATTCACCCTGTAAGAATCGAAGAAACTGTCGAAAAAGCAAGAGAAGAAATTGACAAAAAGATTTGGCACGAAGGTGAAAATGCAGTTCTTGAAATGGGCGTAATGGGCTTAAATAAAGAGTTAATCAAAACTTTGGGCCGTTTATATTACAGAACAAGTTACGGCCAAAATGTTTTAAAACACTCAATTGAAGTCGGTGCAATTGCCGGCATGTTGGCTGCTGAAATAGGCGCAAATGTTGCCGTTGCAAAACGTGCAGGCCTCCTCCACGATATCGGTAAGGCTGTTGACCAAACTCAAGAAGGTACTCACATTCAACTCGGTGTTGAACTTGCAAACCGTTACGGAGAAAAACCTGAAATTCTTCACGCAATTGAGGCTCACCACGATGACGTCGTTGCAAATTCAATCGAGGCGGTTTTAGTAAAAATTGCCGACGCTATTTCAGCAGGCAGACCGGGTGCAAGACGCGACACGTTAGAAATTTACATCAAACGTCTACAAAAAATCGAAGAAATCGTAAATAGTTATGAAGGCATCAAACAATCCTTCGCTGTTCAAGCCGGTCGCGAAGTAAGAATTATCGTTCAAGCAGAAATGTTTGATGATTTAGCATCACAAAAACTCGCTCGCGACGTTGCAAAACGTATCGAAGATGAACTCGATTACCCAGGACAAATAAGAGTTACGGTGGTTCGTGAATTCAGAACAACTGAGATTGCCAAATAACCGCCGAACAGAGCCACGGAGCTTATAAAGATAAGGGAAAAATGACAGTCGAAAATAAACAAACAGTAAAAATAGTATTCTTTGGTGACATTGTTGGTCGTTCAGGCCGCAATGTCATCAGAGATTTTTTGGCTGAAAATAAAAAAAATTACGATTTTGTCATCGCTAACGGTGAAAACGCATCGCACGGATTTGGACTCACAAAGAAAAATTACAACAATCTCTTAGAATTCGGAGTTGATTGCATAACGTCAGGAAACCATATTTGGGATAAAAAAGAAATTTGGGAGTACATCGACGCCGCCGAAAACTTAATCCGTCCGCTTAATTATCCAAAAGGTACAAAAGGATTTGGATGGAAAATATTCACAACAACAAACGGAGTTAAAATAGGCGTAATAAACTTTTTAGGTCGCGTTTTTATGAGTCCTATAGATTCGCCGTGGGAAATAATCGGCCCGACAATCGATGAAATAAAAAAAGAAACGCCAATAATTATTGTGGATTTTCACGCTGAAGCCACGGCTGAAAAAATATGTTTTGGCAAATACTGTTCAGAACTTGGTGTTAGTGCGTTTTTTGGAACTCATACCCACGTTCAAACAGCTGATGAAAAGATTATAAACAATATGGCATACATAACAGACGCCGGATTTTGCGGTGCAGTTGAAAGTATAATCGGAATGGATTACAAAACTTCCCTCAACAGATTTCTAACCTGTATGCCTGAACGTTACGAGGTAGCAGAAAGCTCTGAAACCCAAATTAATGGAGTTGAAGTAGAAATTGATGTAAATACGGGCTATGCTGTTACTATAAAAAGGATTTCTTGTAATAGTAAAGTAGAGGAAATAAAGGAAAATGAAAATTGATTTGCATGTGCACACGCTATACTCGGACGGCGTGTTCTCACCTGAAAAAATCGTCGATACCGCAATTGACGTCGGTTTACAGGCAATCTCTTTGACTGACCACGATAATATATTGTCGTACCAAGTCGCTCAAAAATATATAAAAAGAAAAAATCTTTCTGATAAACTTGAAGTTATAAACGGAGTAGAAATTAACACATTACATAAAAATTACGAAGTCCATATTTTGGGCTATTTTATGGATCACGAAAACAGCGATTTTAAAACTCTTTTAAAAACACAACAACAAGCCCGTATTGAACAAACAAATGAAATAATAACCCTTCTTGCCAAAAAAGAAGGAATAAAAATTCGCTTTGAAGATATACAAAAACAAGTTGCATCCGGCGGTAGTATCGGCCGTCCACACATAGCCAAAGCCATCGCAAATGCCGGCGGAACAAGTAATGTTATTGAAGCTTATGGAAAATATATTAATGATTCATCCCCCGTTTATGTTCCGAGAAAAACCGTTTCACCTTACGATGCGGTAGAAGTTATCTATGGCGCAGGCGGAGTGCCGGTCATTGCGCACCCTTATGATATTGATATTGCAGAAAAACTCATCAAAAACTTGATGTCTTGTGGCCTACGCGGAATCGAAGCATATCATAGAAAACACTCACCGGCGTGTGTTGAATATTTCTCATCTATGGCAGAAGAACTCGGACTCATCGTCACAGGTGGTTCAGATTTCCACGCTCCAAACGCTATTAACGGACAAATAGTTTTAGGCAAAAACTTTGTTCCTGAATGGATTTATGACAAATTAATCAAAGAAAAAAGAATGATGGATTTGGCTTAAAAACAAAAATCGGAGTACTATTTTATGAATTTTAGAAAATTCTGGAAAATTGAATATACTTTGACACTGTTTGCAATTTTTGCAATATTTGTTCTTCTTTTGCCAACAACAATTCAAAACGCAAGACAAGCAAGTCTGATTTCACGTTGGAACGAAAAATACAACCGTGTTAATTATATGTTTTCTGTCTTGAACACTCATGCAAATGAAGATATAATAAAAAATCTGAAAAACGCTCAAACCAACGAAGAAAGAAGTCGTTTAATGATTTTGCTGATGCAACCTTATTTGAGAATTTCGCCGAATAACGTTCCTAAAAGGCATTATCGTCCGCGATATATGAATAAATCTCGCATCGGAAAAAATCAAACATACTATTTTGAAGATTTCTATTTTGCAGAAAATAATTCCATAATCGGCATAAAAGATTTGGATTCAGACAACCCGTCTGACCCTATTTTCATGCTAATGTTTGATTTGAACGGACTCCTTCCACCAAACCGTTGGGGTAAAGATATTTTTGGTATCAATATCTACAGTCAAGGACAAATTGAACCCTTTGGAAAACAATTGGACCTTCCTAATTTAAAGGTGGACTGTTCCGACAAAGGTTTGGGAATAAATTGTTCATATTACTATATTATTGGTGGAGGATTCGATGAATAAGAAAAGAGTTTGTATTTTTGCCTCGTCAAGTAATTTTTTAAACGAAATATATTATGAAGAGGTCGGAGAACTGGGACGTCTTTTGGGTAAAGCCGGTTTTGATGTTGTTTATGGCGGCAGTAATTTAGGCCTGATGTGGACTTGTGTTCAATCCGCCAAACACGAAGGGGCCAAAGTTTTCGGTGTAATTCCTGAAAAACTCCACAATATTTTAGGTGCGGAATGCAGCAGTATTTGTGACGAATTACACGTTACCGACACAATGCGCTCACGCAAAGCCAAACTCGATGAGATTTCTGACGCAGTCGTGGCCGTTCCCGGCGGATTCGGAACTTTAGAGGAACTTTCCGAAATGATTGTTCAAAAACAACTTGGCTACAATTCAAAACCTATTATCATTTTTAACCCAAATAATTTTTATGACAAATTAATAGAATTTTTCAACCAAATGGTCAACGAACACTTTGCAAATGAGTCAACTAAAGAATTATATTATGTTGCAAAAAATGCCCAAGAAATTGTTGACTATTTAATTTCATACAAAGCAGTAGAGAGAGAAATTGATAAAATTTCTATTCTTAAACGATAAATTCGTGATATAATTTATTCAAAAGGAGACATTATGGATATAAGAGATAAATATGAAGTCGTAATCGGACTTGAAGTTCACGCTCAACTCAAAACAAAATCGAAAATTTTTGCACCGGACGGAACTGAATTCGGTCAAGAACCTAACAGCCAAACTTCCCCTATCACGCTAGGTATGCCTGGGGTTTTGCCTGTTTTAAACAAAGAAGTTGTAAATATGGGTATTTTGACAGGTTTAGCCTTAAATTGCGAAATCCCTGAGCGTTGCAAATTCGACAGAAAACAATATTTCTACCCGGATCTTCCAAAAGGCTATCAAATTTCACAATACGATGAGCCGATTTGCGTAAACGGTTATCTTGAAATCAACGGTAAAAAAATCGGAATTACACGTGCGCACCTTGAAGAAGATGCCGGAAAACTTGTTCACGCAGGTGCAGACGGACTTGCAGGTTCAAGCTATTCACTTGTTGACCTTAACCGCGCAGGAACACCTCTTCTTGAGATTGTTTCTGAACCTGATATGCGCTCATCCGCAGAAGCTCGCGCTTATATGGAAGAGTTGCGCAACATTGTTCGCTATATAGGTGTTTGTGACGGCAATTTGGAAGAAGGCTCAATGAGATGTGACGCCAATATTTCAATTATGCCAAAAGGTTCTGACAAATTCGGAACGCGTGCGGAAATTAAAAACGTAAATAGTTTCTCTGCGCTTCAAAGAGCAATCGAATATGAAATTGATCGCCAAATCGAAATAGTGGAAGAAGGCGGACAAGTAGTTCAAGAAACTCGTCTTTGGGATGATAATTTCAAAGAAACACGTTCAATGAGAGGCAAAGAAGACGCGCACGATTACAGATATTTCCCTGAACCTGACTTAAAACCACTCGTTATTTCTCGCGAATGGGTTAAAGAAATTCAAGACAAAATGCCTGAACTTCCTTCTCAAAAACGCGCAAGATATCAAGGTTTAGGCCTCAGTGAATACGACGCCAATGTTGTCGTCGAACAAATGGAACTGGCTCTTTTCTTTGACAAAGTTCTTGAACTCGGTGCTAATGCAAAAACTGCCGTAAACTTTATTATGGGTGAAATTGCAGCATATTTGAAAGAAGAAAAACTGGAACTCAAAGAAACAAAACTAACTCCGCAAAATCTTGCCGAACTGATTTCATTAATCGAAAAAGGTACAATTTCTAACAACATCGGTAAACAAATTATCGTTGAAATTATGCAAACCGGCAAAGCTGCTTCTCAAATAGTAGAAGAAAAAGGTTTGAGTCAAATTAGCGATGAAGGCGCAATCAAAGAAATTGTTCAAAAAACAGTTGACGCTAACCCTAACCAAGTAGCGGCTTATAAAGGCGGAAAAGTCCAACTCTTCGGTTTCTTCGTCGGCCAAGTTATGAAAGAAACTAAGGGTCGTGCTAACCCTAAAACAGTCAACGATTTATTGAAATCTATTCTGGACGCATAAGGAAAGGTGGAAATGTTTTTAAGATCAAAAAAAGAAAAAACGTTCATGGAACGTGAAATTTACGCTCAACCCAAAATTTTGAGTGATATTTTGGAGTGCTATGTTGATGGCGAAAATATAAAACTCAATGTTCCTGAAAATATTGAAAAAGTTGTACTCATCGCAAGCGGTTCATCTTACAACTGTGCACGATTCAGCGCTGATTTATTCGATAAAATAGCAAACATTGAGGCTACAGCCGTTTATTCAAGTGAATTTTTACTAAAATCAATTATTCCGCGTAGTGAAAATTTACTTTACATATTTATCACTCAATCCGGGGAAACATCCGATACCAACAAAGCATTGATGAAAGCTAAAGAATACAACTTAAAAACTCTTTGCATAACAAATTCTGAAAATTCATCAATCTGGAAATTGGCGGATTATCAAATAAATTGTCACGCAGGTGAAGAAAAAAGCATTGCAGCAACAAAATCTCTAACGGCTCAGATGCTTTGCACAACATTACTTGTACTCAAATATGCGCAGCTTAAAAACATTGACGTTTCTTTCTATCTAAAGGACCTTAAAACTCTTCCTCCTGCCTTAAATAACACGCTCTCGTTGCGTCATAATATCCATAAGCAAGCCAAAATGTTACTTGCATATAAAAACATTATTATTACGGCAGACGGAATCGCTTATGCGCTTGCAAGAGAAACTGCACTTAAAATGAAAGAAACAACATATTTAAACATAAATTCTTATATTTTAGGTGAATTTATGCATGGCCATGTTGCGGTTTTAAACGAAAAATCTGCACTATTATACATTGCGACTAACGATTTAACGTACACTTCAACGAAAAACTTAAACAAAATCAAAAAAGATTACAAACCATTTGTTTTCTTAATCGGAAATGCTAACGACAAAATAAATGCAAATTCGAACATAAACGTAAACATAGAAAGTTCATTGGTCAAGTCTTTTGCGGTTTTAGTCATATCGCAACTGTTCTCACTTGAGATGGCCTTGCGTTTAAAACATAATGTTGACAAACCTAAAGGACTGGAAAAAGTAGTACAATAATAGTTATGCTACCTTAGAACGGTAGCATTATTTTTTCTAATTTTTATACCAAGGTTTGAATTTTTCAATTTGATTAAGCGTATCCGTGTAGTCACCTTTAAATGTCAAACATCTGTCATCAATAACCAACCAAGCAGTTTTTTTCATATTTGTGACTTCAGAAAAATATTTATCCAAATTATTTACGACGAGCCACTGTTTTGCCGTTTCGCAATTTCTTGTTGTAAACAATTTCAAATTATATTTAAGACTCAGTTCAGTAATAAATTCTCTTGCACCTTCACGCAGGGGTGGTATATAATCTTCTACATAATCACCTGTATAAAAATTAAGTACTCCATCTAAATCTACTAAAACTATGCGTTTATCCATATTCTCCTCTAACACTATCGCGTTCGTGAAAGCGATAGAACTATAATAGCATTAGTATAATAATTATGCAAGAAAAAGAACAAATTCAAACTAAAAAAAAATTAATTTTAAAGGCTCTGGCAGACACGATGAAGGAATTACGTGGAGATAAGAGTCAATTTTTATTTGCTTGTGAAAACGACTTATCTATATCAATAATAAGTTCAGCAGAGAGGGGACTAAAGGATCCGCAGTTAACGACCCTTTTTAAAATAGCGGAGGGATTTGGGATTAGTCCTGGGAAATTTTTAGAAAAAATTTGGGAAAAATTACCTAAAGATTTTGAGATGATTGAAAAGTGATGATTATAGAAAAATATTCAAGAGTCGTACTTTTTTGTGTTAAATTTTACTCATAATCATAGTGAAACTATTGCGGTACAAGGATTTTAGCAAAATCAAATATTATTGTAGAAAACTTTTGTTTTTATTGTAGAAAAGTTTTGGGTTTTCTACAATTGTTATGAGTTTTCTACTACTACTATTATTATTTTTTTAGTGTTTACTGATTTTTCTAATAGTCATTCAATATTTTTCTACAATTTTTTTACAATGAAAACCATTGTTATTAGTCACTTTCAGGAGTTTTCTACAAATATTTTGAGCTTACTATGACTATTAGTTTTATATATTTAATTAATTTATATATATAGTAAATAATAGAAAAGTTTCTGACAAGAGTTACAAACTAAAAGCGAAACTATAATAAAACTATAAACAAATAATAGTAATAATAATAGCAGTCATAGTCGTCACTAATAATTTATGTTATCTTTCGTTATAACAATATCTTTTAATAATCCGTCAAACTTTGGCGTTGGTTCGTTTTTTCCCGAAATATTTAATTGAATTTCTGTCGGAATAACCCTTGCATAATCCATATAATAAACACGCCCGTCTGCATCAATAAGTCGATGGTGAATAATTTTTGAAAGTCTGTCCGATGGGTATAAATTTTCTATAATCTGCGGTATGTGTTCGTCTAAATTCTGCAACCCGGTGTTTTGCAAATTGTGTTCTTTTACAAACTCTCGCATTCGACCCGAATTGTTCAATCTGGTGTCAATTTTACCTAATTTTACTGCATAGATATTAATATATTTCTTGCAGTCATTCATTGTTTTTACAAATTTTTGTTCGCCTTTTAAATCATTTATATAAAGCTGCTGGAGTTTTTCCATCAAATTTTTTAACAACAACGTCATATTTTTTGCGTTATAATCATTTGAATTTTTTACGCTTGGATGAAATGCTCTGACTAAAACATTAAAATTATCATTGTGTGCAACCGGGGTGAAAGTAAAAAGTGCATTCGCACTGTTATCTAAAAACTTTTCTTTTAACCTTTTAGCCTTATCATAATCCCCATTTTTCAAAGCTTTTCTTGATGCAATATATGAAGCGTTAAAAACATTAAACGATACATTAAATTGTTTTAACATATCCATATTCTCAGGGTTGGCAAAATATTCGGCGTATTTTTCCGCTCTTTTTTGTAATTTTTCGTTATTTTTGTTCCATCCTGCTGTGTCGAAAACTGTTTTTCTGTTTAGAGAATCATACAAGATGCTTGCAAGTTCTGTAAAATCGTGTTCTTTACCGTTTTTGTCTTTCAGTACTATATCCATACAGTCAGCGTCATAGAAAAGTTCTGTTGAAGCATACAAGCCTCTATCTTCTCCCGTTACTTTTATATTAGAACCATAAATATCCAGGCCATGAAGTCTTTCTCTTATAGTTTTAAAACCGTCTGTAATATCTGTAAAGTCTTCAAAACTCATCTGTCGATTACTAGGTTTTGCACTGGCATAACAATGGCCACACATATGAGTACAACCGCGTTTTACAGCTATAACATGTAGAAATTCACTTGTATATTGAATTTCTTTCATTGTCATACCTTCAAAAACTTTTATACCGTTTTGTAATCCTTCGAGTTTGTCCATATCAATTTGGCGCAAAAGGAATTCATTTTCTTTGCCGTTTTTAATTACATAATTGTGTAAATCTGTTGCAAATTTTTGAGCTTTTTTAAATTGCAAATTACGCTCTACTTTGACAAAAATATCTTTAAGTAGATTACCTTTGAAGTTGATGTTTTGATTGGGTTTGATGGGTTGTGTGCTTCTGTTATCAATACTTTTGCTGTTTATATTATTATTTTTGTAAGTATGTACATTTTTATTAATACTAATTATTTTCATAATTGTAGAAAACTTCTGAAAAAAAATTTTGCTATTAAAAAAAATATATTGCGCTTTCTTAATAATATCAATAGTTTTGTTGTAATTTGCTTGTTTTTTGTAATATAATCAGATTATAAAATAGGAGCATTTAGGTATGAAGTTTGTTATAAAAAAAGAGGATTTGTATAACGGTATAAAAATTGTTGAAAGAGCTACCAGTGTGAAAGCTTTGCAGCCAGTGCTTTTGAATATTTATATCGAAACCGTTGGAACAAACGCCATAAAACTTGTGGCTACCGATTTAGATATGACAATTGTTACAACTGTTGATGCTCAAGTTGAAGAAGAAGGCAAAATTACTCTTCCTTCAAAAACACTTAACGAAATTGTTTCTAAATTGAACGACAACCTCGTAACTTTTGAAATGGAAAGCGGCGAACCTTTAGTTCATATCACTTGTAAAAAAACAAAATTCGATATTATTGGGATTTCAGCAGATGAGTTTCCAAAAGAATGTTCTAATGTCGAAGTAGATGATGCTAATTGTTTTGAAATTCCTATTAAAGTTTTGACAAAAGCCGTTCGTCAAGCAGGTTTTGCAGCTGCTGCTTATGAAAATAGCAATCTTCTTTCCGGCATAGTCTTCAGTCTTTCCGAAAATACGCTGGAAGTTGCGTCAACTGACGGCAACAGACTTGCACGAGTAAGAGAAAATATTGAAAATTCCAAAACAAATTTGTTGATTATTCCGGCAAGAACTATTAATGAATTTGCAAAAATGTGTTCTTTCATAGATGAAGATAACGTAAAAATTTACGCAGAAACCAGCAGAATCGTAATTAAATCAGAAAAAACAATTACAATTTCCAGACTTTTGGAAGGTCAATTCCCACAATATAATAAACTTATTCCGCAAGAAAGTCCGAAAGAAGCAATCGTGAATGTTTCTCAAATGATTTCTGCGCTCGATAGAGTTTCTGTCATGGTTAACGAAAAAACAAGTATTGCAAAGTTTGAATTTGCGGATAATAATTTGAACTTGACCGCTGATACGCCGGATTCAGGTAAATCAGAAGAAAATATTGATATTGAATATACCGCTGAACCTTTAACAATTGCTTTTAACTACAAATATATGTTGGAAGCATTGAAAAATATTGATAGCGATGAAGTAAAAATAGGTTTGAATACAAGCCTTTCTGCAACAGTCTTGAGACCAAACAGTGAAGATGATTTTGTTTGTTTGGTAATGCCTGTTCAAATTCGCTAAGGGTAATTGTGCTAATATAGCGGGCTTACGTTATATTATTGTTGAAAGGTTTTTAGATGACAAAAGCAGTTGATTATTTTATGAACGGGTACTCTTGTTCAGAAAGTATTATAAAAGTAGCTGTTGATAAGGGATTATGTTCAGCTGAATTGTTGCCGGTTGCAACAAGTTTTTCAGGTGGTATGTCGAGTGGTTGTTTATGCGGTGCGGTTGCGGCTGCACAAATGGTTTTGGGGTATAATTTTGGCCGTGAGAATTCTAAAGGAAACGAAGTTGTTGCCCGTCAAAAAGCAAAAGCTTTTATTGATGAATTTAAAGCTCGTAACAAAGTAACTTGTTGTAAAATATTAACTCACGGGCTTGAAGGAATAGAGCGAAAACATCATTGCTGCAAAATGGTTCAGGATGCTGAGGAGATTTTGGAAAGTCTTTTGGAGAGTGTGAATGTTTAATATATTTGCAATATTTATTGGTGGTGGTATTGGTTCTGTATTAAGATATTTAGCAAATTTATATATTCCAGCACCGACATTAATTGTAAATATTTTAGGTAGTTTAATTATTGGTTTTTTATATGTGATATTTGTGGATAAAGTTGAAATTTCAAATCAATTAAAACTTGCATTAACAGTGGGTTTTTGTGGTGGATTGACAACATTTAGTACTTTTTCTTTGGAATTGTTTAAAATGTTAGAAAAAGGTGAAGTATTGCAATCATTAGGTTATATTTTAATAAGTGTGATAATATGTTTATTATTTACAGGAATAGGAGTTTATTTTGGCAAGAGTATTTGAGTTTGATAAATTGAATTTTTTGACAGCGGGTATGCCTTCCACCACAACTTCTAAAGGTGGTTACAAACAGGCGTTTGAAATCCTTAAAACTATGGAACTTGACGGAATGGAGTTGGAATTTGTTCACGGTGTTAAGATGACCGAGCCAACTCGTCAACTTGTTAATTCTATTCGTCAGGAAAATAATTTTGTTTTGACTGCTCATTGTCCGTTTTATATAAATTTAAATTCCCCCGAAGAAGAAAAAATCGAAGCCAGTATAAACCGAATTATCGAAACCGCGCGTGCAGCTCGTGATACGGGGGCTTTTAGTATAACATATCACGCTGCATTTTATATGGGTAAAGATAAGGAAACCGTGTATTCTCAGGTTAAAAACTGCAATGAAATAATAGAAAAAGCGCTAAAATCAGAAAGTATAGATTTATGGGTTCGACCTGAAACTACAGGTAAGGCTACTCAATGGGGAGATTTGGATGAGGTTGTAAGACTTTCCAAAGAATTTGATTTAGTTTTGCCTTGCATAGATTTCTCTCATCTTCATGCCAGAAGTGCCGGTGAATTTAATACTTACGATGAATTTTCGCAAATTTTTGAAAAGATAGGCAATGAGTTGGGCGATAAGGCGTTGAAAACATTTCACGCACACTTGGCGGGGATTCAATACACGGCAAAAGGAGAACGTTGCCACTTGAATTTTGAAGAAGCGGATATGAATTATAAAGATTTACTGAAAGTATTCAAAGAATTTGACGTTCGCGGCGCAATAACCTGCGAAAGCCCTAACATCGAAATAGACGCTAAAATATTGAAAGAATATTACTCAGCGTTGTAAAATACTTTACCATAGGTGTCTATGCTTTTTTTCATTTCTTCGTGAGTTAAATTTTTATAATCTGTGACATCGAACATGTATGGAGTAGGTAAGTCGTCCAGTTCTGATAAAATTGTTGTTGCAATATTATCTTTAGTCCATACTGCAAAATCAATATCTGAACCTGTATGATAAGTTCCTTTTGCTCTCGAGCCATATATAACAACCTTTTCTATTTCTTTTTTTTGTTTGAAATAGTTTAATAATTCATTTATTGTTTCTTGTGGCAAACCAAATTTATCCATTTATGTTGTCCAACCATTTAGAAAAATTGTTTAATTCATTATAAAAAACAGAACTGATATTTTCAAGAATAATATTAACTTTATCCATTTTATATTCATGAGAAATTGCGTTTTTTGAGTCTAACATATTAATCCAAAGTTGGCTGTTTTCAATGACTCTTTTATTAAAGGCCTCTTTTATAACTTCTTTAGGTAAATATACCAAAATTCC
This sequence comes from Candidatus Gastranaerophilus bacterium, assembly GCA_045639085.1. GTDB lineage: Bacteria > Cyanobacteriota > Vampirovibrionia > Gastranaerophilales > Gastranaerophilaceae > Gastranaerophilus. The sequence continues at coordinate 31,486 of JAZUCM010000076.1, forward strand.
GTTTTCAGCTAAGTAATCCTTTAAAACCTTCCAGGCCAATTCAAAACAAACTTCATAAGACTGAATAAGCGCCATATGGTTTAGAACTTTTGTTTTGTCTGAAATATATTCATTTTTTGCTTCAGTCAAAATTCCAAAAGCTTTATTAAAATTTTCAATTCTTTCATCTAATCTGCTCATAATCAAATTTTACCATGATTTGGTCAAAATGTAAAATATTTATAATAAACATTTACCCCTGCTTGCATAAAAATTATTACCATGTAGAATATAAAAAGCCGAAGATTTTATGGCTTTGGTATGCCATAAGTTTTTCGTATATAAATACTTCACTCCGAGTTGATGGGCTGATTTTTCGGTTTCGGACCTCGGGCAAAACAAAAAGGAGAAGAAAATGCCAAAAATGAAAACTCACAAATCTGCTGCAAAACGCTACAAAGTTACTGCAACAGGTAAAATCACAAGAAGACAAGCAGGTATCGGACACTTGCTCCAACACAAATCCGAATCAAGAAAACGTAAGATTTTCAAAGTCGTGTCTATTTCTGATACGCACAGAAAATTGATTTCAAAAGAGTTACCTTACAAGAAGTATTCAAGATAGGAGTGTGAACAATGAGAGTAAAACGTGGAAATGTCGGATGCAAAAGACATAAAAAGATACTTAAACTTGCAAAAAGTTTTATTGGTGCAAGAAGCAGAATTTTTAAAGTTGCTAATATTGCTGTAATGAAAGCATTGAAATATGCTTACAGAGACAGACGTGCTACAAAACGTAATATGCGTCGCCTTTGGATTATCAGAATCAATGCTGCTGTTAGAGAACGCGGAATGAGCTATTCTCGTTTCGTTAATGCTTGCAAAAAAGCTAATGTTATCGTTAACAGAAAAATGCTCGCTGACTTGGCGGTTAATGATAAAGAAGCTTTCCAAGTATTGTTCGATATGGTTTCTTCAGCGAAGTAAGCACATATAAAACAAAGATTAAAAAGACTCTATCAGTTTTGATAGGGTCTTTTTGTTACAAAACTTTACTAAACCTCTCAAACCATGGCAATTATTGGCATTATTAAATCTTTATATATTTGTAAAGGTTATTTTGTAAAATTTTGAGGTTGGTATTATGTGTCCAATGATAGGTGAAATGTATACTCCCCCGATGCATCGTGATATGATGGCTGCCGGTATGGGATTGCCGTTTGAACTTGACCCTACCATGATGGGAATGGGTTCGATGTACGGTGGTTTTGGAATGTGTAATACCAATTATCTTGGCGGAGTATCTTTGCCGTCACGTTTGGACCGTGATACGTTGCATATAATGAATCAAAAAGATAAAGAAAACGAAAGAACGTTAAAAACTATGGGCAAAATTGCTTTGGGCTTTTTGGCTTTAGCAGTGGGAAGAACGTTGTTTAAAGGTAAATCGGTTGGCTCGGGTAAATCCTGGTTTAGTGGGTTTAAGATGCCAAGCAGACCTACGGGTAATAAAGTTTGGTACAAACCGTGGACTTGGTTTAATAAAGCACCGGCAACTCCTGCTCCTGCTCCTGCTCCTGCTCCGGCACCTGCGCCAGGACCAGTTACGCCATAATATATTTGTGTTATAATTGATTCGTAGTATTTAAAAAGAGGGGTCAATTATGGCGAAAGATTGTAGTTTTGACGTTGTGTCTGAATTCGACAGACAAGAACTTGTGAATGCGGTTGATCAAGTTAAAAGAGATGTTGCATCACGTTTTGATTTGAAAGACAGTGGTTCTGAGATTGAATTGGACGCGGATAAGGAAATTGTTATCACAACAAAAGATGAGATGAAATTGCGCAATATTTATGATATTTTGCAGTCAAAAGTTAGTAAACGCGGTTTGAATATAAGAATTTTGGATCCGCAAACTCCTGAGAACGCTCTTGGCGGAAACGTCAGACAAGTTGTTAAACTTAAAAAAGGTTTGACACAAGAATTGGCTAAGAAGATTGTTGCAGATATTAAGGATTTAAAAATCAAGGTTCAAGCGTCAATTCAAGGTGATCAGGTTCGTGTTTCGGGCAAGGATAAAGATGATTTGCAAGCGGTAATTAAAGCGTTGCGCGAAAAAGAAGAAAAATATGATTATCCGTTGCAGTTCACAAACTACCGCTAGTGAAATCAGTTGGCCGGCATTTTGAAAATTATTTCGTATATTTCGCATATAATCCAATCATAACTGACGCCGAGTGCTTCTGAGATTTTCATATAAGTTGGAAACGAGGGAAATATTTTCCCTCGTTCAATATTATAAATATGCGCAACGCTTTTTTTAGCATAATTTGCAACAAAATCGACGGATGTATGTTTTTCTTTGCGCAGTTTTCTTATAACAAATCCTAAAAGTTCACGATATTTTTCTTGAGTAATTTCCCGCATGCGTTAAAATCCTATATATAATTTTAAAAAAGTAAATATAGTTACTATTTAATATAAATATATACTGGAATGAAAAATAAGTCAATATTAAAATTGATGTATGAAAAACGTCAATACATTGAAAAAGTTGGGATATAAAATAAGATTAACGAGGCTTGAAAAGAAACTTACGCAAGAAACGTTGGCTTTTGATGCTGCATTGACGGCTCCTTATATTGGTCAAGTGGAAAGAGGCAAAGCAAATATTTCAATAAATAAATTGGAAATGATTGCCAATGCTTTGGACGTGGATATTAAGGATTTGTTTGATTTTACTATCGACTCGTTGATGTAGTAAGATTGATAACGTAATGCGTCGCTCGGGCTTCGCCTTGTTTGGTCAATATGCCTTTAGAAATCAGGTCTGCGATGTCGCGTGTTGCTGTGTCTTGCGAACAGTTGCATATTTTCGCCCATTTGGTTGTTGTCAAATTACCTTCAAAATGGTCTAGAACTTTGTTCAAGATTTTGACTTGGCGTTCGTTTAGGACTGTTGTTGCGTGTTTTTTCCAAAAATCTGCGCGGGCTAAAGTGTTTTTTAGTTGTAATTCGGAATTTTCTATTGAGATTATTAGATTTTCCAGGAACCATACGAGCCAACGGGTGATGTCGAGGGATTCTTTTTGGGTGAGTTGTAACGTATCGTAGTATGATTTGCGAACTTTTTTTATTTGAGCGGACATGGAATAAAAACGATTTGGAGAGTTTTCGCTGCGTGCTAAGAGCATGTCGGTTAAGGCGCGGGCGATTCTGCCGTTGCCGTCTTCAAATGGGTGGATTATTACAAACCAAAGGTGAACGATTGCGGCTTTGATTATTAAGTCGGTTTCGTGTTCGTTGTTTATGTAGTCGATTAATTCGGCCATTTTTTCCTTTAGAGTGTGTGCCGGTGGGGCTTCGTAGTGAACTTTTTCGTGTCCAATCGGGCCGGATATTACTTGCATAGGGCCGTTTGCATCGTTTCTGTAGACCCCTGTTTTGATTTTGTATAAACCGCTGTATCCGCTCGGAAACATTGCGGATTGCCAGCCAAAAAGTCGTTCTTCGCTCATTTCTTTGTCAAAATTTTGCGTTGCATCAAGCATCATTTCGACTATTCCTTCGACGTTGCGTTCGATGTTGACATCTCCCGCGGTTTCAATACCTAAACGACGGCCGATTGAAGAGCGAACTTGGTCAATATTAAGACTAAATCCCTCTATTTCGCTGGATTTTACGACATCTTCGGTTAGGGTGGAAAGTAGGGCTTTTCGGTTGGTTTCAAAGCCTAATCCTTCTATTTTGCCCAGCAAATGTCCTTCTTTCAACTTTGTTTGTGCTAATAATTGAAAGACAATTTCTTTGTTGTATGTAAAATTAGGAAAATCTTTGTTGTGCCAGATATATTTTTTCATTTGTAATTATTATAACATGGTTTGCGGAGATTTTCAAGAGTATCTCCGCAAAATATGCGGAGATAAACAGCAATTATCTCCGCATGATTGGCTTAAACCTTTTTATAAGTTAAATAGTATCGAAAAGATACCGGCATGATGAGGTTAAAATGTTGATTTATCGCTATTTTGTAGATATTTTATAACTTTTTTCAGGGCGTTTGCGCGGTGAGAAATAGTGTTTTTTTCGATATCTGTCATTTGCGCTAATGTTATGTTTTGTGGGTTTTGTTCATCCGGAATGAATACCGGGTCGAACCCGAAACCGTTGGTGCCAGAGCGTTGTAAGGCAATTTTGCCATGGCATTCACCGATTTCTTGGCAGAGGATTTCACCGTTTTTATCGAGTAATGTCATTGCGCAAACGAATTTTGCGCGGCGGTTGTTTTTGTCGGACATTTCGCCCAAAAGTTTAGAAATTTTTTCGTCTTGTGAAGGTGCGTAGCGTGCGGAGTGCAAGCCTGGTCTGCCGTCTAGCGATTCTACGCAAAGTCCCGAATCATCTGCAAGAGTCATCATGCCGGTCAAATTGTTTGCCTCGCGTGCTTTTATTAAAGAGTTTGCCTCAAATGTTGTTCCGTTTTCGTCCGGGTCAAACGGGCTTGGCGGGGTTGAAAACTCTATAAAATCAGAGTTTCCAGTGACAAGTTCGGTAATTTCTTTTAATTCTTCCAGTTTGTGCGCGTTGCCGGTTGCAAAAATTATTTTAAACGCCATATCTTCTTTTCCTTAGACTAAATTCAGTGATTGCATTTGCCAGTTGTTCTTTTCCAAAATCCGGCCAAAATTCTTGTGTTACAAGGATTTCAGAGTATGCAATTTGCCATAATAAAAAGTTTGAAATCCGTTTTTCGCCGCCTGTTCTGATGAGTAAATCAGGGTCGGGAATGCTTGATGTATAGAGATTTTGAGTGATTAAGTCTTCTGTAATTTCCCTGTGGCCGGCGTCAATTATTTTTTGTATTGCATTGGTGAGTTCTGCACGTGCGCCGTAATTGAATGCGATTTGAAGATGAACGCCTGAATTGTTTTTCGTAACTTCAACCGCATTGTGAAGGATTTCTTGTAATTTTGCGCTTAGGCGAGAGGTGTCTCCGATAAAACTTATAACTACATTATTTTCGTGCATTTCCGCAAGTTGATTTTTGAGAGTTTCGCCAAGTAAATTCATCAAAAACTCAACTTCTTCACTTTTACGATTCCAATTTTCTGTAGAAAAAGCGTACACGGTAAGGTACTTTATGCCGAAATCATCGCACGCGCGCATAGTAGCCTTTAAAGCGTCAACGCCTTTTTTGTGGCCAAGCATCGAAGGAAGATTTTTTTCCTTTGCCCAGCGACGGTTTCCGTCCATAATAATTGCAATATGCTGTAGGTTAGAAGTTTTTACAATTTCTTGTATGTTTTTATTATTAATGCTTGATAACATCTTCCTTCTTTCCTTCCTTATATGAACCTATCGTCTTAACGCCCTATAGCCCTATACTACAAATACTTTTCAATATTTGCAATAATAGTTGATTTAGAATTCATTCCGACCATTCTTTCGAGCGCTTTACCGTCTTTGAAAATAAGAATAGTCGGAAGCCCACTGATAGAATAATCCTTTGCAGTTTTCATATTGTCATCTGTGTTAATTTTTACAAACTTAATTTTATCATCAAACTCTTGTGCAATTTCTTCCAAAAGAGGAATAAGTTTTCTGCAAGGAGCGCACCAAGTTGCCCAAAAATCAACCATTACAGGAACATTAGAGTTCAAAACTTCTTGTTCAAAATTTTCGTCGGTTATCTCGATAGCTTTTGCCATAATCACTCTCCTAACTTTCTTTACGTTTCACTTTATTATTCTAACATAAATTTTATTTTTGTGCTATCATTGTGGAGTAACCCAACAGGATAATATTATGACGAGAAAAAAAATAATTGAGATTGTCTTAGACACTGAAACTACGGGATTAGATTTTACAAGAGAGAAATTAGTAGAGTTTGCGGCTGTAAGATTGGAAAATGGAAAGATTAAGGATAAGTTTCAAACACTTATTAACCCTGAACAGCACATCAGAAAATCTAGTATTGCAATTCACGGTATAACGGAAGAAATGGTGGCAGATGCTCCGACAGAAGCTGAAGCAATGCCGATGATAATGGAGTTTATCGGAGATTATCCAATCGTTGCGCACAATGCCATTTTTGATTACTCATTTTTGAATGAAGCGTCAAAACGCGTATTTGATAAAGAACTCGAAAATCCGCGTATTGACTCCCAACAAATGTTTAGAGAAGTTTTCCCGGATTTGGAATCTCACGGGCTTGATGCTTTGAGTAAAAAGTTTTCTGTTGAGCTTATTAATCACCACCGCGCAATGGCTGATACTATGGCTTTAGCGCTTGCATATCCGCAACTGAAAAAACTTTTTAACCAAAAATATGATTGGGAAATGAAACAATTAGATAACGTTGAATATCTTTTCGAAAGATATTTACGTGTTCAAAATACCGTGACAACTTTGCAATCTGAGTTGCAAGATTTAAAATCCGTGTTCAAAATTTATTTTGAAGAAGGCGGAACCCCGATTGTATCCCAAAGTGGCGAAACTCTTACCTATTCATCAAAACAGTCATTCGGTTATGATTTTGACAAAGTCAGAGATGTTTTGATTGAAGTAGGGGCGCTTTCTAAAGCTATTAAATTAAATAACGGGTTTTTAGATAGATTGGCCAATGGTCACGGCTTAACCGATGAGCAAAAAGATGTTTTATGTAGTGCTAGAATGGAAGTTTCTGAAAATAGAAATATACAAGTGGTAAAGGCGAATAGTTATGGCAAGTAAATTTTTTGATTTTTTTAAAGAACCACCATCTCAACCGGTAATTGCTGACAAAGCAAAAGTTGACAGTATGTACGCGCATTGGCGTATGAGAATTTTTTATTCTTGCTTTATAGGTTACACGGTATTTTATTTGTGTAAGAAAAATATTGCGGTTGCACTTCCTGGGTTAAGTGAAGAATTTAATTTTACAAACACCGAACTTGGTTTGCTCGGTAGTTCACTTTATTTGACTTACGGTATCGGAAAGTTTGTTAACGGAGTTTTGGCAGACGGTTCTGATGTTAGAAAGTTCTTACCGACAGCACTTATTATGACAGCTATTGCAAACCTTTGCTTTGCGCTTTCTGCTGTATTTATCACACCTGGTGAATTTACTTTCTTCGGGCTCCCGACCAATACTATTCTTTTATGGCTGTTTGTATTCTTTTGGGGTGCTAGTGGTTGGTTTCAATCAGCCGGATTTCCGGCAGTTGCCAAAAGTTTGACATACTGGTACTCAAACTCCGAACGTGGTACAAAATGGTCTCTATGGTCTTGCTCACACCAAATGGGAACATTTTTGAGCGTTATTATTTGCGGTTACTTAGTAGCGCACTTCGGTTGGCGTATGGCGTTTTTCGTTCCGGGTGTTTTTGCAATCTTTGTTGCAATCTGGCTTTATAATAGATTAAGAGATAAACCACAATCCCTTGGCCTACCTGATGTTGAAAACTACAGAGAAGAAGTTGCTGTCAAAAAAGATGCGGGTTGCGAAGTTGATGATAGAAGTTACCTGGAAGTTTTCAAAGAAAATATCTTGTTTAATAAAACAATCTGGCTACTTGCTATTGCGTACGTTTTTGTATACGTAATTCGTTTTGGCGCTGAAGACTGGATGATAAAATACTTGAGCGAGGCAAAAGATAACAGTATAGAACTTGCATCATTAAAATTAAGTTCATTGCCACTGGTAGGTATTGCCGGAACGGTTTGTGCAGGTGTTATTTCTGACAAAATTTTCAAAGGCAAACGCGCACCTGTAAACCTTATTTATTTGATTGGTGTCGTGGTTTGTTTAGTGTTGCTTAAATTCAACACAATCAGCACATTAGACTTTGTTCTAATCGGTTTGTTGGGAGCATTTACTTACGGCCCGCAAATGATGATTGGCGGACTTTGTGCAGTTGAAAGCAGTTCTAAAAAAGTTGCATCCGCAGCAACAGGTTTCACGGGTACATTTGGCTATGTTGGTGCAGTTTTATCAGCAACCGGCACAGGTTTTATGGTAGATAAATTCGGTTGGAACGGCGCACTCTCCTTCTGGATTGCATCCGCTGCAATCTGTATTGTCATCTGCATAATGCTTTGGCGCAATGAAAAAAAATAGAATGTAAATATGGTTAATACTGAAATACAAAAAGGAAGCCGTAAGGCTTCCTTTTTATTTGGGCATGAAGAGACTCGAACTCCCACGCTTTCGCACTAGTTCCTAAGACTAGCGTGTCTACCATTCCACCACATGCCCGTATTCAGTTTTCAATCGGTTCTTCGAACCGAGAGCGCGTCTACCCCTCTCGCGAAACAGTTCACTGGACTGTTTCGCTCGGCAGAGTACCACATGCCCATATTCAGTTTGCTCGTGGCTCGCTAAATAATACTCTAACCTAAAAGTAGTTCGATTGTCAAGTGTTTAATTTCTCTTTTCGTTAATTTTTTCAGGATGCGCAGAGTTTGACAAAATTATTTCGTAATATTCGTTCTTGTCAATATTTACACCCATCGTCGCCGGGTTTGCCCACATCGGCTTGCGTTTCTTCTTTAATAACTTTTTATAATCACCTGACATCCTATCTTCCTCTTTTTATATTATATCAGAAAATTTAATTTTTTGATATCCCCTTGACAAAAGCCCCGCCATAGTGCATAATGAAAATATGATTATGATATTACAAACTAAAAAAATGAGAAGTTCAATAGGGGGGGGGGGCGCCTCAACAGCCTGATTATATTTGGGTTTCAGCGACTTGTTTTGCCAAAATCTCCGACCCTTGTGAATGCACATTTTCTAACACCACTTGAAAAGCACAAGAAAATATGGTAGAATGCAT
>JAZUCM010000077.1:0-10906 GCA_045639085.1 Candidatus Gastranaerophilus bacterium
CTTGTTAATAAATACGTGCTAATCTATAACAATAGGCCACAGTGGAACAAAAATAAACTGTCTCCGTGCAGATACAGAGATTTTTTATTGGCTGCTTAATTTGTGTCCAGGTTTTGGGGACCACTTCATATTCACTTATTGTCTTATTGACTTATTCACTTTTACAACTCATTAACTCATTAACTTTATCAAGATGGGGGATTTATTAAATTTTTGTAAACAAAATAATAAGATATGTTAAAATTACCATGTTTGTAGTAAAATTGATATACATTGGTTATTATTGATGTGATGGAAGTATGACAACCCCGAAAGGAAGAGTATTGATGCAGAAATTATTAATTGTACTATTTACACTGATTTTATCTATGCCGAAAGCAATGGCGATGAACGTAGACGCCTTTATTGACGAAAAATTGGCACCTATTACAAACGCTATTTCGAACCTAATTTTCTGCCCAATGCCCGGAACAGAAGTTCCTATAATTATTTTCTGGATTTTATTTGCAGGAATATTTTTCACCTTTTTCTTCCGCGGACTTTCAGTCTGGGGATTCAAACACGCAATCGACACGGTAATCTGTCACGATAAAGATCACGCAGATAACCACGACGAAAACGATAGCAACACAGGAGAAGTTTCATCACTTCAGGCTCTGGCAACCGCACTATCCGGCACTATCGGTATCGGAAGTATCGCAGGTGTTGCAATTTCTATCTCTATCGGCGGACCCGGCGCTGCGTTTTGGATTTTTGCCGGCGCACTTTTGGGTATGTCAATAAAGTTCGTTGAAGCTGCTGCAGCCGTTAAATACAGAAGGTTTAACCTGGATGGAAGTGTTTCCGGCGGACCAATGCACTACATCGCACACGGCTTGACCAGAAAAAAACTCAGACCTCTTGGCCAAACATTGGCGATAATTTTTGCGACACTTTGTATCGGTGGCGCAATCACCGGCGGTAATATGATTCAAATTAACCAGGCTGCACATCAATTAATGTTAATTACAGGCGGCGAATCCAGCTTTTTACACGGCTGCGCGTGGGCGTTTGGTTTATTTGTAGCAATTCTTGTCGGCGCAGCTGTTGTCGGCGGGATTAAAAGTATTGCAAAAGTAACAACAATTCTTGTTCCGTCAATGTGTTTCTTATACATCGGCGCTGGTCTAATCGTAATCTTGGCGAATTTCGCAAACATTCCTCACGCAATATGGGTAATTTGTAAAGAAGCTTTCGCACCTGAAGCCGTTGCCGGCGGGGTTTTTGGAACGATTATCATCGGCCTGAGACGTTCCGTTCAATCTAACGAGGCAGGAACAGGGGCTGCCGCTATTGCTTACGCAGCAGTAAAAACAAAAGAACCGATTTCTCAAGGTTTTGTTTCTATCCTGGAAACATTTTTGACCGGCGTACTTTGCTTGTTGACATCATTCACCATCGTATTTACAGGCTCATACCTCAATCAAAGTGAAGGAATTTCCGGCATTGAACTTGCCTCAAGCGCTTTTGAATCAGTAATTCCATTCTTCCCGTACATTTTGTCAGTTGTAGTTATAATGTTTGCGCTATCAACCCTTATATCTTGGGCATACTACGGCCAAAAAGCTTGGAACTACTTGTTCGGCGAAGGTAAAAAACGCAACTTGACGTTCAATATTTTGTACTGCCTGTTTATCGTAATTGGTTCAGCAATGAATGTTAAATCAATTATCGACATCACTGACGCAATGATGATCGCAATGTCCATCCCTAACCTCATCGCGCTTTACATCTTGGCGCCGGAAATCAAACAAGATATGTTTGATTATTGCAGAAGATTTAAGGTTGGAACCTGGATTTACAGAGATAAATTGGGCTTGGCACCAGCTCCGGCAGCAATCACAGTTAATACAGAGGATGATAAAACATGTCCGACAAACAAATAATCATAACAGTATCAGGCGTTGACAAAATCGGCATCGTCGCTCGCGTAACAGCAGAACTCGCACGACTCAACGTCAACATCGAAGATATCAAACAAACCCTAATGCAAGGCCATTTTGTAATGTTCATGCTGGGCAACATTTCAAACTCCACTTTTTCATTTGCCGAAATAAAAGAAGGATTGACAAATATTGGCAAAGAAATGGGGATGGAAATCTGGATTCAACGCAAAGAAATCTTTGATAATATGCACAATATTTAAAAAAGGCGGGAATTAATCCCGTCTTTTTAACGTCTAAACTTCTTTTGGCCCTTGTCAAATTCCTAGACACGTTGCAACGATTAGAATAATCGACATATACATCATAATGTTGCGCGAAAGCAAAAGACGGAAATAAAAACTTTCGGCACCGTCTTTAACCACTTGAGCCCAGTTATCAAGTGGAAAATTCAGTTTATTTATTCGCGGCAAAACTGTTTTGTCCGTGTTAAACTGTCGTAATTCTTTGAACAGCCATATTATATACGGTAAAGTTATAAAACCTATTAGGTAGAAATAATTTTCGCTGACAAAAGTTAAGATAGAAAGGGCGAAAAATCCGACGGCAAAAAACACCCCAAGGAGCCAAAGAGCCTTGTTTTTATCGCCTATTCGGCACGCGAGAGTTTTTTTGTGAGAATATTTATCTCCGTCATAATCGAGCAGAGTGTGAGTGAAAAGAAATTGTTCAGAGAACATAACACTCACAAGAGAAAGTAAAAGAACAGCCAGCGAGAATTCTCCCGTCATGACATAATAAGTACCTTCAAATAGTAGCGGACCATAGATAATTCCGACGGCAAGTTCACTTAGTCCAACCAAAGAACATTTTTGATAAAAAAGTACAATTAATCCGGCAATCGCCATAAGCCAACAAACATGTGGGCCGCTAAGGAAAAATAGGATTATCCCAATAAGCGTTGCGATACCGCACATTACGATAATTGCAAGTTTGATTTCTTCAAGCGATATTATATTTTGACAAATGAGCCTGCATTTGCCTTTTTGAACAGTTTGAGAAAGAGTTTTGTCGGCCGAGATTATTTTGTAGTCGAGATAATCATCGATAAGGTTTGTTGCCAAATGCGCAAGCTGAATCCCTAAACCGGCGAGAAGTCCAAGCCAAAGATTGCCACCGTTTTTCAGCCCGAAAACAAAAACGGTCGCCCACGACATTATAGTTATCGGCATCGAAAACGCCCTTACACACTCAAGCCAGTTTGTGATTTTTTGTTTCATTTCAAAATCCCTTTCTTACTTTTGACAGCTTCGTAGCTGGCGCCGGCCTCGAGAATTTCTTCGGCACTCATCCCAAACAATGTTATCAGGTTTTCTGCCTCGCGTGGAGAAGTTTCTAAAATTTTTACAACTTCTTTTACAGCGTCTTCGCGGCTAAGGCTCGAGAATTGGTTATAAATTCCCAGTTGAAAACTTCTTTTTTTCGCTTTACCCATTGTTCAATTTCTCCATTGCCAACAATCCTGCGCCAATCATGCCGGCATAGTTGCCCGCACTTGCGTGGCGGATTTTGAGCGGCTGAGTGACGATTTCTTTGTTGACTTCGCGCTCCAAGTATTCCGCGTCAAGGAATTCCCCCATTGAGCCTGAAAGCACAATTACGTCAGGGTCGAAAAGGTTTGCAAGTCCGATTAACCCGGCAAGAACATCGTTTTGCCAGCGCCCAATTATTTCTGTCATATTTTTTTCTATGACGTCATAGGTGGTAATTCCCGAATTTTCCGTCATTTCTTGGGCCGTTATCCGTAAACCTGTGCCGGATGTATAGGCTTCAAAGCAATCCCAAGAACCACAAGTACATTTACGACGCTTATCAGGATAGAGTTTGAAATGCATTTCGCCTGCCGCGCCGCTTTTACCCTTATAAAGTTTGTTGTCTAAGATTATTCCGCCGCCGACACCTGTTCCAAAGGTAAGCATGATAGAATACGGCATTCCTTTTGATGCGCCCAAGATATGTTCCGCCCAGGCCGCTGCGTTGGCATCGTTTTCAACAAAAACAGGTTTTGAAGAAAGTGAACGAAAATCCATAGTCGGGTATTCAGGCGCGATATTGCCAGTTGAACCTAAAATGCCGGAATTTTCATTATTGACAGCACCACAAGTTGCGATTCCGATTACATCGACGTCGTTTTCGTGTTTTTTGACAATGTTTTCCAATGTCGTTTTAATTTCGACAAAAGTTTTTGGGGTAGAATGTTTTTCTATTTCGCCCAAAATCTCACCGCTTTCATTGATGACGGTATTGTAAATTTTAGTGCCGCCAATATCTATAACCAACGCTTTTTTCATTTAGAATCCTCTATTTTGCACAAATCTTTTTGTAATAAGTTGCGGACGAGTTATCGCAGAACCAATAACGACGCAATGGGCACCAAGTTCAAACGCTTTTTGAACGTGTTCCGGGGTCCAAATTCTTCCCTCTAAAACAACTGGAACTTTTAGGGTTGAAACTAAATTTTTCAACAGTTCGAAATCAGGTTCATCGGTATCATTTGGAGAATTTTGGGTATAACCTGAAAGTGTTGTGGAAATCAAATCTGCGCCACATTCTTGGGCAAAAAGGCCTTCATCCAGAGTTGAAATATCTGCCATCGCGATGCGCTTATTTATGTGAATGTACTTGACAATTTCTTCAACTGAACAATCCTCATGAGGGCGTTTCGTTCCGTCGAATGCAACGATATCCGCGCCGGCCTTGATGAGTTCTAAAACATCTTTGATTGATGGCGTAATGTAAACGATCTCTTTCCAGTTCGGCGGAATTACAGAAGGTTTTGTAAGCCCGATTACAGGAATATCAAAAAGCCCTTTTGCGTTCCTAACGTCCCTTGAACCCGCAACTCTGAGAGCGCCCGCCCCGCCTTTTACGACAGACTTCATCATAGCAATCATACAGATTTCGTTATAAAGCGGCTCGTTGGGCATCGCCTGGCAGGATACAACAATTTTGTTTTTTAAACGGTTAATTATTTCCATCTCTTAAATTATAAACCAAAAATTTTTGTTTGCGGTATAATGTTGTTAATTGTAAAGGGTTATAGAATGAAAAAAAGTTTTGTTGAATATCCGTACCTAACAGAAAAAGTTGAGATAATTGAGAGAGAAAACGGGCATAAGATTGTATTAGCACACAAAGAAGGTGAATTGGTTAATGTTTCTTCATGGGTTAAAACCGGCTCAATTAATGAAGATGATACGAATAACGGCATTTCGCATTTCCTTGAGCACTTAATGTTTAAAGGCACAAAAAAACATCCTGTAGGTGAATTTGACAGAATTCTTGAGGCTAAGGGCGGAATTGTAAACGCTGCGACGTGGAAGGATTATACATTCTACTATGTAACTTTGCCTAAAGGTCAAAACGATGAAAACCTTTATCTTGCAATTGATTTACACTCTGATATGATGACGGGAGCAATTCTACCGCCGGAAGAAATCGGTGCGCCGTTTGATTTAAACGACACACAAGTTACCGACAAGCGCGAACGCCATGTTGTTATAGAAGAGATCAGAATGCGCAAAGATCAAAATTGGACCAAAGTTTACAACGCGTGTAATTATAACATGTACACTCAACATCCGTATAAGCGTGATGTTATCGGCACGCCGGAGATTATTTCTCAAGTTACGCAAGAACAAATAATGGATTATTATAAAACCCATTACACCCCTGAAAATATTACAACAATTATTGTTGGAGATTTTGACAGAGAAAAAGTTCTTGAAGCTGTAGTAAAAGGTTTTGACTTTATCGGTGTAAAGAAAGCTCCGCGGCGCGAAAATATAATTGATTCCCCGGTTGCGCAAACAAAACTTGTTGAAAATACAGCAAATGCCAACACCGGTTATGCAATGTTCGGATTTTTAGGGCCAAAAGCATGTGAATTAAAAGCCAACATCGCCCTTGACTTAATCAGTATCATCCTTGGCGAAGGAACAAGTTCACGTTTGTATCAAAATTTAATCGAAAAACAACCAGAACCTATTGTTAATTACGTTGATTCAACGCACTATCAATTTAAAGATGGAAACAATTTCTTTATTCAAGCTAATTTTAGGCCCGAAAACAAAGACAACGTAATTACTATGCTAAAAGTTGAATTAGAGAAACTTTTAAGCGAAAAAATTACAGACAAAGAACTCCTAAAAGCAAAGAAAAAAACGAAGTCACGTTTTGCAGAAAATGCCGAAACAGTTAGCGAAATCGGAGAAACTATCGGCTATTACATGACGGTTTGCGATGATTTAAAACTTGTCGAAGACTATTTACGCGATCTGGAAAACATTACAATTGAGGATTTAGAAGAAGCGGTTCGATCTTATTTGAACATCAACAATGCAGTGATTTCCATTCTGATGCCGGAGTAAGGTGGATTTATGTCAAGAATATTTGAAAGAATTGAAAATTTTAACAGAGCATTCAATTTGTTTGTAGAAATGCGCAATTCGTACGTTGCAGAGAAAAATAGCAACGCATATCGTTTGGCATTGGCAAAAAGTTTTAAAATTGCCTGTGAACAAGGTTGGAAGGTGATTAAGGATTATTTATTTATGAAAAATATTCAAGCTGACACCCCCAAAGACACTATCAAAAAGGCATATAATTCCAACATCATTGAAAATGGACAAATTTGGATCGATATGATAAACGACCGAAATGCGACTTCTCACGAATATAATATTGACAAGGTTGATATGATTTTAGAAAAAATCAGTACAACTTATTATGATGAACTTGTTTTATTTAAAAATTGGTTGCGAGGTGTTAATGGAATATAATTTTGGGTTACCAGAAAGAACGATTAACGAACTTTTGGATTTTTTCAAGTCTGTGCCAGGCGTAGAAAAAGTGATGATTTACGGTTCTCGTGCAAAGGGTACATATCGTAACGGTTCAGATATTGATTTTGCAGTTTGGACTAATGATTGCAACACAACAAGTCGTATAAAATGGGGACTTGAAGAGCTTCCGACGCCTTATATGTTTGACGTCACAGACTATAAAACTTTGACACACGAAGGATTGAAAAACAGTATTGATAAAGACGGCAAATTGTTTTACGTTCGAGATTGATTGGAATTTTGGTAATGAATACCTAAAATATACTACTATATGAGGTCAAATAATCCTGTATGATATTATAAATCATCGGCAAAATCCAAACCATTATCGCAGCACCCAATACCGGCTTAAATAAGAAGCTCAATTGAAATACGTTTACTTGTGGCGCAGTTTTTGAAATTACCCCCAAAATTATATCTTGCCCTAACGTCGCTAACAAAACAGGTGAAGCAATCTGCAACCCCATATAAAGAACATTCGACGAAATCTTAACCAGGTAATCCAAGTTCACTATCTTTTCCAATGGAATCGAAACAGCAAACAACGGAAAAACTTCCATGCTCCGCATAAACGCGTTCATCATCCAATAAAATCCGCCAATATGTATAAAAATACACAAGGCAAACAAAGAAAACGCCTTGCCCAATATCGACACCTGGCTCGACGTTGTCGGATCCAACACCATCGCAGATGAAAGCCCCATTTGCATATTTATCATATCTGCGCCAGCCTCAATCGCAAGCAATATCACCTGGGCAACATAACCTAACAGCCCACCAACAACAAAATTCAACAATATTAAAAGCAACAACGAATCATCACCCAACGTCGCAACAGGTTTTGCAACGCTGGTTATAACAATTGTCAAAATAAAAATCAAGCACAGTTTCACCATGCCGGGAATTTCTTTTCTATTCAAAATCGGCGCCCAACGAGAAAAACCCGCCAATCGCGAAAAAACTAAAATTCCCGCAACCAAATATTTATCCAGTTCCGGAAAAATTTTCATCAATTCAGCTAAAAAATCAAATCCCGTCATTTTTCAGCGCCAACCTCCAGCAGGTCCAACAACATTGCAACATTCGTCCCAAAAAGTTTCATCCTACTGACCTCGCAAAATCTGATTAGTTTCAATCAAATTAGGACGCGGCATCGGTGTACGTGGCGCCGGATGATATTTTGCTTTGTCATAATTATCAATATACGGAACTTTACCCGGATTTTTCATAATCTCATTTATATCAGGAACATTCTTAAATTTATCCGCATCCATCTCTTTTTGAAACGGAGTTGTGTATTTATAATAATCAGACGAAAGCACGAAACTATCGTTCTTAGGCAGTACATTAAACGCCAATCCCATTCCCTGGATAAAAAAATTGTTCAACGAATTCATAAAAGCATATCCGCCAATAATAATTACAAGAAAAACGCCCAAAATCTTTGGCGCCGCCGCAATAGTTTGTTCTTGCACCTGAGTTACAGCCTGCAAAATACCCACGACCAAACCGATTCCAGCAGCCACAAGTACGCAAGGCATCGAAATAGAAAGCATTACCAAGAAACCTTTTGCTAAATATTCAACCATAAGTTCCATCTCAGCACTCTCCTCTAATTATAACTCGTCACAAGACCCTGTACTATCAATCCCCAGCCGTCAACCGCAATAAAAATCAACAGCTTGAACGGCAGTGAAATAATTGTTGGCGACAGCATAAACATCCCCAATGCCAACAAAATATTCGCCACAACAAGGTCCAAAACAATGAACGGCACAAAAATTATGAACCCTATCTGAAACGCCGTTTTTAATTCGCTCATAATATAAGCCGGCGCAACTTGCCAAATAGTTATCTCATCAGGAGTTTTGGGCGGTGTTTTCTGCGAAAGTTCGACAAAAAACGCCAAATCACTCTCGCGTGTTTGTTTCATCATAAATTCTTTAAGCGGCTTAGAACCCTCATTTATCGCCTCAACAATATTTTGACTTTGCTGATAAGGAACCGACCCCATTTCGTACATCTTTTGGAACGTACCTCCCATTGTATAAAATGTCAAAATCATTGAAAGCCCGATAATAACAATACTTGGCGGAACCTGTTGTGTACCCATTGCAGTTTTCAGCATAGAAAAAACAATTGCAAACCGCAAAAAACTTGTCATACAGCAAAATATAAACGGCAACAAGGAAAATACCGTCATAACAACCAATAATTGCAATACTGGGTTTATATCTTTAATTACACTATCCATTAACTTCTCTCTCCGGTGCTAATTATGTTCCTAAGAATTTCAGTTGAATTCTTTTTAGCAAACTCTCTTTCTGTACGATATAAGTTCTGCAAATTATAATCAAAATTATCTTGAATTGCGCGACGCATTTCAAACCCACCTTCTTTAGTCTCGTTCAACTTAGACAAAAAAGTTGTTCTTTCCGCATCACTTGCGATTAAAAACTTTTCATCCCCCGCCCTTACCACATACAACTGTTTTCTAACCCCCAAACTCACACAATCTTCAACCTCAAGAAATTTTGAAGTAGAAACACGTGAATTATTCACGGAACACTTTTTATAAACAAAAAGCGCCAGAAAAATCACACCAATCATTGCAGCGGTATAAACAGTAAAAGTGAAAAGATAAGAAGTCACTCTAAATATCCTCCTCTAAGTCGAAATCGCTATAGTCGAATTCTTCTTCTTCATCGACAGGCGCAGCACCCGGAATTTCGGAATACGCGTCAATTTCTTGCGCCGGAGCTTGAGGCTCAGTCGTCGCAGCTTGCGCCGGAGCCAAAGTCTCAACAGGCGCTTTTTGAGCATGAACTTCCGTGATTTTAACGCCATATTTATCATTAACAATGACCAATTCACCTGATGCAATAGGCTTATCTTCGACAGTCAAAGTAACTCTGTTTTGATAAATAGTTGTCAAACCGACCACCATGCCAGCCTGAATTTTCTTCAATTCACCGAGGGTTATGTCGACCGCGTCAAAATGCGCTATCATCTCAACTTCAATACTATCCCAAATGTTTATATTTTTATCTTCTGACACCTCAGAACCTCCATTATTCTCAACCGGCAGCACCAAACCCAAATTAGGCTTTAACAGTACATCCGTCTCATAATCTCTAAACTGTAACCTTAATCTATCCGTACTACTGGATTCAAAAACCACAATATCCTCAACCTCAAGATGCTTTAAATCATGAAGAGAAAAAGTTGTTCTTCCGACATCCAGCCTAACAGGAATCGTACTTTTTTCAAAATGTTCAACCGAAAAATCTTCCCTAACCGGGATGGTTTCCGGCTCCAACAAAACATCCGGCAATGTAACCACAAAACGCCCGGACTTACCGTTTTCTTTATCCGTCAAAATAAAAACAAGATATATGACATCAAAATTACTTCTTGCCAAAGTTGGCGGTGCCGGTCTTAAAAATTCAACAACAGCACGGTACAAGCAATCATTGAACGTCGTCACAACTTTCGTTTCTAATTCCGTTAATTTGTTCAAGTCAAACGCTTTATTTGAGCGTCCCAAAACCTTGTCCAACACCAACCCGACAGCAGATTCGGACATTCTGAAAAACAAATCATGCTGCTGATCTATCTTAACCTTTGTAACAAAATACGTATCTTTTTCCGACAAAGTATTAACGTTTTTGCAAATACCTAACAAGGTAAACGTAAAATCTTCAGCAAAAAAATCGTCAAAAGCCTTCTGCACGACCGGCGGAAACGTTTTCTGAAACCAATCATACTGATATGACAAATCTTTAATTATAACATCTGTTACCTGTGTACTCATTACTCTCCTTTAGAGGACAGACTCTCCCATATATATTTTAAACCACAATATACACGATAACAAATACTTAATAATTTTGTTACAAAAGGCAAGTTAAGTGAATAAGTAAATAAGACAATAGGTAAATATGAAGTGGTCCCCAAAACCTGGACACAAATTAAGCAGCCAATAAAAAATCTCTGTATCTGCACGGAGACAGTTTATTTTTGTTCCACTGTGGCCTATTGTTATAGATTAGCACGTATTTATTAACAAGGTCAATAACA
>JAZUCM010000078.1:0-6100 GCA_045639085.1 Candidatus Gastranaerophilus bacterium
TCTTCCGCCCCTGTTGATACAAGCGAGAAGGAGAACAACATGAGTAAAAAAACAAACATTACGTACAAGAATGAGTCAATTTCCCATAACGACTTATTCACTTATTCACCTATTCACTTATTCATTGTGAAACCGCAGAGCGGTTTCACAATGGCAGAGATTTTACTCTCCCTCACAATCATTGGCGTTGTCGCTGCAATTACGCTGCCAAGCTTGATGGCAAACATTAATGAGCGCACTTGGAACACCCAACGCAAAGCGCTTTATGCACGCTTATCCCAAGCTATCGCAATGATGCCACAATTAAACGGGTATGGAACATTGACAGAAGATGAAAGCGGAAGTGTTACTGCTGATACCGCGGCAGAAACATTTCTAACCGAAGGCCTCTCAAAAGTTCTCAAAATAAATAATATTTGTGATAATGACCACCTTGCAGATTGTGGAGTTCCGACATCTTACACCAATTTGGCGGGTTCTATTAAAACTTGGCCTAAGACGCTAGGTACATTGAATGGTAATTTTGTAAACTTTTCATTTGTTGGTAGTGGTTGGGCTACAGATGGCACTGATGTACATTATTCGTATTCTCAACCAAATACTAAGGCTGCAGCATTTGAAACTCAAAATGGTGAAACGCTTGTGCTTTATTACAATCCTAATTGTAGAGAGCGTGTGGGTGACGTCTCATATTATAGTCAAATTCAGATGTGTGCCAATTTTATATATGATTTAAATGGAAATAAGGGCCCAAATACTGTTGGTAAAGATATCGGTTTTTTAACGAGTTTGTATAGTTTTAATCCTAGTGTTGTCGCTCCAATGCCATTGGCAATTAACGCTAAAAATGGATCAGATATGGTTCAGCAAGAAGTTAGTGCAGCTTGCACAGCTCAAGATCCTGAGAGTCGAGTGCCTAATATTGACGAGCTTGCATCAATGTATTACAATAAGGTTCTTTTGGGTATTAATTTTGGGCCTTATTGGTCTGGTTTTGCAGTTTCGAATAATTCGGTTTGGCGTATAAGTTTTGAGACTGGTAATTGTAGTCCTGTTACGCGGCCTCATGCCTTTTATGTCCGCTGTGTAAAGCGTTAGGTTGAAAAATATCTTATCAAGGGCCGGGGATTTCTTCCGGCCTTTAACATATTTGCTTAATTCTTTTTTTATGTTATGATGGGTTAAATGGGAGGCATTATGCGTACAGAAGAAAGAACATTTATTGCAGTAAAACCTGATGGAGTTAGAAGAGGTTTAATCGGTGAAATTTTAAGACGATTTGAGGCAAAAGGTTACAAGGTAATCGGGCTCAAAATGTTACAGGTTACGCCTGAACTTGCTGCGGCTCATTATGCTGAGCATGAAGGTAAGCCGTTCTATCCGCGTTTGTTGAGATATATTCAAAGCGGTCCGGTCGTGGCGATTGCGTTACGTGGTTACAATGTCGTTGAAGGCGCACGTCATATGATGGGGGCAACTGATCCGAACAAGGCGCAAGTCGGAACGATTAGGGCTGATTATGCTCAGGTTATGGAGTACAATATCGTTCACGGTTCTGATAGCGTGGAAAGCGCGGAAAGAGAGTTGGCGCTTTACTTTAGGCCGGAAGAATTGGTCGAAGGCGCTAAATGTATGGCCGAACTTGTTATCGAAAGTTTGGACGCTGATTAGGGCTAAGGTAAAAGTCGATGAATGGCGAAGAAAAGTATTTTAAATATACATTGGTTCACAAGTGTAAGCAATCCGGCGCCAGAGCCGGTGTGTTTGAAACTCCGCACGGGGTTATCGAAACGCCTGTTTTTATGCCAGTTGGAACTAATTCTGCCGTCAAGACTTTAACTACTGATCAGATTTATGATACTGGTGCGCAAATAATTTTATCAAATTCGTATCATTTGTATTTGCGTGCCGGGACAAAACGTATTCGCCAATTCGGCGGAATTCACGGGTGGATGAATTGGCATAAGCCGGTTTTGACGGATTCCGGCGGTTTCCAGGTTTTTTCGCTTTCAAATTTGAGAAAAATTACTGAAGATGGCGTTGAGTTTCGTGACCCGAAGGATGGTTCTAAGCATTTTATTTCCCCTGAAAAATCAATGGAAATTCAGCAGGATATTGGGGCGGATATAATTATGGCGTTCGATGAATGCGCGCCGTATCCGTGTGATTATGACCATGCTAAAAAGGCTATGGAGCGAACTCATCGTTGGTTAGAACGTTGTATTAAGTCTAAAACAAACCCGCGCCAGGCATTGTTTCCGATTGTTCAGGGTGCGTTTTTTGATGATTTGCGCAAAGAAAGCGCGTGTGTAATTTCTCAGTACGACGCTGTCGGTTATGCCATTGGCGGAGTTAGTGTCGGAGAGCCCGCGGATATTAAGAATTATTTTGTAAAACTTACTGCTCCACTTTTGCCTGAAAATAAACCTCGTTACTTGATGGGGGTTGGCACGCCAGAGGATTTACTCGACGGGATTAAAAACGGTGTTGATATGTTTGACTGCGTTTTGCCTACCAGAAACGCTCGTCACGGCTCGTTTTTTACTTGGGAAGGTAAAAGGAATATTAAAAATAAGGCTTTTGAAGATGATGCAGGGCCGTTGGATGAAAAATGTGATTGTTATGCGTGCAAAAACCATTCAAAAGCGTATATTCGTCATTTGTTTAGATGTCAAGAAAGCACAGCGGCAACATTGTTGTCTATTCACAATACAAAATTCCTTGTAGATTTTGCCAAAAAAGCTCGTCAAGCGGTACTTGAAGACCGATTTGAAGATTTTTATAACGAGCATTATGCAAAATTGGTTAGATAGGAAATATCACATAAGTTGATATAGAATTATTCCGCAAGAAATACTCAAGTTAAGAGATTCGACGTTTGGGTTCATTTCGATTTTGACGGATGTCGTTGAATAGTCAATTAAATCTTGTGAAAGTCCGTCGGCCTCTGAACCAAACATTATCAGTGCCGGTTTTTGTATGGTAAAATTTTTCAATAAATTGGTTGCGCGTGGTAGTGTTGCAATTCGTTCAAAATCGTTGAAATATTTTTTTAGTTCGTCAAGTTTGTTTATGTGGAAAACTGGTGTTTTACAAAGGTTTCCGACCGATGCACGAACGCATTTTGGGTTATAAATATCAGTGCAGTTGCCGTATAAAATCACGGCATCAACGTTGAATGCGCTTGCACTTCTGAGGATTGTGCCAAGGTTGCCTGTGTCTTTTATGGCTTCAAGCAGCAGAACTTTTCCGGCATGATGAAGGATTTGAGGGTTGAAACTTTTTTGTTGTGCGACGGCGACAGCTTCCGGGGCGCTTTCTGTTGTCGATATTTTTTTGAGTACCGCCTCGGTGGTTTCGATTGTTTTGTCTTTTGCAAAATCATAACGCTTGGATTTGCCTTTGAGGACAAAAATTTTCTCGATATTTAGCCCAAGGTCGTGTGCCTCTTTAATAGCCTTGAAACCTTCCAACAAGAACTTTCCCGTGATATCACGTGTTTTTTTTTGTTGAAGTTTTACCGTTTCTTTGACCAAATCGTTGTTGACACTTGTGATTTCCATTAGATAACCTCAAATTCTGCAAGCCAAATTTTTTCTTGCTCGCTTAATTGGTCGTAATTGATTAATTTTTTTTCAAAAGGCATGTTT
Organism: Candidatus Gastranaerophilus bacterium; assembly: GCA_045639085.1. Lineage (GTDB taxonomy): Bacteria > Cyanobacteriota > Vampirovibrionia > Gastranaerophilales > Gastranaerophilaceae > Gastranaerophilus. Next base: position 3,651 of record JAZUCM010000078.1, read on the forward strand.
GAAAAGCTTATGATTGAACCGTTTTGCAGGTAGCAAGAGTTTTCAAGTCTTACTCCGAAATAGTTGGCATTGTATAGCCCCGGTTCGATTGTGAAACACATGTTATTTTGTATTTTTGTTTTTGCTAATTCACTCGTGCTAAGAGATGGTGGGTTTTCGTGAACGCTGATTCCGATGCCGTGACCAAGTCCGTGGTTGAAAACAAATCCTTCGATAAGATTTTTTTGGATGAAAAATCTGGCTGCGGAGTCAATATCGAAACCTGTTTCCACGTTGGCGCTGTTGTAACAGCTTAAAAAGGTTCTCAATACGGTTGTGTAGACTTGTCGTTGCAATTCTGTCGGGGTTCCTTTGACAAAAACTCTTGTTATGTCTGTTGCAAGCCCTTCTTCAAAATAGGCGCCGCAGTCAACTAAAATAAGGTTGCCGTCTTGAATTATCTCATCTTTTGATGCTTTTGAATAGTGTGCAAGTGCGGAATTTGTGTCTTTTGCGATTATCGGCTTGAAGCTTAAACCCTTTGCGCCTTGGGCGTAAAACTCGTGTTCAAGTTTTTGCGCGATGTCAAATTCGCTTATGTTGTCGTTTGTTTCAATAAATTCTCTAAGAGCCAAAAGAGCTTTGTCTGTGCGTTCAAAGGCGCAAGTTAAATGGTCGATTTCGGCCTCGCTTTTAACAGATTTCATCAAGCGGATAGGATTTTCTTTCATTTCGACGGCTTTTTCGCCGATGAGTTCAAAATCGTGGGCGTTAATTGTCTTTTTGTCAACAAAAATTTTGCCTTGATGGTTTTTGATGTCGGCGTAGAAATCGTTAAATTCGTGTGGCAAGTAAAGTTTGACGTTGTTTGGTGAGATTATTGCTTTGCCGTAGATTTTTGAAGAAAACGGAATTGTGTAGCTGCGCTTGTTGAACAGGTATGAAACTTCTTCGGGGTTTGTAAAGACCAGGATTTCGTCTTCGCTCATTATTGATTGTATTCCGGCGACTTTTTCTTCCGGGGGAAGTCCGGCGACATCGCAAATTTTGAGATTACATTCCAGGTGGTCAGAAGTAAAAATATCCTGTTCGAGGAGTTTTATTGGGAAATATTTTGCGAATTGTTCGACTTGCGCTTGGGAGTTTTTCTTTGAGAAAACTCCGACGGTGCGAGATTTTCCGACGATTCGTGCCAACTCTTCAATGAATTTTTGGCCGGTTTGTAGTTTTATGACTTTAACTTTGTTTGGGTTGACTTCTAAATCGGCTTGGATGTGGTAACGTCCGTCGACGAAAAGGTAGATTGTTTCCGGGGTTAGAAGTGCGTCGCCGGTTGAGCCGGTGAAGTTTGTTAGTATGTAGCGCGAATTTTCTTCCAACAGAGAGTACTCGACCAAAAATTCATTGGTAGAGTTTACGAGAAGGCAGTCAACGCCGTAATTTGTAAGGATTTCTCTGTTGTTAAATTCAGTCATTACGCTTTTTCTGTAACGAGGATTAAGTGCCAGCCGAATTGAGTTTGAACAGGTCCGGAGACTTTTCCGATTTCGAGAGCGAAAGCAGCGTCTTCGAATGGTTTAACCATCATGCCGCGCGGGAAAAATCCTAGATCACCGCCATTTGCGCCAGAAGGGCAAAGTGAATGAAGTGCGGCGAGGTTGGCAAAATCTTCCGCGTTGTTAATTTGTGCGGCTAAATCTTTAGCTTCTTGTTCGGTTTGAACCAGGATATGGCTTGCTCTAACTTTATTTGACATAAATTTCTCCTATATTACCAGAACATTTTACCATAAATAATAAAAATGGGCAAACAAAAAGACTACTTTCGTAGTCCGCGAAATATATAAAATAGTTTGTACGTTAGAATTTATGTAAACGTCACCGGCGGCCTCGGCTAAAGCCTCCGGCAACGAAGAAAGGAGTCTTTTTTAAGTGCGAAGGAGCCGAAAAAATAATCCTGAACAAATCTAAATACATCTTCTCTCGAAATCCGATAAACACTCAGGTATTCCGACCCCTTGCATTAATATAATAAACTTTTTTTTGATGTGTTACATCCGTCGCAAGAATGGTTTTCGTCCATCTGATTTAATGCGAAAAAATTAATTCTCAAGAGTTAGTTGAAATTTATTTTGTTTGTTGTAATATAATAAGTATAGAGAAAATATTTGAGCGGAAGTAGCTCAGTTGCCTCGCGGCGAGCGGTGAGGCAAGGAGGGCGAAGCCCGCCGGAGCGCAGTCAACGGTGTTGGCTTGCGGGAGCAAGACAAGCAGGTTGACAAGCGGCGCCGTTATCACTATAATAAAAATTAAATATGAGCGGAAGTAGCTCAGTTGGTAGAGTATCTGCCTTCCAAGCAGACTGTCGCGAGTTCGAGTCTCGTCTTCCGCTAATGAAAAAGAGTCCTTAAGGACTCTTTTTCATTAGCAAATGATAGAGGCGAAAATTCCAAGGGCGAAGTCCGGTTTGAG
>JAZUCM010000079.1:0-16767 GCA_045639085.1 Candidatus Gastranaerophilus bacterium
CATTGCGAGCGAACGGATGTGAGCGCGTCAACCCAGCCGATTGAGCGTAGCGAAATCGGTCAATATCGTCACGCTGGCTGCCTGACCTCGTCTGTACTCGGTCTGCTGGTTTGGTTCGTCGTTCGCATTGCTCACTCCTCGCAATGACGCAGAGGGGCACAATAAATTTTTACTCATGTTGTTCTCCTTCTCGCTTGTATCAACAGGGGCGGAAGGCTCGGCAAAACATGTATATTTACCCTCGCAACGCCAATTATAGCAAGGACTTTGAGGCGCCCCCCCCCCCTATTGAACTCTTTATACTTTCATTCTCATTTAACATATTATCATGATACCGTATTTTTCGAGTTTGTCAAGAGGGGAACGTGTTAAAAACGAACAACCTTTTAACCCGCCGAAGACGCCCTATCCCCTTGGGCATCGGTATGGGTAGTGGAAAAATTTTTCAAGAGTCATATCAATCCCGCGAAAATAAAACTGTTCTTTTTTCGTTTTAGGGTTAGTTTTATTAACCAAATAAATATTTAATGCAATTTCATCCGATTTTCGATTGTAAATTCTACGCTTTAAATCTCGAACAAAATTCCATTGACGCTCTAACAACTGTGAACGTTTATCCGGGGTTTTAATTGTCGATGCGGCCTGCTCTATAACCGCAGCGTCATCGCCGGTTATAAGATAAAAATGATGATCTTTTGGCCGGCTAGAATCTATCACCCGCCGAACAATTGGCATTCGCGCATAATCAGAATCCACATCACGCAAAAAATCAACCAGCCCGGTTATCCTGTTTTTCTTTTCTTTCCACGGCTCACAAAGGTGATAACTCAATCTGCGACAAAGTTTCTTGATCACGTCAACATCTTGAATCTGAGTTTTCGATTTATCCGGCAAAACCTCAAAAAATCGCGCCTTGATGACACGCCCAAAATTCGGCTCTGATTTTTTTCGGGGCTGCCCCTGTGCAGAAATATTTCCTGTAGTAAGACCATTTATGCGCATTTTAAACACCTTTCCTAACAGAAAACCCAAACATAAAAAATTTTGCTAGTAAAAAGGGCATTTTTCAAAATGCCCTTTTTAAATTATTCTTTATCTTCGTTTTCAACTTCGGTTTCATCCGACGTATCACATTCATCTGTGGACTCATTTTCTTCAGATTTTTCATCCTCTGCATTGTCAACCGCGTCTTCAACCTCAGTATCATCATCCTCAGTCTTATCCGTCAAAGCTTTTTCGATTTCATCTTCGGATTTTGCCTTCAAAACAGGGATAGAGAGCATCAACGCCATTTGTTCGCCTTCTTGCTCAAAGTTGAGTTCAAGCGCTTCTTTATCCATCTCAACATATTTAGAGAGAAGTTCAATCAATTCTTTTCTCATACGTTCAAGAAGTTGCGGGTTTAAGTTTGTTCTATCTTGCATCAAGACAACACGCAATCTGTTGCAAGCCGTGTCTTTCGCGGTTTCCTCGGCATCAGTTCGGCGGAAGAAACCCATAACTTTGTTATAAATATCTGTGAATAAATCCATTATTGTTTCTCCTTACCGACAAGTCCAGCCAAAAACTTTTTAACTTTTGCGACAACGCTTGTTTCCGCCTCAAGATCAAGGAACGGAATTTCGTTGCCGATAATTCTTTGCGCAACGTTTTTGTATGCACGTCCCGCCAATGATTTGTCATCGTTAACAATCGGTTCGCCTTTGTTGGTTGAAGTAATTATTCCTGTATCTTCTGGAATAATTCCGATTAATTTAGCAGAAAGGATTTGAACAACATCTTCCACACTCATCATATCGTTAGATTTGATAAGGTTAGGACGAACACGGTTAATCAACAATCTGTAGGATTTTATTTCTTCTTTAGCCTCGAGAAGTCCGATAATTCTATCCGCATCACGAACGGCAGACATTTCAGGGGTTGTAACAACAATCGCCTCAGACGCACCCGCTACAGCGTTTTGGAACCCTTGTTCAATACCAGCCGGACAGTCAACAAGAATAAAATCAAAATCTTTTTGCAATTCTTCACAAATTTCTTTCAATTGTTCTTCCGTAACCGCGGACTTATCACGCGTTTGCGCCGCAGCAAGCAAACAAAGGTTAGGATTTTTCTTATCCTTAACAAGTGCTTGTCTAAGTTTGCAACGTTTTTCAACGACGTCAACGATTGTATAAACAATTCTGTTTTCTAAACCTAACAACAAATCCAGGTTTCTAAGCCCTAAATCTGTATCAATCATAACCACTTTTTTGCCTTCACGCGCAAGCGCAGTTCCGATATTAGCATTAGTGGTTGTTTTTCCTACCCCGCCTTTACCCGAGGTAATTACAATAACTCGACCGGTCATTATTTCTCCTTATTATCTATTAATCATTTTTTGTATAATTATGTGATTTCCTTCAACACTGGCTTCTTCAGGGATGAATGTATCATCTTTTTGAATATACGGAATATTTTCGCAGTCAGGACGACGAGCGAAAACATCCGCAATTCTAATTTGAATAGCGTTCATTTTTAGGGCGCGAATTTTCACGAACTGATTGCCATCTAAACCGGCATGCGCTATACCGCCTAAAACGCCCCAAACTGTGATATCGCCAACAGCTTTAATTTCAGAACCTGGATTTACATCCCCTATGATTACAACGTTACCGTCGGCAGTCAAGCTCTGGCCGGAACGTAATGTTCTTTGAATATAAAGTGTAGGCAATTTTTCCGTCAATTGCAATTTTGCCTGTAACTCTAAGCGCAATCTCTCTTCTTCCTCTGCAGAAAGATTATTTGCAATTTCCAATTCTTTATTAAACTCATCATATTGAGTAAAATTATCAACTTCCGTCCCGATATCATCCGGCAACTGAGAAAGTGGTTGTGCCTCTTTTGCGATAACCTCGGTCTGTTTAACCGTATTTTCAATAGGTTTTGCAATATGAGAAAGTTTTTCTTTAATTTTTTGAGCCTCGGTTGAAACTCCGCCAAAAATCTTATCCAACGCGCGCTCAAGCTCGGCACTACCTTCCTTATTTGATTCAAAATCAGGGGTGACAACCTTATTTTCAATCTTAGAAACTTTCAATTCAATCTCAAGTGCAGCACGCTCAGTTTCATCAGAAGTCGTGCTAATAAACGCGACTTGAGAATTCATTGTCTCAACAAGAGCTCGAATACTTGACAATTGGGTAGCATTCAAATCAATACTGCCCAGCTTAATACAGATTTGTTTTTCTTGAGCCTCAGGCAAGTCCAAAACGGTACTAAGTTGATAAATAACATCAGAAATCTTTTTCGCATCAGATACATCAACGATAAATCCATTTTCGATATAAGACATTTCATCCTCTGGCAAAACCGACTCAACAGCAGGCTCTAAGCCATTTTCACTCCCTAGCCCACTTGTCTCTTCGAAAACTTTTAAATCTTCATTCATTAGAGTACACCTTCCTAATTAAGAAATCCCACTCCCTCAATATATCCAAAAGAGAGCCTCAACGCAAGGAAATGTGTCGAATATTTAATAAAACGTTACGCAAAGAAACCAACATTAAGCGACAGCAAGCTGACGTTCCAAGTTATCCAGCCTATTGAGCCAACCTTTCAAAAATTGTTTCTGATCCGGTTGTGCGGCCAAATTACGATATCGTTGTTCGCGAATAGAAATCAATTGTTCCAAACTTTTGCCTTGTCGATAGTAGTTAATAAACTCTTTAGCCGCGCCAACACCCATATTCACGCCGGTGTCGAACACAAACAATGCCAATTTTTTAGGCAATTTTGAACACCCTAACGCTTGCCAAAATTCTTCATAATAAATTTGCCGCGCCTCGGCTTTAGTAATGTTTTTCACGCTCTTATCCGGAAGCCCTTTTTTCTTCAACCAAGCGCTATAAGTTTTGTGCGTAACCCCCATATTAGTTTCGCCGCCTCTGTCGCCTTTAACATTAGCATAACCGCCTTCCGCACCAAAGACAAATTTCAGCCCTTCTTCAAACAAGGCATCGCCTTCGACCTTACCCCAATCAGAACGTCCGGCGCTCCTTTGAGAAGATAATTCCACCATATTAGAGCGATGCGCAGCTGTTATCTGGCCCAGAACTCCAATGCCCGCGCGCGATTGAGTTACTCTTGGGCTGCTAAACGCAAACAACGGAGCAAAAGAAGAATTACCGATTGAGTACCCCCAAACAGAATTCATCCCCGGCCCAAAAGAATTTACTTCTGGCGCAAATGACAAAGTTTCACTAGGCCCAAACGACATTCCACCAGGACCAAAACCACCTGAATGCCAAGGCTGTACACCTAAACCAAATAAAGAAAAAGACGGCGAAAATCCACCGTAACCAAATGAAAAACGGGTTAAAGAATAACTATTGAATAACGGGAAAGAAAAATTCACAGGTGAATACAAGCCGAAAGACCGAACGCCTGCTTGGGCAGAATAATCCATATTGAATTTTCTGTAAGATAGTGAAAAACTCATATTTATCCCTTATTTCCCGTTATATATATAAAGTATCTAAATTTTATTGAATTGCCCGAATAAAAGGGATTGTTAACATTTGTTAATCGGTAAGTCGGTTAGTTTTTAAAAGAATTCATTTTTATTATATTATAAGAACATAGGGTAAAAATAGTTATGATATTTAATGAAACAAAAACACATGAGATTACGGTTGACGTTGTAATTCTAACACTTAAAAACAATGCAATTCAAGTACTTTTAGTAAAAAGATTAAACGAACCATTCAAAGACAAATGGGCAATACCGGGAGGTTACGTAAGGTTATCAGAAAACCTTGATCAAGCGGCTTTGCGAGTATTGAAAGAACGTACAAATGTAGATAACATCTATCTTGAGCAACTTTACACCTTCGGCGACCCGCTTCGTCACCCTAACGCAAGGGTTATAACTTGCGCATACTTCGCACTCGTTCGCGCAGAAGACTTAAACGTCGTAACCGGGGATGAACTGGCGTGGTTTAAAGTTTCTGACTTGCCGCAACTGGCATTCGACCACAAGGAAATTATTGAATATTCAATGAAACGCACCCGCGAAAGACTGGAAATTTGCCCGGTTGCGTACCAACTTCTTAACGAAAAATTTACCCTGACGGAAATGCAAAAAGCTTATGAACTCATCATGACAAAAGAACTGGACAAACGTAATTTCCGTAAAAAAGCTATCACGACAGACGGCCTAATCGAACTTAATGAATACACAAAATCATCTTCAAAACGGCCGGCCAGACTTTATACATTCGAAAATATTAAGCTGAACTCTAAACGGGCTCACTTTATTTCCGGAAAAAACAAGGAGAAAAAAGTAAATGGTTAATTTTATATGGACAGTACAAATCATTTCAGCATTTTTGTTGATAATTCTTATCCTTCTTCACTCACCAAAAGGTGATGGTATCGCAGGAATCGGCGGCATGTCACACGTTTTTGCGTCACAAAAAAGCGCAGAAAAAGGTTTAAACCAATTGACAGGTATCGTGGCAGGCGTGTTTGTAGTATGCACGTTCATCTTAGGATATTTAATCAAGTAATGAACGAATTATTTTCAAGAAATATTTTGTTTTGGGGCGAGGAATTTCAAAAAGACCTTGCCTCAAAAAATATTTGTATTCTGGGCCTTGGCGGTGTCGGTGGCTACACGGCCGAAATGCTTGTACGCGCAGGCGTGGAAAACCTTACGCTAATTGATTTTGATACGGTATCGCTCACAAACATAAATCGCCAAATAATCGCGCTTAATTCTACAATCGGACAAAAAAAGACCAAACTTTTTCATCAGCGACTAAAAGACATCAATCCTAACATCAAACTTACCTGTATAGACGATTTTTACAGCGAAAACCTTGAAATCGACTTTACAAAATTCGATTACGTCGTGGACGCTATAGACAGCATGCGCTCAAAAATTCATCTGCTCGAAACCTGCCATAAATTAAAGGTGCCGACAATCAGCTCAATGGGGGCCGGTAATCGCATTGACCCAACGCAACTTTACATCTGCGACATTTCTCAAATAGAAAACAAAAACGCACCGTTCGTTTCAAACATAATTTATCAACTAAAAAAACGCGGAATCGAAAAAGGAATAAAAGTCGTTGCAAGCCGTGAAAAGCCTTTTTCTCAAGAAAAAGTCAACGAACTCGAAAGAATTGAAACTCAAGACGGCGAAATTATTGAATTCAACAAAATTATTCCGGCATCAACCCCGTTTGTTGCCTCAACAGCCGGAATACTTATGGCTTATCAAATTATAAAGGATTTTCAAACATGAATATTTTAGTTACAGGCGCTTCAAAAGGTATCGGACGCGCTATAGCAGAAGAATTGAAAAATATCGGCAACGTATACGTTACCGCAAGAACCGAAAACGCCCTAAAAGCCATCATGCCGGCAGGTTACTGCGTTTGCGACCTTACAACAGAGAGCGAAAAACTCGCCAAATTCATCCGCACAAACAAAATAGACGTTCTCGTTAACAACGCCGGAGAATACATCTACGGCGAAATCGAAAAAATGGCCGCCTCACAAATAGAAAGAATTTTCAAAACAAACATCGAAGTTCCGGCCTACCTAATTTCAAAAGCCGTGCCATATATGAAAGAACAAAAATGGGGTAGAATTATCAATATTGGCTCGATTTCAGGCGTAATGGGCGAAGCCAACGCAAGCCTCTATTCCGCAACAAAAGCCGGACTAATCGGACTAACAAAAGCGCTTGCTCTTGAGCTTGCGGCAGACAATATTACCGTAAACACAATCAACCCCGGCTGGGTCGACACAGATCTCGGAAACAAATCCATAGACGAGAGCGAATTTTCTCGCGACGAAATAATTGAATGCATACCGCAACGCCGTTTTGTCAAACCCGAAGAAATCGCAAAATTGACCCGCTACCTCATCAGCGAAGACGCCAAAGGGATAACAGGTCAATCAATAAATCTATGCGCCGGTCTCAGCGTCGGGATCTAATAATCACGCGGATTATTTCTCTCATATTCTTGACGCGTCACACCAAAAAATGATCGAATATAATGTTTTTTAGCATAAGCTTCATCCAAACGTTCATTCTCTTTGGCTTCTGCCCTGGACTGTTCAGAAGACGCTCTCACAATGCTTTTTTCTTGACCATACAATTCAACCCAGGCCTCGCCAGTCTTTCTATCAACATTATCCCAATGAGTTCGGGTGGACGAATCATGTAACTGCAAACGCTGATTAACTTTAAAATTCAAATCATCAACATTTTCATCTGTCAAATTAAACCTGGTCGCAATATCTTTTTCCGACAGAACGAATGCCCTGGAGTCTCCAGGCAAATTATCAGTATTATCCAACTGAGACATACCCATAAGCGCATCCAACTTATCACGCTCCACCTGAATCTGTGCAATCATATCCCCGGTGCTGCTTTGTACGCCTTTATCCGTAACCTTATATGTCGCACCGCCAAAATTGAACTCTATGCCTTTTTGCATATAAACTTCTTGCGTGCCTTTATTGCCATTCGCATCTACGAATGTAAACAAAACTTTAACAGGATTAACGCCCATAATTCACCTCGCTTTATTTTTCACTGCATATATAAAGTAAATAAACTTTATACAATTGCCCGCGAATGAACTTTTCGTTACAATAGTTTACAAAAACAAATGATAAACCGTAAATTATTTTAAATACGAAGAATCAAACGAATACTGATGACCAACTTGAAGAATTGCGCGCGAATAATCAACTTTATCTACGCCAAACCAATTTCTATCAATATAAACTCCGTTTGCGAACTTAGTTACTCCGGCTTTTTTTGCCGCATCAAAACTTTCATAAGCCCTTGGCACATCTTCGTCACTTGCGGCCAAAGCTTCGCGCCCAAGAGCCTCACGCAACGCACCGTCTTTTACGCCAAAAGCTTCCTTAAATTTCTCCACCATATAATAATCATTCAGAGTAAAAGTAACCGTTTTCCCGTCACGCGAAACAACAAAATCCGCCATTTCTTCACGCGCCTGGAGTTTTGCATTCAACTCTTCAATTTGCAATTGAACACGTTCACGCTCGTCGGCGCTCAATTTACCATAGACCAATTGACCTTTCAACGATTCAAGTTGCAGTTTAAACGCGTTTAACTTCTCCATAGTTCTTTTATACTGTGGCAAAGGTCGACGCGAAGGATGCTCGACTATAGTTGAATTATTTGGCAAAGATTTTTCTTCAACGTGTTTTGCCTTTGCACCAGCACTGTGCGAAATCGTTACGCCTGCGACCATAAAAATTCCTCCAAAATTTTCCCGTGTTACTTATATAAAGTATATATAGAAAAAAATAATGCGTTTTTAGGATTTACATAGTTTACAAAGCGTTACATTTTTATTCGTACAAAAAAGGCCGACACTCATCATGCCGGCCAATTTTCTATTTAACAACGATATTAACAAGTTTCTTCGGAACTACAATCACCTTGACAATTTCTTTTCCGTCGATTAACTCTTTAACCTTTTGGCTTTCGAGCGCCACGGCTTTAAGTTCATCTTGAGAAAGCGCTTCATCAACGTCGATTTTGTCCTTGACCTTGCCGTTAATTTGAACGACCAACGTGATAGAACTTGCTTTTGCCAAGTTTTCATCCCACTCACACCAAGCTTCGTCGTGAATTGATGTCTTTCCGCCAAGTTCTGCCCAAGCTTCTTCCGTCAAATGAACTGCAACAGGCGACATTAATTTGATTAACGAAGTAATCGCAAAACTTAAAACCGCTTTATCTTCAGTATTAAGTTCTGATTTTGCCCCACGCCATTCATAAATTGCATTGGTCAACTCTCGATATTTTGAAATAACCGTGTTAAATTGGAAATCGTTAGAAATATCGTTCGTAATACCTTTTATAGCGATATGAACATTTCTTACCATGTCATCATTTGCTTTTGACAGCGGGAATTCCAATCTATAATCAAGCGAAATATCGTCTGCATTAGTTGCGATTAACCTCCAAACGCGGTTGAGGAACTTGTAGCATCCTTCAACACCCGCATCAGACCAATCAAAATCACGCGCCGGCGGAGAATCCGACAAGATGAATAATCTTGCGGTATCAGCACCATAGTTTTCAAAGATTTCATCAGGGTCAACGGTATTGCCTTTTGATTTTGACATTTTTGAACCATCTTTCAATACCATACCTTGAGTCAAAAGATTTTTGAACGGCTCGTCAAAATCCAACAACCCTAAATCACGCAAAGCTTTTGTGAAAAATCGTGAATACAACAAGTGAAGAATTGCGTGTTCGATACCGCCGACATATTGATCAACAGGCAACCATTTGTTTACTGTATCTCTGTCAAACGGTTTATCCGCATTTTTAGGATCAGAATATCTCAGGTAATACCAACTTGAACAAACGAATGTATCCATCGTATCGGTTTCGCGTCTTGCAGGTCCACCACAATGAGGGCAAGTTGTTTGTGCAAATGTTGGAGATGTCGTAATCGGAGATTTACCAACGACAGAAAAATCAACGTCTTTTGGCAACAATACCGGCAACTGTTCATCAGGAACAGGAACAATTCCACACTTATCACAATAGACAACAGGAATTGGCGCTCCCCAATATCTTTGACGAGAAATCAACCAGTCGCGAAGTCTATATTGAGTTTTAAACTCTCCAAAACCTTCTCTGACGGCTTTTTCCGTAATCGCCTTTTTAGCATCTTCGTTCTGCATACCGTTAAATTCACCTGAATTAACCAGCACTCCCGGCTCTGTATATGCTGCATCAGCGCAATCTGAAGGATTTTCAGGGTTTTGAATAACAACTTTCATTGGAAGATTAAATTTCTTCGCGAAATCAAAGTCACGCGTGTCGTGTGTCGGAACAGCCATTACAGCACCCGTTCCGTATTCCACAAGTGCATAATCCGCAGTCCAAAGCGGGAATGTTTCGCCTGTAAGTGGGTTCAAACAATGAGTTCCCAGAGGAACACCTGTTTTGACACGTTCAGTGGAAAGTCTTTCGATTTCGGTCATTTTGCGAGCATTAGCGCGGTATTCTTCAACCGCAGCCTTATTTTCAGGAGTTGTAAGTTTTTCAATATCTTTGTACTCAGGCGCAACAACCAAATAAGTAATACCATGCGCCGTGTCTGGACGAGTCGTATAAACAGGAATTTCCATATCAGAGCCGTCCGGCATATCAACGACCTTGAACTTCAAAATCGCGCCGTGAGATTTGCCAATCCAGTTCGCTTGCATTGTTTTTACGTTATCGCCCCAACCCGGAAGTTTGTCCAAATCTTCAAGCAAAACATCGGCGTATTCAGTGATTTTAAAGAACCATTGAGAAAGATATTTTTTCTCAACAACGCTGTCACATCTCCAGCATTTACCGTCAATTACCTGCTCGTTGGCAAGAACTGTTCCGCACTCTTCGCACCAGTTAACGGCAGCCTCTTTTTTGTACGCTAAACCTTTTTTATAAAGTTGCAAAAAGAGCCACTGAGTCCACTTGTAATAATCTGGTTTGCAAGTAGCAACTTCGCGTTTCCAGTCATAAGAAAGCCCAAGCATTTTAAGTTGTTTGGTCATATAAGCGATGTTTTCATCCGTCCAGGTTTCAGGATTAGCGCCGTGTTTCATCGCTGCATTTTCAGCAGGCAACCCAAAACTATCCCAACCCATCGGGTGTAAAACATTAAACCCTTGAGCTTTTTTAAAGCGCGCAATAACGTCGGTAATAGTATAGTTTCTAACGTGCCCCATGTGAAGCTTGCCGGATGGATACGGAAACATCGAAAGCGCATAATATTTAGGTTTGTCAGAATTTTCAGGAACATCAAACGCATCGTTTTCATCCCAAAACTTCTGCCATTTTTTCTCTATCTCTTGCGGAAAATAATTCTCTTTCATTTTAAATTCTCCCTAATTCACTGGGGTAAATGTACCATGAAAACAATTGAATTGCAAGAGTTAGAACACAAAACGCGCGAGCCCAAAAGCTCGCGCGTTTGCAACATAAATAAAAAATTTAACGTTTAACACAACGGACATAACGAGAATAAGCCCATGTGAAAGGTTCACGAATCCCCATATAAAAGCTCTGTCCCCAAACCATACCTGATTCTCCTGAAGAAGCAACAGAACCAGACCAAAAACCTCCAGACGAAATACCTAAAAGTTTCATATTATAAAACATTGCACTTAATTCGTCGCGATTTGGAAGACGAGCTTCAGAATCCTGCGTTGAACAAGCTGCCCTTGTCGCTGCACGTACAATTGTTGCACCATTTGCAGCATTCGTTGCCAATGGGATAGGCGCAACTACGTTGGAATCATTTGGGTAAAGGGCTGTTATAAAGCCGATATCTTTTCCGACTGCATTAGGTCCTTTGTTACCATTCAAGTCGTAAATAAAGTTCGCACACATCTTAGGTTGGCTATAGTGCCACACGTTGCCTTCTGTATCAGCCGTGCAATAAGGGTTGTAATAAAGTGCGATAGCTTCGCCATTCTGAGTTTCAAAGGCGGCGGCGTTAGTATTAATGTCTTTTTGTGGATTTGTGTACTTAGAGCTTGATGCTGTTTCGTAAGTACTTGTGAACATACTGTTTAGTTCGCTTAGTTTTGTTGGCCAAGTTATTGTACTACCAGCAAGGTTCGTGAATGATGCTGCGATTCCACAATCTGCCAAATGTGCCGCGTCGCAAATGTTGTTGATTTTGAGGACTTTTGAAAGGCCTTCTGTCAAAAACGCCTCCGCAGCCGTGTCTTTGGTTGTTGTAACTGAACCGCCGGTGTTTGTTCCTTCGTATTCACCGTAACCGTTCAACTGTGGCATCATTGCAATTGCTTGAGATAAACGAGCGTAAAGCGCTTTTCGTTGTGTGTTCCAAGTCCGTTCGTTAATATTCGCCATAAGTGATGGCAGAGTTATGGCAGCCACAACACCAATTATCGTTAGCGATAATAAAATCTCTGCCATCGTAAACGCGCAGCGTTTTTCTAATGTTTTTATCATTTTAATCCTCCTGCTATTCTCATATACGTATTCTACCATATTTTCTTGTGTTTTTCAAGTGGTGTTATAGTATAATATTCATCGGAAGAGTTAATTTTGGCAAAACATGAACCGCAATGACAATTATTGCAAGGCTGTTGAGGGAGGCAGAGCTCGGGTTAGTAAAATCTCACACGGGTCGGTACGTGTATAGGAGCCGGCTTAGCCGGCCCCCCTACCCCCTATTGAACTCTTTATACTTTCATTTTCATTTAACATATTTTCATTATGCACTATCGCGACACTTTTGTCAAGACCTCTTGCGAAAACTTAATGTTCATATTAAAATAAAACACGTACGAGGAAATAAGGTGGAAGTCCTTAGCTGTGCCGCAACCGTTACAGTCGGAATGCTCTGATTTTTGCTATTGTTGCGTTGCACGACAATACCACCGAAATTTTTGCTGTCCTCACCAACCAAAGAGGACTTAATGCAACTGACACTCAACACTCAAAAACGCAATATCGGAACTTGTCCGCACGGCTTGCCGCTAGGCAGTTGTCCCATTTGCAACGGCATGGCAGGCGGCGGAATGAAAAAAGCTGATTTCTCCGCAAAACCCGGCGAAATGAGCTGGAATGAATGTGCCGCAATCGGCGCATTTTTAAAAGCACAAAAACTTGCGCGCGAAACCCGAAACCAAGACGCTATCAATTTCGCACAACGTTTGGCTGATTTTCAAAAAAACATCGAGTCCATCCACAAACAACTCTCCCTTATCAACGCAACTCTTACCCAAAAACTCCCCGCCCTTATCAGCATGCCGGCAACTTTTATCATTAAAACTATCGTCCAACGCCCGCTAGAAATCATAAAACAAGCTCCGCAATTCATCACAAACACAATCCAAAAACTCGCCGATCTCACCGCCAAAATAACATCCGTCCTCGGAGAACTCAAAACCGCAATAACAAAGAAAATTTCTGAAGCATTAAACCAATTCAAAAAGAAAGTAAAATCCTTATTTGAAATCTTTGAAACCCTGAATTTACACAATGAAGACAAGAAAATTGACGAAGAAAAACGACTTTTCGATTTGAAAAAATTCCTATACTCTCTAACAAAGAAAGAAAACCAAAATGAAACTCCATGACTTTCACGACGGCGAAACTCAACGTCGCCAAAGAAATTTAACCAACAACCAAAGAAAAATTAATGCCTACACCCAAGAAGGCGTTATTGTAAACAATTACTGCAAAAAAGACTGTAATTTCAACGAAATTTGCGACAATTTAATTATCTCACAAAACACACCTGAACCCAAAGAATTAAACGAAAAAAACACATCAAAAGAGAAAAGTTTACTTCCCTTATGCGGCATAGCGCTAGGCGCAATGGGCGCAATCACAGGCCTGACCTATTTTATTCGCAAAAGCACACAATCAATCGCCAATGCAGACAAAAAAGAGGTGCTTCCGACCCTAACACGTCACGTTGCACTTAACGAAGAAACCCATCAAGCAATCTACCGAATGGTTCGCAACCCAAATCGCCAAACAATCCTCGCAGGAAGTGGAGTTATTGCTCTAACAGCAACCGCATTCTTGGCAAAAACATTCCTCGACGGGGCAAAAGATGTTTGGGTAAAAAAACGCGAAGCCGATATCCAAAAAAATCTTCAAGAAAAACTTATTGCCGTCGAAACACGTACCTTTAGCGGCAAAATGCAGATTATCCGCAACATGTTGTCAGAACATGCCCAAGAGTTTAACCTCGCTATCAACACCTCACAAAAAGTTCAAACCTTTGGCGCAAAAACGTCAACAGAAAAGCAATCAGAGCAAAAAGGTAACGCAAAATTCCTAACGCTCGGTTTTATAACCTTCGCCGGTATCGTAGCCCTGGGATTTCTCTCTATAAAAAACCTGACCCAAGGTAAAAAATATCTTGAAGAAGGTTCGCGCGCAATAAAAAACTCAATTCCCGAGATAATAAAAAATTCTACGCAAGAAACAATGCCGCAAGATCGCGAAATCCTGAAAAATATCTTCACCGCCCTAGGCACCCCCAAAAAATACATCAAAGAAAATCTTCAAAATCTCAACTGGAACAAAACAGACATTAAAGATTTTGAAGACGAACTCCTAACCTCTACCGCCCGAGTCGAGCGCGCCCTCGGTGGTGACGGCACTGACAAACCAACATATTATTCACACGTTGATGACTACCGTGCGCACCTTTACAACTATCTACTCGATTCTGATAACAAACAATTCAAACAACTTTTCTTCGGCATCGCGGGCCTCAGCGCCATAGGCTACACCGGCAAACTCACAGCCGACGCAATCAAAGACGTTCAAGTCAAAAAAATCAACGCCGAAACCGAATTCAACCTCCAAAATCGACTCGTCTCCACCGAACTCAGAAACTTCAAAGCCAAAAAAGACGCCGCAATTAACCCGCTCGTCGAAGAATTCTACAAGCAAAAACAAGCCGGCAAACCAAAAGAAGAACTCAAAACTATCGCCGAAAATATCCTCTACGAAATCAAAAACGGCGCACCATTCGTATATTCATAGTCGCAAAGGACACCAAAATGATTAATTCAATAAACACATTCATCCAAAACAACAACGCAAAATCCACCCATATCCCCACAAAACCGGCCGGAAATTTCAGAGTATTTCCGCAACTGACAACCGACTACTTCGTCAAGCAGGGCGAAAAAAACTTCCCCGCACTTGCCCAAAACCTTAAATCGGGCAAAAACGTCGTGCAAACCCTATACATCATAGACCGTATTCAAGAAAATCGCACCGGCAACGCGGCAAAACTCTACCCGCAACTATCCCTCTACAACAAAACACGCAACCCCGAAGTCCAAACCTTCTTGGCCGGAATCTATCGCAAAACACAAGTTCCCGACGCCTTTGGTCCTCTCGTCGCAATGTTAATCCAAAACAGCCTAAACCCGCCCAAAACTTACTTCGATCCCAACGAAGAAATCGGCGGCGCAATAGTTTCTTATTTTGCCCCGAAAGGTTAAAGCATTTCGCAATAAACGCGAATTTTTGTTCGGGCCTAAAAATGCATATCGAAATTCGGCGGATTGCCGTTCGTCTTCTGATCCTGAATTCGCATCGCCGAACCAATCGTAAAACTTTCCGCGTTCAATTTATTAATCTTAAACGCAATATCCCCACTGAAAACTTCTTCGTTTTCTTCCAAAAACTTAAATAGCGGATCGACAGGCGCCTTCGCAACATTACCCAACGTATCGCCCATCTGCTTTAATGTGCGCTCTCCCGGAACTTTTACGTTCAACCCAAAAGGTTTATATGGTCTGTTAAATGATGCGCCTGATTCTGTCATCGCTATTACTCCTGTGCTTAGATACACTTAATCCTTCGGCATTTTTCACACAGAAGTTTAATTTTATTTAGGTCTATATTAAGTTTCGTTAATAATTAATTTTATTGTTTAACGCACATGAACCGAGTACGTGCGGAAATATAAAAATACATCCGCAAAACATCAATCCAGACAAAAACACATAAGCTTACCGAATAATACAACGAACTTTTCCATCAGAAGACGAACGTCCAATTTCGCCAGAATGGAAACGCACACCTACATAAAGAGTAGTATTACCTGCTTTATACTTATCTCCGGAAAAGTGATCATCTTGAGTAAAAGTGCCTAAAAAGGAACTGTTATAAAACAAAGCAAGCAATTCATCCTTATTCGGAACCCTACTTTCCGGATTGATTGCACTACACATCGACTTTGCAATAGAATACTCAGAAGTACTAGCATCATTCATTACAAACGGCATCGGAGCGACTACAACTACCGAATCAACAGAATAAAGTGCAGTTATAAAACCAATATCTTTTCCAACCGTATTAGGCCCTTTATTACCATTTAAATCATATATAAAGTTAGCGCACATCCCAGATTGTGAAGGACTCCAAGATTCAAGACCTCCAATCTCATGACAATATGGGTTGTAGAACAAGGTAATCGTTTCACCGTTTTGTGTTTCAAATGCCGCAGCCTTAGTATTGGCCTGAGAATAAAAATAATTTGTATAAGCAAAGGAAGCAGAATACCCAACAAACATACCATTAAGCTCAGATAACTTCTTCGGCCAAACTCTGGCACTACCAGCCAAATTTGTATAGGAGGTAACAACACCGCAATCAGCCAAATGTTCGGAGTCGCAAATATTATTAATTTTTAGGACTTTTGATAACCCTTCGGTTAAAAAAGTTTCCGCCGCTGTATCAGCCGTAACACTTCCACTTTCATCTTCTGTTAAAGTTCCGTAACCGTTCAACTGTGGCATCATAGCGATGGCTTGACTCATGCGGGCGTAAAGGGCTTTGCGTTGAGTGTTCCAAGTGCGTTCGTTGATGTTCGCCATCAAGCTTGGCAGGGTG
Organism: Candidatus Gastranaerophilus bacterium; assembly: GCA_045639085.1. Taxonomy (GTDB): domain Bacteria; phylum Cyanobacteriota; class Vampirovibrionia; order Gastranaerophilales; family Gastranaerophilaceae; genus Gastranaerophilus. The sequence goes on from JAZUCM010000079.1 coordinate 16,445, forward strand.
ATTGCGGCGACCACGCCGATGATTGTGAGGGAAAGTAGGATTTCGGCCATGGTGAATGCACATTGCGTCATTGCGAGCCGGCTGAGCCGGTTCCATATTCGTACCGAAAAATCACAAGACTTAACGGTTAAAAGCGTTAGTCCGGCGCGGCAACCCAGCCGATTGAGCGCAGCGAAACCGGACAATGTCGTCACGCTGGCTGACTGACCTCGTCTGAACTCGGTCAGCTGGTTTGCCGCGTCGTTCGCTTCGCTCACTCCTCGCAATGACGCATGTTTTTTAAAATTTGTTTCTGTCATGTTTACCTCCGTAATCTTGCGTTC
>JAZUCM010000080.1:0-5069 GCA_045639085.1 Candidatus Gastranaerophilus bacterium
TATAATTCATATTATCATGATACCGTATTTTTTGAGTTTGTCAAGGGGCTACGTGTTAAAGGGTTTAATGGATCAGGCATTAACCGGCATTAGAAAATGTTTCAACATATCCATCCAACGCTTAATCTTTATATCGTCCTATTCACCCAACTTCCCATCGAGCGACTCAATTTGCTTATTCAGCCGCTCGATTGTTTTTTCTTCCTTTTGAATAGTTTTTTCAAGCTCTTTTATCTTTTCTGCACGGTATTTGTCAACCGCGTCGTTGTAGGTGGTTGAGCCTTTAAACTTTTTCAACCTGTTGTATTCTTTTATATTGGCCTTGTATTCAGCGTCAATCGCCTTCAATTCGGCTTTGTAACCCTCTTCACACTGCTTGTAATAGGCTTCTTCCTGCTTTTTTTGAAGTTTTTTATTTTTTTCGTCCAGCTTTTTCAACTGCTCTTCTTCCGACATAACTTGGTTATAAGGCTTGACACCTGATTTTACAAGCTTAAAGCCGTTGACGGATACCGGGATGTCAATTCGTTCAAACGACACAAGACGAGATTGCTGTCGGTTGATGTCGATATTCCACACGCCGAGAAAAACAGGCTTTTCGCCGGTGTAAGCATAAGCGGTACAAACAATTCTGTCGGGTTCATCTTGCAAGAAGCCTATGGGCACAATGTCCCAACGCTTGTCAATCAGCGGAAGTCCACGATAAGTCGTCCAATGATGAGTAATCGCGTCCCGAATTTCAGCTAACTCTTTCGCTTCGCCGGTTTCGAAATTATAAATCCACACGTTAGTTTGCCAAATCCCATCAAAAGAATTGCCGATTTTCTCTTTGACAAGAAGTTTTTTGCCGTCAGCTGAAAAATCGACGGGAGTAAGAGTTCTAAACGTCGCGAAATTATCAATGCGCTTACTCGTCGCCATCAAAGGCTTTTCGGTACGATTGGAAGTATGCGCCCGCAAAACTCTATCCAATTCCGTTTGAGTTTTATCGAGCGGGATTTCAAACAACTCGGCCGAAGTTGACGCGCTATCAGGCGAATAGTAAATCGCGGCATAAACCAATTTTGAAAAATCCGGTGCGACAATTCCTTGAGCATTTTGTTGTTTTTCGCGGTAAAAATTCTTTTTTAAAGACAACTCAGGACTTCCCGGCGGGTCATTATAGCGAACAAATTTATAAATAGGCTGGGGCGCGTACTTCATCTCAGACGGAATCGGCAACGTCGGGATTTCAATCGGCTTTAAATCGCCCGGATGTTCAGGATTTTTATGCGCAGACAACTTTTCATACTCTTCGACAGTCATTTTCCCGGACGGCAACCTATCTTCCTTGGCTTTATTAAGTTTTCGTTTAGCCTCACGTTTTTTCACATCACGAATATACGCTTCATTACGTTTTGTAAAATCAGTTTCTTTTGATTCTCTATAATTCTGCAACCAACCGGCGCACGCAGAATTTGCGAGGAACGCAAACATCAAAAAAAGCGCAAAAATCCTCAACATCTTACACAAGCCCTTCTTGCATCGCCATACTGATGGCTTTTGAACGACTTTTAACATACAATTTTTGCAAAATACTATGAACGTGCGTTTTGGTCGTTGAAATAGAAATAACAAGTTTTTCAGAAATCTGCGGATTTGAATACCCGTCGACAATCAACGACAAAACTTCCATTTCGCGCTCGGTCAATCCATAAAGATTTTTGCCGCGTTTATAATCTATTTCGCCCTTCTTCTCTTGAATAATAGTTGTTTTCTTAACGTTAGAAAGCACAACTTTTGCGATAACGGGATCCAGCCACGCAACCCCTTGACTAACAGCAAGAACGGCAGCAATCGTTTGTTCGCTTGATGTTCCTTTCGTAATGTAACCGTCAGCACCAGCCTGAAAAGAATCGATAATATCGTCCTCATCCTCACGCGAAGTATACATCAAAACTTTTATATTCGGATTAACTTCTTTAATCCGGCGAGTTGCGTCAATACCGTCAATCGTGGGCAACCCAATATCCATAACGACCAAATCAGGGTTCAGCTCCAGAGCTTTATCCACACCATCTTGACCATCAGCCACCATGCCGGTAACTTCAATTTCAGGGTTATTACCCAAAATAACCGACAACCCCAATCTTGTCATATCATGATCTTCTACGATTAAAACCTTAGCCATTTATTTCCTGTCTTTCTTTTTCTGTCGTGACCACATCCGTTAACAAAAACGAAAACTCACTACCTTTATCCAATTTACTTTCCACCCAAATTTTGCCGTTATGCGCCTCAATAATCTGCCTTGATAAATACAATCCAAGCCCGGTGCCGGTTGAACGTTTTTTGCTGGTTCCTTGCGAAAACCGCTTGAACAAATGTGGAATATCTTCTTTCGGAATACCATTTCCGTTATCAATAACTGAGAAAATAATATCGTCGTCGTTTTCTTTCAAAACCAATTTTATAGTGCCGCCCTTGTTAGTATAATTAACCGCGTTTCCGCACAAGTTAATAATTACACGTTTAAGTTCGCCTCTATCCGCATAAATGCAAGGATTTTCGCCGGTTTCAAACACCAATTCCAACGCCAAATCCTTAGAGTCCGCAAGCGGTTTAATTTCTTCGTAACATTGATTGATAAGATTTTTCACCGGGAAATTAGTCTTAACAAGGGCCAATTTGCCACTCTCAAAACGATAAACCTCAAGCAGAGCGTTCACAAGCCCCAACAAATCCTCATTACTTTGCAACATAGTTGAAAGCAACATTTTTTGCTGATCCGTGAGACCACCCACAGCGCCTTCAAGGAAAAATCTCAACGTCTGAATGGCCGCCAACAAAGGAGTTCGCATATCATGAGTCAACGTCGCGATAAAATCATCTCTCAGTTTTTCCGTTTCCTTCTGAACATGCACATCCCTTATAACACCGACAAAGCGCCGATCATCCTCGGCCAAAGAGCAAATTGCAAAATTTATCTCGACAGGAATTCTCTCTTTTGAAAGCCCGTTGACCAAATACAAATCCTTAATCAAAATTTCTGACTTATCAGAATTCAACAACGGCAAAAAACCCTCTTCATCGACAAAACGTTGTCTTGCAGCAAGCGTCTCAAACTCAACAAACTCACTTAAACTCATTCCCGTCAAATTTTTAGCCGAATACCCGATAAAATTCTCGCAAGCGGGATTTACTTCTTCAATATTACCGTTTTTGTCCAACAAAATAATCCCGTCAGCACAATTTTCAATAATCCCCGCCAACTTCATATTCGCAACCGCAAGCGATTTAGTCCGCTCAGCAACTAACTGCTCAAGGTTATTAGAATACTCTTCCAACTTTCTATTTGCGACCTCAAGTTCAGAAATCTTTTCGTTTAACTTTTCAACCAAATAGCTGCGCTCGATTCCATTTTTTATATTAATCAACAAGTCGTCGTTATCCCAAGGCTTTTCGATATAACGATACAACCCGACCTCATTAATTGCACGAATCGCGTTTTCTTTATCAGCATACCCCGTCAACAAAATCATACTGACATCAGGCCAAAGTTCTTTAGCCGCGGTCAAAAACTCCAACCCGTTCATTTGCGGCATCATAAAATCCGAAATAATAATGCACGGTTTATTCTCGCGCAAATACTCAACAGCCTCAATCGGATTATTAAACATGACAAAATTGTTGATACCTTCGACCCTAAAAAAAGTCTTCAACGCTGAGGTAACAATGACATCATCATCTACAACTAAGATATTTTTCCCCATGTCCATACTATAATCATATCCTAAACCCGCCCAAGTAGCAAATTCATAAAGAAATTGTAACACAAAACAACAGGCCCCTTGGAGAACACAAAGAGCCTGTTTTGAAATAAAGCAGTTCTCCGCCACCTGCTTGTCACCCTCACGGGTGCCAACACCGTGGCTTCGCTGTCTAATACGCCACTCTCAAAAATCCGCTCACGTTCCTTATCGCGAATTTTTGTTCGGACAAGTTTGCTTTAGCGCTTAACACAACGGACAGCAATACTACTTGTACGCAAATGTAAAACTCTAATACCAGTGGCAAAAGTCAAACGCCAAGCATAACTTGGTGATGAAACGTCAGTAGAACTTGACCAATACGTACTATTAGTAAAACCTCCTAAAAAGTGCTGATTAATCAATATAGCAAGAAGTTCATCCCTATTAGGTAACCTACTTTCTAAATCCATTGTCTTACAAGCCGCCACGGCAGAAGAATAAGTTGTTACGCCAAAATCCTTAGCCAATGGTTCAGGAGCAACAACTATCGAATTTTGAGGATAGAGAGCAGTGATAAAACCAATGTCTTTACCCACGGTGTTAGGACCTTTACTGCCATTGAAGTCATAAATAAAGTTTGCACACATCTTCGGTTGCGAATAATGCCATGCACCGCCTTCAACATCAGCAGTACAATGTGGGTTGTAATAAAGTGCTATCGTTTCACCATTCTGGGTTTCAAAGGCTGCAGCGTTAGTATCTATATTATTTTGAGGATTTTTATATGTTCCACCACTTGATGTAACATATTTACTTGTGAACAAACTATTCAATTCACTCAACTTAGTTGGCCAATTTTTTGTTGAGCCAATCAAATTAGTATAAGAAGTCGGCACACCGCAATCGGCCAAGTGCGCGGCGTCGCAAATGTTGTTTATCTTGAGAACTTTGCTAAGGCCCTCAGTCAAAAAAGCTTCTGCGGCGGTATCTTTTGTTGTCGTAACCGAACCATCAGTGTTTGTGCCTTCGTATTCGCCGTACCCATTCAATTGTGGCATCATGGCAATCGCTTGGGATAAGCGAGCGTACAAAGCTTTGCGTTGTGTGTTCCAAGTTCTCTCATTAATATTCGCCATCAAGCTCGGCAAAGTAATTGCAGCGACTACTCCAATAATTGTTAAGGAGAGAAGGATTTCTGCCATGGTGAAACCGCGAAGCGGTTTCGAGGTGACCAAGTGATCAAGTGACCAAGTGATCAAGTCGTTATGGGGAATTGACCTATTTGTATGCTCCATAGTAAATGCATTGTTGTAGGTCGGGTTTACTAACCCGACAAAA
>JAZUCM010000081.1:0-4903 GCA_045639085.1 Candidatus Gastranaerophilus bacterium
TAAACGGTCTTTTTCTTCTTTACTAAATTTCATTGGTGTACCTCTTTCTTTATTTTACTACTTCCTAGCCGCTTGTCCAGGTTTTCGGGTACACTTCAACCCAGCTGACCGAGTTCAGACGAGGTCAGTCAGCCAGCGTGACGACATTGAGCGATTTCGCTGCGCTCAATCGGCTGGGTTGCCGCGCCGGACTATCGCCTTTAACCGTTAAGTCTTGTGATTTTTCGGTACGAATATGGAACCGGCTCAGCCGGCTCGCAATGACGCAGTGTGCATTCACAATGGCAGAGATACTTTTATCGCTAACAATCATTGGCGTTGTCGCCGCAATCACTTTGCCATCTTTGATGGCCAACATTAACGAACGCACATGGAACACTCAACGCAAAGCTTTGTACGCCCGCATGAGCCAAGCCATCGCTATGATGCCACAATTGAACGGTTATGGTGAATACGAAGGCACAAACACAGACGGCTCAGTTACTACAACAAAAGACACGGCTGCCGAGGCTTTCCTCACAGAGGGCCTTTCTAAAGTTTTAAAAATCAACAATATTTGTGACGCCGAACACCTGGCGGATTGTGGAATTGCAACGTCATTCACGAATCTTGCAGGTTCAATTATTTCTTGGCCTACAAAATTGAGTGAATTGAATAGCATGTTTACTGATTCTTATATTATGTATCCCGGAACATCCAGTAGTATTTTATACCAAAATCCTCTAAAAGATGTTGATACTAAGGTGGCAGCCTTTGAAACTCAAAATAGTGAATCTGTTGCACTTTATTACAATCCTCATTGTGTAAATGATCTTGGTGAAAAATTATCTCATCATTCTGCGCCTAAAATGTGTGCAAATTTTGTTTATGATTTGAACGGAAATAAGGGGCCAAATATGGTTGGTAAAGATATCGGTTTTGTGACGGCTCTTTACCCGACTGAAACAAATGTTGTTGCGCCGTTTCCTTTGCCAACTAATGCCGCAGGAGGTGTATCAGTTGACCTTTCGACCGCGTTAGCATCCTGTTCTTCTCAGGACGTTGAATCGCGTTTACCTAACAGAGATGAACTAAGTGCAATATTTTATAATCATCTTTTCTTGGGTATACCGTTAAGTGGTGGATATTGGTCTGGTTCTGTATTATCTTCCGGAGAGTCGCGTAAGGCTTGGTATCTGCTTTTTCGGACAGGGACTAGGCGTTACGCTTCGCAAACGGAATCGTTTCATGTTCGTTGCGTGAAAAGATAAAAAATCGTGTTTTTATTTGAAAAACAAAAAAGCGGAGTCGATTTGAACTCCGCTTTTTGTTGATTAATTTATTGCGAATTAGCAACCGCAGCTTGCGCAGCCACAGGTACAGCCAAGTGCAGCTTTTGCTTCTTCTAAACGAACTTTGATACGTCCGTCAACGGCAATGCCTTCACCTGTTTTTTCTGAAATTAACAATGGGTTAATGTCGAGTTCGTCGATGAATTTGTAATCGTTAACCAGTTGTGATAATCTCAACAATGTTTCTTCGATTTGTTCCATTTGAGCTGGAGTAGTGCCTCTTGCGCCTTGAAGAAGTTTGTATGCTTTGACAGATTTAATCATGTCTTTAGCATCCAAATCAGTTAACGGAGCAATTCTGAATGTTACGTCTTTCAACGCTTCAACGAATACGCCGCCTAAACCGAACATCATCATTGGGCCGTATTGCGGGTCTGTAGCGATGCCGCAAACCATTTCACGGTTGCCTTTGACCATTTCTTGGATGATTACACCTTCAAGACCTTCGATGAGTCCTTTTTCGGTTAACTTTTGGATAAGGTCTTTGTATTCAGCGCGAAGTTGTGCTTCAGATTGGATGTTAACTCTTACGCCGCCAACGTCAGTTTTGTGAGAAGTTGTTTTTGAAGTCATTTTCATTACAACAGGGTAGCCGATTGAGTTGCCTAATGTTGCGACTTCTTCTTCGTTTGTTGCTAAACCATACTTGCAAGCGCGGATACCGTATGCTTGTAAAACGTCGATTGATTCAAGAGTTGTAAGTTGGTCACGACCTTCTGCGATAGAAGATTTGATGATTTTCTCAACTTTTTCTCTGTCAACGTCATAGCAAGGAATTTTGCCGACAGGTTGTTCCATCCATTGACGTTGTTGGTCAAGTCTTGCAAACGCTTCTGCAGCTTCTTCTGCGTACATGTAGAACGGCATGTTAACTTCCATATTTGAAATTTCTATAAAGAAGTTGCTTGTTGTCATGAATACGCCAACGATTGGTTTTGTTGGGTTTTTAGCTTTGATTTCCATTAATGCTTTTGCAACATCAATGTCTTTCAAGCCTAGGAATGGCAAGTAAATTACCATAATCATATCAACGTTTTCGTCTTTAAGCACGGTTTCAAGTGTTTGTTTGTAGTGTTCGATTGGAGCTGAAGCTATCATATCGATAGGGTTTTTAACAGATGCTGCAGCCGGTAAGAAACTTCTTAATTCCGCTTTTGTTGCGTCTGTAATTTGAGCCATTTGCATTCCGCTTTCACAAATTGCGTCAGTTGCCATAATTCCCGGGCCACCTGAGTTTGTAACGATTGCAACGCGGTTGCCTTGTGGAATTGGGCAGTTGGAGAATGCTTTTGCGTTAGCGAAAAGATTTTTCAATGAAAATTCTCTGATAACTCCTGATTGCTTCAACAACGCTGCTGCGGCTTTATCAGCACCGGCCAAAGAGCCTGTGTGTGAAGATGCAGCGCTTGCACCTGCTGCTGAACGTCCGGCTTTAAGAGCTAAAATAGGTTTTTTCTTGGTTATTCTTGACGCTAATTTGCGGAAGTTTGCCGGGTTTTGGATTGATTCCATGTACAATAAAATTTGTTTAACGTCGTCATCGTTTTCCCAGTATTCAAGCATTGTTTCAGCGTTTACGTCAGCTTGGTTGCCGATAGAAACGAATTGTGCGAAACCTAGGTTAAGGTCTTTAAGGATGTTTAAAATGCCGCCACCCAAAGCGCCTGATTGTGATACGAAACCGATGTCACCACGGATTGGCAAACTTTCAGCGAAAGTTGCGTCCATTGAAACTTCAGGGTTAGTGTTTAAAACACCTAAGCAGTTAGGGCCAACGCATCTCATTCCATATTCGCGAACTTTAGCGAGAAGTTGTTTTTCCATTTCTGCACCTTCGTGTCCGGTTTCTTTGAAGCCGGCTGTGATTATGCAAAGGCCTTTAATACCTTTTGCGTGGCATTGGTCAATTGTATCTAAAACGAATTTAGCGTTAACAACGATAACGGCGAGGTCAACTTCTCCCGGAATTTCCGCGATAGAAGTGTAAGCTTGAAATCCTTCGATTTCTCCACCTTTAGGGTTAACGGGGTAGATTTTACCGTTAAATTTGTAATCTCTCAATCTTTGCATAATTTCAGAACCAATTGTCTTAGGTTTTGTTGAAGCACCTACGACAGCGATTGATTTGGGTTTCATGATTTTGTCTAATACGTTCATTTTTTCGCCTTTCTTTCTATTTGATTATGTTGTTTACGTAATTTTTAAATCTATTTAAAAAAGAATTTTCTTTTGTATTTTGCGCTTTTTTATAAGCTTTGGATTTTTCGTGTTCTTTAATTACATCAAGAGCCTTGTTTAAAAGTTTTGCCGGAACTGTTGATTCTTCGGTCGCTCCTGCAGTTGGAACAGTCGCCACTTTTACTTGGGTTGAAAAATTAACATACTTTGGCGGGTTAGAATCAATTGCAATAACTTTTGCGTCTTTACTCTGAGAACCGTTTATGTGTAAAATGCAAGGCTTGTCTTTCACGAGCATCTCTAAATATGGTGAAATTAAGTCTATGGACTTCTTTTGTGCCGGGTTTAAGCCGTAAGTTGCAATGTGGCCATTAAAGTTTTGAGCATTAACACTTTGTATCAGCATAAATTCTTACTTACCTACTTTCCTACTAACTCAATTAATATCCATTTGTAATCCACTCTCTGACGCGAAATTTTGCGCCTAAGGACATCGCGATTTTTTCACATTCTTCAAGGTCTAAGTGTTTTCCTTTGTAGTTTTCAACAACACTTGCCGTTGTTGAAATGCCCGCATCTGCGCAGCTTTTAATAAAATCCTTTACTGCATCGTAGGCGTTTTCGATGTTCGGTTGCGAAAGCTCGTTGTATTCTTGGGCGTTTGAGGCGTTTAAGCTAACAGAGATGTCATCTATTAGTGGTTTTAACTCTGGCGCAACGTTGCGTTTATATACTGCGTTGGCGTGACCGTTAGAATTCACGCGAATTTTTGTTTGTGGGTAATTTGTGCGAATATACTGCGCCACTTCTTTTAGAAGTTCCAGTTTTAAAAGCGGTTCGCCGTATCCGCAGAAAATTATTTCGTTTAACGATTGAGGTTTGCCGGCGTCGAGTTGTTTTTTGATTGTTTGTTCGAGCTGTTCTATGACCGCGTTGGCGTCAAAATTTTCGCTGTCCAGCCACATTTGCTGGCCACAAACATCGTCTTTATCTTGTCGCAAACAAAACACACATCTGTTGGTGCAATTATTTGTCAAATTTATGTAAATTTTTTCGTCTAATAAATAAACTAGCGTATCTGACATTTTTACCTTCTAAGCTATATTATGTCACGCTCAAAATTTGGGGTCAAGTGGTAATTTCCGAGATTGGCGGTAAACCCGCCAATCTCGAGTTAAAGGGTTAAAAAGTTAAATGGTTAAACGGGTTTATGGAAATAAACAACGTTGAGTCGCTGCGTTTACACCATTATTGATTATGTTAACCCCTTTTAACCTATTAACCCTTTAACCTATTAACACGTTCCCCTCTTGACAAACGTAAAAAATACGATATCATGATAATATGAATTATATAGACTACAATAAAAGAATAAGAAGTTCAATAGGGGGGGG
>JAZUCM010000082.1:0-16203 GCA_045639085.1 Candidatus Gastranaerophilus bacterium
ACCACCAAAATCTTTAAAAATCAAGTATAATTTCTTAGCTTTTTAAGCTTTAATATTTTTATTGTCCGAACAAAAATTCGCGATAAGGAACGTGAGCACTCTGCCGAGGCAAACAATCCAGTGAATTGTTTGCCGAGAGGGTTTGAGAGTGGCGTATTAGACAGCGAAGCCACGGTGTTGGCACCCGTGAGGGTGACAAGCAGCGAATTTGCGGACGGACGACGCAACGAAGTTGCATGTCCGGATAGCGAACAGATTGAGCTAGCTGGGGCAGTGCCCCATAGGCGAAACTCTGTGAGCGTGGAGCAAATTCAAGACAGGTGGCGGAGAACTGCTTTATTGGGTCAATGATCTCCACATATTACTTAATATTTTAAAATCTTCCGCGATTTCCGGTTTTTCTATCAGTTGGGCAAGCGTATCTCTATTAACGTCCGTTAGTTTATAACTGAAATCTGCTGAACCGTCGCCACCAGCTTTGTGGCAAAGCTCATGTAAGGCTGTTTCTAGGATTTCTGCAAAGCTATTGATGTTTAAATGTCTTCTGTTTATCCAAAAACCTTTACTTTCGCCGTGCTCGACTATCGCTTCGGCTAACGTGTCTTTGTATTCTAATACGTTATTCTCATCTGCTGCAGAATTGTTGAATAGATATATTTTGGTGTTTAATTCTTCATTTGTAAAATGTTTTTCTTTCAATGCCGGGCTGAGTTTTTGCAATGCGGTTCGTAATATCTTTATTTTTTCAATTTCTATTTCATTTGGTGCAATAGGTTTATGGGCTCGCGCTGCGTTCAGGTAGTCTCTTAATCGTTTCATCCCGATACCTGCAAATACTACAGAACATATCTTATAGCCTTGGTTTATAAAATCGCGTACGATATCTATATTTCGACTTAGCTCATTGTCTGCTACAGAAACATATTTGTCAGGGAATTTGATTTTGTTGAAGTATAATCCGTAATTATTATCGGAAGAAGGTTTATATGTTGATTCGTATACAAACGTATCTAAGAATGTTTGCATTGTCGGTACTTCTTTGTGGCTTCGCGGATCTATTTCTATAAACGGTTCTAAGGTTTTAATGACTTTCAGCCGGGTTTCCGTTGAAGTTTTTTGCGCTAACCACGTTGCAATTTTTTGTAAATCATTTTTATTTAAAGAAAGTCTGTCTCTTGATGGATCAAGGACATCTGTTGGTGGTTTTTCTTTTAGACAGATTGCGGCACCTTCGATACTATCGAACTCTCCATTGTATTCAAATCGTTGTCCGGCAATGTAAATTCCCCCTTTTTCTTTTGGGGGTAAACGTTTTATGCTAAATAAATCGTTCTCCAGTTCAGGCGCTTTGAAGTGAGTATTACCTGAGTGGTAAAAACGGTTGATGCTGTTTCTTATTGTATTTAACAAAGAAATGTCATCTGTTTCAAATTCGAAAAAGTTGCCTTCTATATGTTGTTCATTTTTGTTGAGGTTGTATGTTAAAAGTTTTTTATCTGTAATACTTCCCGGTTCGAGGACATAATTGACCGTCCAGTTGTCAGAACCGATTTTAACATTTTGGGCTCCTTTGTCTTTTAGTAGTTTAAGGGTTGTCATTTTTAGGCCTTCACCATAATTGCCTGCCGCGTGTGGGTCGTTGCGTTTAGTTGATTCTCCGATGTATATAGCTTTGTCTGGTGTATATGTTGAATCGCCATCGATGCGGACTTTGTATTTTCCGTTATTTGTTGGAGTGAATTTAATTCTAACACCATCTAATGTTTGGCCGTGACCGTCAAAGAAGTTTTGGAGTAAGTCTCGGGCAATTTTATCGTTATTCCATTGAACTGAATCGGCATAATCTGTAGTGATTGCGGTCGAAACTCTGTTTAACGGTTGAAAATCAATGGTTTTACAGTGGGTTATTTTTGCTTGCGCCGTTTTAGGAATTTGGAGTTCAAATGAACCGTTAGCATTGATTTCAGGAAGTATTAGTGTATGCATGTCGGCACGATTGCCCGTGCCTATCGCTATTTCATCATAATTGTATTTATATTTAACTTCTTTAGGCGAATTTTGTGGTGGGTTAACCGGGTCGTAATCCAGTGTTTCTGTCTTAATTTTATTCTCTAATTTGGCTTGTCGTTCCGGGGATGTTAATGTTAATTCATCGTTGCGTGCAATTGCTTCTGCTAATTGATTTTTCGATGTTTTTAATGCATCTTCTAAGTTTGTAACTTTTTTATTACTTTGGTATAGATTGGTATTTAAAATTTCGTTTTGATTTTTAGTTTTTTTAACAATTTGGTATTTTTTGTAAGTAGAACTACGCCACTCAGTGTGAAAACTGTTGCAACAGTTGCCGCCCCCAAAAGTTTTGATTCGGGGATTTCATAAATCTTTTTATGTGGACGTTCATTTGTAATGGTTTCCGGCGAATTATCTATTGGTTTTGGGGCAAATGTTTGTGGTTTTGCACTGAAATAGCACGGTTTGTATAATTTGCTATTTGAACCAATATTTGTAATGTTCATTTAAATTCCCTTTTTCGGCTTGATGTTTTAATACATAAAGGTTGATGAAAAGAAAATTTGTTAATTATTTGGATTTTGTTAAGAATTATTTCTTTATTATAATCAGATTTCTATAATAAATTTCTTCCATAGGAAGATGATATTCGATTATGTCCACAATTTCGCCTCCGAGTCGCTTTATTGTTGGGGACGCTGCGGATATCTCTTCTTCCACTTTACGTGATTTATATGCTATAAAATATCCACCTTTTTTTAATAGCGGCAGCGCGTATTCACTAATTTTGTCCAATGTTGCAACGGCTCTTGATGTAACAAAATCGTACTGTTTCGTCAACTTCTCTGCCCGTTCATGCAAAATCGTTAAGTTTTTAATCCCAATATCAGCAACAATATTCTCTATTGCCGTGAGTTTTTTTCTTATACTGTCAAGTGCCGTGATTTGCAATTGAGGGTAGCGAATGGCCAACGGTACCGCCGGAAACCCACCGCCCGTGCCGATGTCCAACAGTGTTTTATTTGATAAATCTTGCGCGTACTTTTCAAAAAATAATTCCGCCCCAAGGCTGTCGAAAACGTGTTTTTCCCATAAGAATTTTTCTTCGTTTTTTGAAATTAAGTTTATTTTTGCGTTTTCTTCAAGGAAACGTTTCATGTATTTTTCGTAATCATTTTTATTTTTCATAGTTAAATTCTTTCGCTTTTTTGTTGAATATTTCTTCCGTGACACGTAATTTTACATCGAGTATTCGCCGTTCAATTTGTTCTATATTTTCTTTGTTAAAGTTGTTTTTTGCAAGCTTGTGCGCGTTGAAATAGTTTTCGAGAGCCTCTACAATACGGGTTTTGCTGTACAAAAAGTCGCCGTAATTCACCAATGCTGAAATTGTATAAAACTCGTCTTTTAACTCTGAGGCATATTCGAGCGCGTTTTTGAAATGGTTTTGGGCCTTATCCGGCATGATGTCGGCGTTGAGTTGCGCAAGTTTCAGGTGCGAATTGTAAAGACCTTCCGGTTTGTTGGCGCAAATTGCGATGTCGAGGGCTTTTTGTCCGTATTTTTGGGCGAGAGTTATGTTTTCTGTTTCTGCGTATAGCGTTGTTAAGTTTGAGAAAATTTGTTGCAAATATGGGTTGATTTTCGGCGAATTGTTGAATTTTATTGCCTTTTCGTAGGCTTCAATCGCGCGGTATGTGTTGTTGCGACTCTCAAGGATCAGGCCACATTTGAACAAAAGTTCACAAATTGTTTTTGGGTTTTCTGACTTGTCGATGAGCTTCATTGCTGATTTACAGGTGTCAAACGCTTCTTTTTCAAGTCCTTCTTCCAGATAAATGTCAAAAAGAAGGAGTTCGGTTTGCAATTTTGTAGCGCGGTCTGCAATTTCCCTGAGAGATTGCAGGATTTCTTTTGCGGTGTCGTGTTTAAACATTAAATAATTCATTTTTGCGATGAAAAATGTTGTTTCGTTGATGTTTTTGGTGTCGTTTAACTCAACGTAGAGGTTTTGAGCCGCGTTAAAATGCTTTAATGCGTTGTAGGCGTCCGTGAGTTTTGAGTACGCCGTTGCGATTTTGCTGTTGGTAAGCGCAAGAATGTTTTTCTCACAATTTTCATTTGTCAAAACTTTTTCGCCAAGAGAGATGACGCGTTTGTGGTCGAAGTTTTGTTCTGCTTCGCGTATTAGTGCAAGCAGTTCTTGCGGTGACATTTTAGCTTCGAGTTCTTCTTGTGCATTGGCTTCTTTTATAAATTCGTTGATTGAATTTGCGATACCGCTGAGAAGTGAATTTTCTTCTTCCTCATCAAAAACAAATAATAAATCTTTGAGACTTTTAGGTTTTTGCGTTGGTGTAACCGTTGGTGGTAATTGTTTTGGTTCTGCGGTTTGAGGTTGTTTAAGGGTTTGTGGTGGAGCTTGAAGCATGAGTGCTTGGCCATTGTATATCTCAACGCTATTAGTGAGTTCTACTCGTTTTGGGATAAATATTTTGTGGTATTCGATTTCTTGGCGGATTGTTCGGCGTGAAATCAAAAGGTCGCGTTCTTCGGGTTTGAGCGGAAGTTGCATTTCGTAAAGTTCTGCGCAAGAACGATGAAGTTTTACAAGGACGTTTTGCGGGATTTCGCGCTCGGTAATTTCTTTGTAGTAATCTTTTAGGTAGATATTTCCGTGTTCAATCTCAACAAGACTGTTTGCGGCGAGCATTTGTAGCCTGTTTTCATCCCAGAGGTTTAATGATTTTAGTAGTTTTGTGTTGACCGGGTAGCGGATAACCGTTAAAAATCTCAATAAATGGCTGCCTGCGGGATCAACTATTGCAAGGTTTTCCTTGAAAAGAAATTCGCGAAGTGAAAGGAAACTTTTTGCTTGTTTTTCTATCAGGTCAATTGGTGAAATCCCTTGAATGTTTATGATTTTTACGGCCAAAGTCGTGTAGAAAAAATAACCTTTTGTAAGTTTGTAAAACTCCTCTAAGACCGGCCCGTGAATACGGATTTTATTGGCTGTCAGATATTTTTGAAATAGGTCTTTGTCCAGGGCTTTAAAGCTTATTTTTTCGGTTTTTACTGTTTGGTGCAAAATTTCTTGTTTGAAATTACGTGAAATAATAATTGTTTTTATTTTCGCAAATTCGCTCAGGTGAGAAACAAAATCTGCCACTTGTTGAGCGTTTTCCGGCAAAAGGGATTGGAATGAATTGAGAACAATCACAATTGGTTTTGATATTGAATAGAAATAGGCACTGATTCTTTGGGTAAAGTTTTCAAACTTTGCTTGCGGAACTTTTATTACATCTTGCGCGGCAAGTCTTTTGAATTCTTCAAAGAAATTCAAAAATATATCATCGAGATTTGTTGATTCGTAGCAATTTGCCCAAAGTAGAATTGTGTCAGGGGCAAGGGCTTGCAAAGCGTGCTGTATGACTTCGGTTTTGCCGGTGCCTAAAAATCCTGTTGCCAAAAGTACAGATGCGTCAGAATTCAAAAAATCAATAATTTTGCTGAGTTGATTTTTGTTGTTTTCAAGCAAAATTGATTCTTGAAACTCATTTGTTTCGTTGAAAAATTTTTCTATAGAAATGTTATCTTGTAAAAATTTATACTTCATAAAGTTATATTAATAGAATTTGTTATTTTTTGCAAATTTTATTTATCAAAATTTGCACTTTTCGTTTGTTTAGATTAGAATTTTTAATAAAGGGGATTTTGTATGGAATTTTTTAGAAAAAATCAAAAAATTATTATCTTTATTATTGCATTGACCTTTATTGCTTGGACATTTGGTTTGATGTTGTTGCCGGTACTTTTCGGGTAAAGGAAGGTGTTAGCGGAAGTGTGTATGATTAGAAAGTTATGGGTGAATTTTATATTGGCGCTGATGATACTAGTTTGCGCGCCGATGTGTTTTGCTGCCCCGACTTCCCAGGCTTCGGTAGATAAAAAGCTGCAATCTTACAACCAAAAGATTAAGGATATTAAGGTTCTTGAAGGTTTGGAGAAGAATAAACTTCACAAAAATCAACAAAAGCTTGAAACAACCGCTAAGAATTTGGCAAAATCGGAATCGACTTATAAGGTCTTGAAGGCTGAGTTGTCCGATGTCGAAAAAGATTACGAAACGGCGATGGGCGAATATAATCTTGCCGTAACAGATTTTAATGAAAAGGTTCGCAATATTTACAAAAATCAGCGTTCCGGCATGCTTCAGTTGCTTTTTTCAGCAAAGGATTTAACTTCTTTTATGGATGCGGTGTATTATGAGAAAATTGTCTTAAAACGTGATGTGGCAAAGATTAGGGCTGTTAAAACAAAGGCTCAAAAAGTCGTTCTTATGAAACGCAGTATTCAGTTGAGAAGAAATCATCTTGCGAAATCCATCAAAAATATTAATTCGCAGAAAGAGTCGTTGCGTCGTGCGATTGCAGCTAATGAAAAGAAAATTAATAAACTTAAAACCGATCGACGTGCTTATGAAAAAGCTGAACGCGAGTTGATGGGACAGTCTCAAAAATTACAAACGATGTTGAATAATAAGGGCTCAAGTGCAAAACTTGTTAATTCCAGTTTTATTCGCCCGATATCAGGAAGAATTTCATCCCCGTTTGGGATGCGTACTCACCCGATTTTTAAGAGTAAATCTTTCCACTCAGGTGTTGACATTGCAGGGCCAAACGCAGGTAACATTATTGCCTCCAACGATGGAAAAGTTATTTATTCGGGGTGGTATGGCGGTTATGGCAAGGTCGTAATTCTAGACCATGGTTCGGTGAACGGTTCGCCTATAACAACACTTTATGCCCACATGTCTTCAATTAATGTAAGTAACGGTCAATCTGTCAAAAAAGGTCAGGTTATTGGGAAAGAGGGTTCTACCGGCTACAGCACGGGCCCGCACTGTCACTTTGAAGTTCGTGTGAACGGTAAACCTAACAACCCTACAAACTATGTTTTATTTTAAGAAGGTAGCTTAATTGAAAAAACTTATAATCACATTTTTAATAGCATTGATATTGAACAGCGGTAGTGCATTCGCTGCTATTGGCGGAATGACGGGTTCTCTCGATGCGTTGGATTATGATATGTTCCCGGAAGATGCTTACCCTGAAGCTACTTTGATTAAAGAGAAGAAAGAAGAATTTGTCTCTGAAGAAGAAAAACTCGATTCTGAACTCGAAGGGCTTTTTAACGGAGATGAAACGGTTCAATCTGTCATGTATGATTCTGCCTTGTTGGCGGATCCTCGTAGTGCGCAGATGGGTTCTATTCCGAAAAATAAAGTTTATGATTCGGCAAAGTTGACCGTTTTTAAACGCACAAGAATAAAAGTTATGAATTGGGTTCGTCGTAATGAACACAAGTCTTACTTGAAAGATCTTGAAAAAGAAAAACAGCAGTTGGCTGAGTTTGAAAAGGAATTGGAGAAGGAAAAATTAATCAATGATGTTTTTTATTCTTCAAAAGAAGAAAAAGAAGCTGCGGAAAAATCTTTAGAGGCTAAAGTTGATGATGTCGTTATCGAAGAGCCCAATGCCGAAGTTACGCCTAAGATTACCAAATTAAAAGGCAAGCTTAAACAAAATAAGGGCGAAAATGTTGTTGTTTTAGATGCAAAAAATATTTACTACGTTGAAGATAGCGATGAGATAATTGCTGAAAATTCGGCAGTCGTGAGATTTCCTAAACAAAATATTACGATGCGGGCTGATAGGTTTGTTTATTCCAACACAGCCAATATTATCAAAGCGTTGGGTAATGTGAAGATTAATCATAGCGGTCATGATATTTTTTGCGATAATGTTCAAGTGAATGTCAATGAGGAAGAAATCTCGTTTGAAAAAATGAATGCAACGTTCCCGGGAACGACAATAAGCGCGGAAAGCGGGATTTCTAAAAACAATACTCTGTATTTGTTTAACGGATATTTGAGTTCCGATGATGACAAACGTATTGGGGTTCGCGCAAGAAAAATAAAAGGTTTTAGGCCGGAACATATTATTCCGTTAGAAGACGAGGACAAATTTTTCCTTCAGTCTCATTTGGATAAAGAAAAAAGTACGCACTTTGATACGGAAAAAATTACTATTAATGCTAAACGCGATCATGATGTGATTACTTTGAAAAACACAACGGTTCATTACGGTGAAGGTAAAGTCTTTAAGATTCCTTCCGTGACTGCATATATGGATAAACAGCATGAAACTTTTGAGGGTAATTATCCTGAACTTGGTAGTATGGCTCGATTGGGGATGTTTATTGGGCCCGGTTTGGTGCTGGAAGTTCCTCGTGCGGGTACGTTGAAATTTATTCCGTTCTTGAACTATCGTAAAGGTCAAGGTGGCTACGGTGGCGCGTTAAGATATCGTGGTGCGCATAATACCACCGAACTTGCATACGGTTCTGTCGCGGATTTGTGGGTTATGCACGGGGTTCAACAGTTAGATGATAAACTTACTTTGAACTACGGTATGAACCATTTCATGAGACAATGGTTCCTGGGTAGACGTATGCCGAAATACGCATTGGAACTCGCGTATAAAGACAGTTACAGAATTCCAAGTACATTCAAAAGAGGGTTGGACATGACGTATCAACACGAGGGTACGTTTGGTTATTACCACAACTCTATGTACAATATGAACTCTGAACGTTTTAGTTCAGGTAATATCGGCACGATGCGTATGCGTTACATGGCTCAAATTGAGCAAGAATTGTTCAAACTCGCTGCGCACGAAAAATATCGTAATTTTAAATTAAGCGCCTTGATGCAAGGTAGTGGAGCTTTGTACGGGACGGGAGATACACAATTAATTGGCCGTATTGGTTTGCGTGCACATTCTCAATTCAAGTATTGGATGCAAGATGTGACTTATTTGCTTTCCGGTTGGGAAGATGAAACTCCGATGAAAAGATTTGATGCATATCGTTATGGTACATCGAGTTTGCAAATACGAGAAGCGATAAAGCTTTCTAAAATGTTGGCTATTGCCTGGACAGGCTTGGTTTCGTTGTCTGATGACTCCCCGAACGGAAGATTGTTCCAAGAAAATGCCTTCTTGTTTGTTGTGGGGCCGGAAGATTTTAAAGTGACCTTCGGATATGACCTTGTGCGTAAAAGAACGTATATAACTTTTGGTTTTTCTGTTGGTACAACAGGCTCTTCTCTAAATTATAAGACTATGGAGATAAAAAATCCAAATAAGCTTGCAAATAATAACGGTGAAAAATTGGAAGAATTGCAGCCAGAGTTTTGGTTGATACCAAACGACACAAAAGTTAAGGCAAAACCGAGAGTTTACGCGCAGGTTATAAACTTAGAATCACAGGTGAATAAAGAAAGAATTGACTAAAATGGAATATAGAGAAAAAGTTTTAGAGTTAATTAAATACGGAAAACTGGCCGGTGAAAAGAATTTTACACCGGGGTATTCCGGCAATCTCTCTGCGCGTTATGGTGATAATGTGATTATTACAACGTCAGGCTCCGCAAACGGTTATTTGACAGAAGATGATTTTGTAGTTGTCGATTTTGACGGGAATGTCGTTAGCGGTAAGGGCAAAGCGTCCAGTGAAAAGTTTTTACACCTTGAGTTTTACAAAAAAAGGCCGGATGTGAATTATGTTATTCACGTTCATCCCGTTTGCTTGAGTGCATTTGCGTCTTGCGGACTCGATTTGTCCGCGCATATCATGCCGGAAAATATTTTTTATTTCGGCGCAATTCCGCTTGCCGAGTACGGACTTCCGTCTTCAATGGATTTGGTTGAAAAAACTGCGAAGTTTTTCGATAAATTTGATGCCGTTTTGATGGCAAATCATGGCGTAATTATTGGTTCTTCAACCTTGCGAGATTCTTATATGAAACTTGAATTGGCTGAATCGTACGCGCAAGTTATTTTAAATTGTGAGATTTTAGGCGGAGCAAAACACTTGACAAATCATCAAGTTAAAGAGATTATTGCATTAAAGAATTAAGAGGCAGAAGAAATATTATGGCAATTGTATTAGAAAATAAACAAGGATTAATCGCCGGTGACGGACATTTACCGGTTGAAGTGGCGCGCTGCGCAAAAGAAAACGGCTGTGAAGTTATTTGTATTTCGCTTGCGGATGATAATTTGAGCGAATTGAAAAAATATTGTGATAAGGTTTATTCTTGTCATCCGGGTGAAGTAAACAGGATTGAAAAAATCTTGACGGATGAAGGCATAAAGCAACTTACTTTTATCGGTAAGGTTCACAAACGTGTGCTTTTGCAGTTGCATAAATTTGATGCACGCGCAATTGAGTTGGTCAAAGAGGCGACCAGGTTGAATGATGATCAGGTTATGTTACTTGTGATTAAAGAACTTGAAAAGCTTGGAATTACGGCGTTGGATCAGACAATTTTTATTAAAAACTTGATGATTCCGGCCGGGGTTTTGGGCGAAGTTAAGCCTACAGAAGAACAGATGCAAGATGTTAATTACGGTTTTTGGCTTGCAAAAGAAATGGGCAAACTTGATGTTGGCCAGTCTGTTGTGATTAAAGATAAAATGATTATGGCTGTTGAGGCTATTGAGGGCACAGATGTTTGCATTAAGCGCGGTTGTAAGTTAGCTAAAAAAGGCGCTTGCGTTATTAAGGTTTCAAAACCGTCACAAGATAAGCGTTTTGATATTCCGGCAATTGGACTTAGAACTTTGAAGACAATGAAAAAGTACAAGGCCAAATTGATTGCGGTAGAGGCTAACGAGACGATTATTGTTAATCAAAAGGCTGTTGTTGATTATGCGAACAAGCACAATATCGTAATAATGGCGGTGTAGTTGATGAAAAAAAAGATTTTTATCGTAACAGGTGAACATTCTGGCGACATGCACGCGGCCAAAGTTGTTGAATATTTGCGTGGTTCCGGGGCAGATATTGACGTTGAGGCCATTGGTGGTGGCGCGCTTGAGGCTCAGGGGGTTAAACTTTTTGCGAATCATGACAAGATGTCAGTTGTTGGTTTAACGCCCAAAATCGTTTTTGACCACTTTCTTCTCGGTAAAAATCTTGTTGAATATTTGACAAAAGATTACAAGCCGGATTTGGTCTTGCTTATTGATTACGGAACATTTAACCTTAATATCGCTAAGTTTTTGCATCGTGCAGGGATAAAAGTTTTTTACTATATTCCGCCCCAAGTTTGGGCAAGTCGTAAATGGCGATTGAATACAATCAAAAAATTTGTGGATAAGGTCCTTTGTATTTTTCCGTTTGAGAAGAAAATGTATGAAGAAAAAGGAATTTCGACTGAATACTGCGGGCATCCGCTTGTGTCTCAATTACCTGCAAAAGCCGATAGAACGGAGTTTTTTGCTCGTCACGGGCTGGATACAAATAAAAAACTGGTGTCAATTTTTCCGGGCTCTCGCAAATTTGAACTTCATCACTTGATGGATGTTTTTGTTGCGTCTGCAAAAGAGTTACAAAAACGTCATCCTGAATTGCAATTTTGTATTTCGCATGCCCCGAATTTAAAGGATGAAGTCTACAATAAATATTTGAAAGATACGGAATTTAAAGTGATAAAAGGTGAAAATCAGGCGTTGTTGAGTGTTTCGGATGCTTTAATCTTGGCTTCAGGAACGGTTGCGCTGGAAGCGACACTCTATCAAACTCCAATGTTGATAGCGTATCGCGGGCCTTGGTTTTTCTATTTAGTGTATTTGTTGGTTAGATGCATTAAGCGTGTTTCTTTGCCGAATATTATTGCCGATAAAGAAATTGTGCGCGAAATTATCCAAGGAAAAGTTTGCCCCGAAAACATTGTTGAAGAGATTGAAAACCTTTTGTTTGATGAAAAATACCGTTCAGAACACATAACTGAGTTGGGCAAAATTAAGTCGATGCTTTCTGATAAGGTTTCGTCTGAAGAGGTTGCGAAAACAATTATTAAGAATTTGTAATATTTTACCTGTTGATTGAGTCTAAAAGCGCAATAGGCGTACTTTTTGTGTTTTTATATAAATATGACGGTAAATCAGGTTAGTAGTAGTGTCGGAACGTCTTACGGGCCGAGATTTAGTGACTTTAAGCAGCCACAATATGGCTACTATATTCAGCCTGACAATTTTACTGCCGAAAAAACACCTGAGGATAAAATTGATAAGAAAAAACTTTGGATGCGTATTGGTTTTGGGGTTTTGCTTGCTTGTTTAACCAGTGTTGGAATTGTTAAATCAATGCCGAAAAGTGTCATCAAAAAGTTTGATAAATTTAAACAATATTTGGAGAAGAAAATTGAAAAAGAGACGACGGATTCCAAGGCAGCTGTGTTTTATCGCACTATGTTGAAAACTTCGTTGAGTATCGGTGAGAAGTGCCAGGGGATAAATAACGTTATTCCCTTTAAGGATATTTGGTTTAAACGTAAAGTTTCCGATAAGATTTCGCCGCTTAAAAAGGCTTGTAACACGGTAACAAAATGGTTTGATAATATCAGTAAATTTACCGTCCATCAATCGTATAAGTCTACCGGCAAGAAATTTAATTCGCTTGATGAATTGTTGCAAAATTTCGAGCGAGAAATTCTGGTGAAAGATAAAGGCGTAAGAATTTCTATTGGAGGCGAAACTAAAACGGCGGCGGAATGGGTTAAGATTTTAGCCGCAAAACGCGCACTTGTCGGGTCTCAATTTAGCGGGAACTTCTCTCGCGGCAAGGTTGATGAGCGCTTTGGTGAAATGCAAAAACTGATGAGTGGCTTAGAAGATAAAGTTTGGGCGGCAAGTTTTGGTGATAAGTCTAATTTCGCTAAAAAAGATACTTATTTTACATTTGTTGCGGATAAATTTTTGGCGGTAGATAAGGCGAAATTTGGGCAGGGTATTCACAATATTAGAAGTCAAATTTCATACAATATTTACGACCAAGTCAAGGCAAGTCGTGAAATGTTGGCGATGAGTAAAAAGGTCTTAAACCCTAAGGATTCACTATCAGAAAAGATTTTCAGAGACTTAAATAAACAATTCTCTGCGCTGTTGGCTTGTGATAAACATTCGCCTCAGTATGCAAAACTTCAAGAAGAAATTCTTGAAAATCTTGGTGCGTTTAAGAAGAGTGTTGTTAGTGGCAGTGAACAATACAAATATGATGACAAAATCATCGATGCAGTTGGGGAACATACAAGATTTATCCGCGAAATTCTTATGTCTGATAAAAAAGGACAATTGGATGAAATGCTTGAAATTTACGAAAAATTGTTGGATGAAAATGATTTTGTAAAACTTAAAAAAGAAGTTCGCGGCACGGTAAAATCGCTTGATAATAGTATAAATAATGAGGCTGTCGAGTATTTTGACAAGCTTCGCGATTTGGAATTGGGCTCGGCGCCGACTGATATTTTGTCCATGATTTTGGGATTTGGTTCTTTGGGTATCGGGCTTGCGCAGGCGGATGATAAGGATACACAAGCGTCGATTGCGCTAAAATACGGTATTCCGGCTATTGGAGGTATGCTGACTTCGATGGTGATGACGTCAATGTTGGTCTCCGGGGGTAAGTCGTTGGCATTAGGTTTTCTTTCCACAATATTGTTGAATAAAGCTGGTGTAATGACCGATGAATTTCGGAAAAAACGCGCAGCGAATAACGCTAATGCGAATGCTGCCGCTAACGTTAGCGCTAACGTTGCCGCCGCTCAATAACGCTAAAAATTCCCCTTGTATGGGTTGATTTTTTTGATTACGTAATTATATATTTATGTATGAAGAATAATTATTATGAAATTCTTGGCGTAACACCTGATAGCGATGCGGCGGAAATCAAGTCTGCTTATCGACGTTTGGCGCGAAAATTTCATCCTGATATTTCAGCCGGAAATCTCGATAAATTTAAATCGATAAACGAAGCTTACGAAACGCTTTCAAATGAGCGCAAGCGTATGCAATATAATATGCTTTTCGGGTTTTACAAAAGTGCGCCTAAGTTTGAGCGCGAGCCCGGTGCGCCAAAGCAAGAAACTGCGCGTCCTAAAACTGAGCCTCGCGAAGATAAAACCGCCCCAAAAGAGTCCAATAACGCCAAAAAGAATAGCCAAACATCAAAGAAAACAACGTCCAAAAGCGAGAAGAATTTTTTTGAGGATATGTTTTCGTCAAATAAAACGGAAAAACCTTTGCCGCAAGATGGTTCTGATTTGAGTGCTGAAGTTAGTATTTCTATCCCGGAGGCAGTAAAAGGAACGTCAAAGGTTGTTAATATTCTTCACACCGAGCAGTGTCCTAAGTGCCGTGGACGGAAGTTTATTAACGGTGCGTACTGTACAGTGTGCGGTGGAACCGGCGAAAAAACTCGTCAGCGTCGGCTTACCGTGAAGATTCCGGCCAATATAAAAAACGAAACCAAATTAAGGATACGAGGCGAGGGTAATGTCGGCCAGAATGGCGGCAAAAACGGCGATTTGTTCTTGATTATAAAGATTGAGAGTAATAAAAATATTCGCTATGAAGGCCAAAAAGTCTACTACGATGTGCCGATTGAACCCTATGAGGCGGTTTTGGGGACATCGATTTCGCTCAAAACGCTTGAAGGAAATATTTTGATAAAAATCCCGCCTCGCACTAAATCCGGCCAGAAATTCCGGGTTCAGCAAGAGGTCGGCGGCAAAATTTTTGAAGTTTTTGTGACTGTACATATTGCAATTCCGTCGTATTTGTCGGATGATGAAGTAAGACTTTATGAAAAGTTGAAAAAGTTATCATCCGGCAGTATACGTGAGAATTTTATTAATGACTAAAGTTAAAGAATTTTTTGTATCGATTCAAGGTGAAGGGCCTTATGTGGGCTATAAACAGTTGTTTATTCGGTTTTGCGAATGTAATTTGGCTTGCAAATATTGCGATACAGAGTTTCGTGCTGATTCGCTGACGCCTGAATATTCGGCGCAAGAGCTTTTTGAGTCGGTTACAAAATTGGATTTGACGGGTGTTCATTCCGTGTCTTTGACGGGCGGTGAGCCGTTGCTTGAGACTGCTTTTTTGAAAGAATTTTTGCCGTTGGTGCGCACTGCTGGGCTTGGAAAGATTTATCTTGAAACAAACGCGACTATGCCGCAAAAGTTTTTGGAAATCGCCGAGTTTGTTGATATTGTTTCCGCGGATATTAAACTTACGAGTTCGACCGGGATAAAGCGGCTTTTAGGCAGGCATGATGAGTTTTTCGCTGCGTGTCGTAGCCGAGGTGTTGAAACTTTTGCCAAAATTGTTTTTGATTCGGCAATAACTGATGAAGAAATTTATGAAACGGCGGCACTGGCTAAAAAATATGGGTTAGAAATTGTTTTGTCACCGATGATGTTGGGCAATAAGATGAGTGTAACTTCCGAGTTTGTGGCTGGGGTTTATGATAAATATTTGCGTTATTATGAACGTGTTCGTGTAATTCCTCAGGTTCATAAATTTCTCGGGGTGGAGTAGGTTGTTCGCCTTGCGGTAAGTCATAAAGAGGGAATTAATCCGAATAAAAATTTGTCGTTGAGTTATAGATTAGATAAATATCCCCACTTCAACATCTACTAACTTACTAACATTCATGGGGCTTGACAAAAATGTCGCGATAGTGCATAATGAGAGTATGTTAAATGAAAATGAAAGTATAAAGAGTTCAATAGGGGGGGGGGGCGCCTCAACAGCCTGATTATATTTGGCTTTCAGGCTCATGTTTTGTCAAAACCTCCGACCCTTGGTGAGCGCAAGATTACGGAGGTAAACATGACAGAAACATTAAAAAAACATGCGTCATTGCGAGGAGTGAGCAACGCGAACGACGAAGCAAACCAGCTGCGCGAGCGTCAGCCCGCGCAGTCAACCAGCGTAACGACATTGACCGGTTTAGCAAAGCAAAACCGGCTGGGTTGCCGCCCTCACATCCGTTCGCTCGCAATGACGCAGAGCGTTGGATTTACTATGGCTGAAATATTGCTGTCCTTGACAATTATTGGCGTGGTCGCCGCAATCACTTTGCCGAGCTTAATGGCAAACATTAACGAACGCACATGGAACACGCAGCGCAAGACCTTACACGCCCGCTTATCTCAAGCCATCGCAATGATGCCACAGTTGAACGGTTACGGCGAATACGAAGGAACAAACACTGACGGTTCAGTTACAACAACAAAAGACACCGCTGCGGAAGCTTTTCTAACGGAAGGCCTGAGTAAAG
>JAZUCM010000083.1:0-17270 GCA_045639085.1 Candidatus Gastranaerophilus bacterium
TGAGGCGCCCCCCCCCCCTATTGAACTGTATATTCCACTATTGTATTTTAATTTAACCATACTATTATATTAACCGATTTTCTACTTTTGTCAAGGGGGGCGACGAAAAGTCCGGCATTTCTTAATTTGTCAAGGGGGACACGTGTTAAATGGTTTATGGATGGGTTGGACGCGACAACAACGTAACACCAATTAACAAAATCACCCCGGAAACAACCACGGCAATCGGGAGTCCAAAGGCGTATGCAACACTATCAATCCGCAAAAATTCAACCGCTATACGCACAACAGCGTACAAACACAAATACAAACCGGTAACAAATTTTGGCGCAACCTTTTTACGCACAACCATAAACAAAATCCCGAATATCAACAAATCCAAAACACTTTCATATAAAAACGTCGGATGAAAATATTCAACCTGTGCAAATTCAACAGGGCGCAAATTCTGTGGGATATAAAGCTTTATAAAACCATCATAAGGTCGTCCAAAAGCCTCTGAATTAAAGAAATTTCCCCAACGGCCTATACACTGTGCCAGCGCAAGCCCCACACATAATGGTGACATCAAATTCCAAACATTTACCCCCTTTTTGCGACAATAAAAATATAAAAAAATCATGCCGGCAAATATTGCTCCGTGTATCGAGAGTCCACCTTCACGCACATTCAAAATCGAAAGCGGATGAGATACATAATAAGCCCAATTCAACAGGCAATAATACGCTCGTGCCCCCACAAACCCAACCAATACTAGCCAGGGCATTAAGTCAATCAAAAAATCCCGTTGTTCAACGCAATAATAATTTCGCCACACAAAATCCGCAACAAATGTTCCCAACAAAATCGCCACAGCCATGATTATTCCGTACCAATACACAGAAAAACCAAAGATATCAAAAGCTACTGCGCCCGGGGAAGATAAAATCATTACTCGCTGACTTTCACTTTGAGTTCTGAAATACGCGCTTCAACATCAGCCTTATCAGACGCTTCTGCGTTTAAAGAAAGATATTTTTCGTAATTAGCAATCGCGTCGGCCCTCAATTCTTCAACATAAGCCACTTCAGCATCTGTTAAAGATTTTTTATCATCAATATCATCTTCAGGCTTAGAAAGTTTGCCATCTTCATCCAAAATAACAGAACCTTCCTCAATATCAATTATTAAGTTTTCTTCACAAACCGCCAAAGAATAATATCCGTCGGCAAAATCATTTCTAAGTTCAAGAGCATGCTTATAATTGTCGAATGCGTTAACGTAATCTTCTAATTTTGTATAGGCAACAGCCAAATTGTAATACGATTCATAAACGGACGGATCCAAGTCCAGACTTGATTTCAAGCGTTCAACTGCGCTTTGGTATTCACCTTCCTCAATAAATGATTTAGCTTTGGTATTCAACTCTTGCACCGCCAAATTGTTTATACAGGCCGTCGATATCACGGAGATAAACAAGACTCCCGCTACAAGTAATACTCTCTTCATATATATAAATCCTCTTTCACTGTCATGACTTTATAGAAATATATTATAAAATAACTTAAAAAATTTGGCAAATTTTAATAATTCAGTTACAATAGAGAAAAAGGAGAAAAACATGTCTGACGAAAAAGTTGTAAGCTTAGGCGCCAAACGCAACCGCAAAAAAGAACAACAAGAAGAACATAGAGAAGAAATTCAACACACCGGCAAAGTAGAATATTGCAGTTTTTGCGGCCGACCTAATCATCAAGTATTAAGGATGGTTCTCGGCCCGGGCGTGAATATCTGTTCCGAATGTACTCTTATCGCTGTTCAGTACCTAATTATGAGCGAACAAGCACCTTCTGAAGAAGTTCAAAGAATTATCGACGCACTTTGGGGAATTTCTAAAAAATGAGAAAAAAAACAATCAAACAACTAAACGCGTTTGAAATCAAGCGCGAAATTGCAAGAGTAATTGAAGCACTGGAAAGTTCAACCGTACTGATTGATGAAACAGAATTTAAAACTCTCGACGCTCAAGAAGACAAACAAAGTGTCGTAAAGGTTTTGATGAAAGAATTTTACCTATGCAAAGAAGAAAACATGCAAGTACTAAAACTCTTACTGTTCAGATACTACGACAGTATAGACAACTTGCTGAACGACCTGGAAAGCATAATCAAAAACCCTAAAAACCCAAACAATTTAAAACTACACGCTATTGATTTTATAAGTTCATTCAGGCCGAACTGGCATGATGCTAATTACGAGGCATATCTTGAGTACGACGAAGAACTTATACAAAATGAAACACGAGAACTTCTTGAAGATTCCGGCGAAAACCCGGAAATTCAGATTGATTTTCTGGACTTTTTCAGCGCAATTCAACCTGACGATCAGATGATGTTGCTGGAATCCCTCAACGAAGATCAACAAGGCAAAGACATCGCAAATATTCTGGTTCCAATTTTTCTAAGTGCACCGGATAACGAAATCGGACATACCGCACTAAAAATGCTGCGCAACACAAAATCCGCTTTTGCTTACGAATCCTTAAATCAAACGCTTCCGGCGCTAAAAGAAGACACGCAACGCATTGTTAAAAAATGTCTGACAGAACTAAAACTTTCCGGCGCAAACAGAAATTTCAACCCACCTAAAGATGCGCACGAATACGCAAAATTTTATATAATTCCCCCTGACGGTGAGGGAAATTTTAGTCTATTGTATAAAAATATGCCCATCAAAGAAAAAACAGTTCAATTAATTAGTATAGTTATTGACGACTACACCGGAATTCGTGAGTGCTTAGGATTTAACGCAATTTCTGCATTTGAGGCAGATTTCTTATTGGAAAAATTCGTCGGAACGGATTTAAAAACCGAAATCAGCCCCGGATTTTTCAAAATGTTACTGCAAGAAGGAGAAAAACTCAACTACACCAAAGATGCGCCACCATATGAATATTCTTGCTGGAAACGTATTTTCTTAGACATTGAACCAGAAAATATTGATATCGAAGAAGTATTAACCGCAAAATTTAAAAACTCTGTCGTTAAGCACGATGATTTCGACAAAATTTACGATAGCGACTTTACGGAACCTTGGTTTTACAACCACAACTTCGGCGACGAAACCGAAGATTTCTTCTCTGCATTAGATAAACTTCTTAAAAATAAACCTATTGAACAAATAAACTTAAACAAATTTTTAACAGAAAATATCGACAACGTTATATACCCAAAAGAAAAAGAAAACTGGAAACAACGCCTGCTATTGACCGCATACTGCGAATTACAGGCAGGATATGAACTGCCTGCTAAATATTTATTCAACATGACCAGAAATGAACAGGAAATGAGAAATCTCTACGAGTTCATTTTAAGGCAAAGTGTTCTACAATACTTTTTAAAAATGCGCGAAGACAAAAATTTCCTCAAGTATAAAAAGAAAAAACTCGAAGAAATTATCAGCTATCTTGAAGAATTATGGGGGTTTATATGTTTAGAATAATGGCGCTTGACGTCGGGACAAAAAGAATCGGTATCGCCCTCAGCGACTACTTACATATTATCGCCAACAGACACAGCTACATTCCGCGCGACAAAAATTCTGTTAACGAAATTGTAAAAATTGCGCAAGAAAACAATGTAAAAAAAATCATTATTGGTGTACCATATAACATGGATGGAACTCAAGGTTCACAAGCCCAAGATTGCATAGATTTTGCAAACAGTATAAAAGGCTACGAAATCGAATTCGAAGACGAAAGGCTGACATCCGAGACCGCTGAGGAAAATCTAAAAGCACAAAAAATTAATTTCCGCAAAGACAAAGGCTTGGTCGATGTGGAAAGCGCAAGAATAATATTAGAACAACATCTGTCAAGACTAAACTAGAAAGAAGGTTCACAATGGAAGAAAGTAAAATTATCGAAACAATCGACGAAGAAGGTAATCCCGTCAAATTTGAACTCTACAATATCATTGAGTTTGAAGGTAAAGACTACGCACTGCTTTTACCAAAATCCGAAGATGGTTCTGAAGAACTCGTTCTGATGGAAATCATTAAAAACGGCGAAGATTACTCCTTCGAAACAATCGAAGATGACGATGAATTTGAACGTGTTTCAGAATATATTGAAAACTTAGAAGACGAGGAGTAAGATTTTGTTTGAACGTTTCACGGAAAAGGCTATTAATGTTGTCAGCAAATCACAAGAAATCGCACGCGAATGCGGGTTTAATGTAATCCTGCCGGAACACATGCTTTTGGCATTGGTTTTTGAGGCAAAAGGCGTATCACTAAGAATATTTAAGAATAAAAACATCACCTACGAAGGCCTGGTCTCTACGTTTTATCCAAATTTAGAAGGCTCAAAAGCTGACAATAGAACTCTACATTTCGGAAGCGAATACAAAGAGTTGTTGAAAAAAGCTCTCGATATCGCCAATGTTTCCGGCAACAGTACAATTTTGTACGAACACCTTTTCCTTGCCGTTCTTTACGCTGAAAACTTCGAAAAAGTTAAATTACTGGAAAAATACGGCCTAGACCTTGAAGACACCAAAAATCTTCTTCAAAAACTCGTCCAAAAGAAAATCAAACGAATCCTTCACCCGGAAACCGACGAAAACAAAGAAATAGAAGATAAAACAGAAGACACAGACGCAATTTTTGATAGCGAAGAATCCGCTAAAGTTTTCGAACGTGCCGTCGCAAAGTTATCAACCTCAAACTACGAAATTCTGGGCACAGAACAAATTTTATCATCCATCCTCGAGGACAAAAACACTAATCTTTACAATATTTTAGAAAATTTTGGCATAACTAGCGAAGGCTTTGACACAAAATTAAAAAACGTTCAATCGAGAAAATCCGAATACGAAGGACGCCAGATTATCTTCACTCCTAACGCGTTCAAAACAATGAATCTGGCACTCGAAACCGCCAAAGAACTTGGCTCGTCGGTCGTTTTGCCGGAACACATAATCCTTGGCATTTTGAAATCTAAAAAAGGTCTTGCCTACGAAATAATTAAAGAATTTAGAATTTCTGACGATGATTTGGCGCACGCAATAATAAAACCTATCGAAAAACAAATGCCTGAAACACTAACCATTCTCCGCTTGGCGAAAGAAGAAGCCCGCAGAATCGGCCGCAACACCGTCGGAACAGAAATGTTCTTACTCGGTATCATTGGCGAACCGACAGGCATCGGCTCAAAAGTATTGAAAGAATTAGAAATTAACATCAAAGAAGCTCGCGATGTCGTGGAAAATATCGTCGGATTTGGCAACGAATATTACGACAAAGAAATAACGTTCACAGAACGCGCAAAAAGAGTTCTGGAAACAGCTTGGCACATCGCAAAAAAAGAAAATAAAACAAAAATCGAATCTTCACACATGCTTTTGGCCATCACAACCGAGCCCACAAGCCTTGCGATGAAAGCCTTAGAGCAACTGGGAGTTGACTCCGTTGAAATAAAAGAAGGTGTAAAAAAATATTCCAATGCTCAAAAATAAAGTCGAAGAGTTTTTGAATGCTTATTCCATCCACCAAACAACCGTATTGGTCGCATTTTCAGGCGGATTTGATTCAATGTGCCTACTCCATATTGTTGCAAGCTTGGCAAAAACTTTAGATATTAAACCTATAGCAATCCATCTTAATCACAATTGGCGAGGACAAGAAAGCGATTTGGAAGAAGATGTTTGCCAAAAGTTTTGCCTGACGCACGAAATCCCTTTTTACAGCGAAAAATTACCGACAAATATTCCCAAAACAGAGACCGCTGCTCGCGAAGCTCGTTATCAATTTTTCCGACAATGCGCTGAAAAATTCAACTCAAATGTAGTTTTGACAGCCCACAATGCTGATGACAACGCAGAAACACTTTTATACCGCATCGCAAAAGGCACAGGCATCGACGGTCTACAAGGAATCGCGCCGGTTCGAGAGATTTTCTACAGACCCTTAATAAATATTTATCGACATGAAATCGAACAATACTGCAAAGAACAAAAACTTTCACCGAATAGTGACAGTTCTAACCAAAACACAAAATACAAACGCAATTTAATCAGAAAAAACATCATGCCGGAACTTGAAAAAATAAACAAAGATGCGAAATCTGCAATCAATACTCTTTGCCAAAACGCACGTTCTGACAGGGAAATCATCGCTGAATATCTGGCGTCTTTGTCGGATAAATTTAAAACCAAAAATTTTATAAACTACTCTGCCGCGCTTCAAAACCGCATTATATATGAATTTTTAACAGAAAATAATTTTGAACTCGATAAAAAAACGGTTGAAAAAATCATTCGTTTTATAAATGCTAATTCAAATTCAAAAAACGGAAAAACAATGTCACTTTATAGTGAAAAATTACTATTCGTGAACAGAGAAGAAATCCGACTAGTTCAAGCCAAAAACGCTCCACAGTACAAGTTTACAATACAAAAATGCGTGATAAAGCCTGATAAATTCCCATCCGACAGCGAAGGTATTGCATACGTCGATCTGTCACTAATCAGTGAAGATTTCGAATTTCGTCACCGCAAAGACGGCGATATTATTTACCCGCTAGGTGCAAAGGGCTCACAAAAACTAAAAAAATATCTTAATGAAAAAGCCATCCCGAAAGACAAACGAGATGAAATGTTTTTTCTTTGCCAAGGCAAAGAAGTACTTTGGGCGCCGACTTTGGGTATAAGTGAAAAAATAAAAGTCCAAACAAATCCGACACACATCTTAAAAATGGAGAGAATATATGGAAATTAAAAATATGAAAATTTTAATATCAGAAGAAGAACTTCAAACAAAAATCAACGAACTTGCGGAAAAACTCAACGCTCTATACAAAGGCGAAGAAGTCGTTGCAATCTGTGTTTTAAAAGGTGCCGTAATTTTTGCGGTAGATTTAGTCAAAAAATTAAACATGCCACTGCAAATGGAATTTATAAGACTTTCCAGCTACGGAAACGAAAGAACAACCAGCGGAAAAGTTAACGCCGTAGACATCACGCTTCCGGACTTAAACGGTAAAAATGTTATGATTATTGAAGACATCGTCGACACAGGACTCACGGCCAAATTCCTCATTGATTTTATAAACCTAAACTTCCACACAAAAAGTACAATATTTTGTTCACTATTAGACAAAAAAATAACCCGCAAAACAGATATTGCGCCGGATTACTACTGTTTTGACATCGACGACAAATTTGTTTTCGGCTACGGTCTGGACTACGACGGATACTACAGAAACCTACCATATATTGCCTATGCTGACCACGCTATCTAAAATAATAAACTCTGAAAACATAAATGATATTTTCGCAATTTTAAACAAGGATTGTGGATTGTTGGGCGCAAACATTTTCGAAACGAACGGAGAAAAAGAGATTTTACGCCAGACCTGGGGAAACATCATGCCTGACGCTGAAACGTTGAAATTTCCACTCAATATACAGTCGGTTCAATTTGGCATCCTGGAGTTGAAAGGGGCTAAGGACGATGATTTTTGGCAACTTGTCAGCGAAATAATTGCAGACAAAATTAAAAATAACGAATTTAACAAAATAATGACGCAACAAATTAAAGCGCTACAAGAAGGAATTCTGACTCAAGACAACGAAAAAAGAACGCGCAACAACTTTTTTGCCAGCGTAACGCACGAATTAAGAACGCCCTTAAACTCAATAATAGGTTACTCCGAACTCTTATCCCAAGGCCTTGGGGGAGACGTAACAGAAAAGCAAAAAGAATATCTGCTCGATATCCAAACATCAGGTCTTAATCTTTTAACAATGATAAACGACATCCTAGATTTTTCAAAAATAAATTCTGGCACGAACACCCTGTCATTATCCGAATTTGACATTGAACAACTGTTTTTTGAAGTAAATAATATCGTTGCTCCTCTTTTAAAGAAAAAAGGCTTACAACTTATATCAAAAATACAAAACTTTTCACTTAATGCAGACTACAGAAAAACCAGCCAAATTCTAATCAATTTATTAAGTAATGCTATCAAATATTCACCAAATAGTGACATAATTTATTTATCGTCACTAATAAGTGACAAAGCAAAGATTATTGAAGTCAAAGATAACGGAATTGGTATCCCTAAAAAAAATCAAAAAAGAATATTCAAAGAATTTACACAAGCAAAAAACAATAAAGCAAAAGAAAATTCGACCGGCCTTGGGCTCGCTGTTGTCAAAAAATTCTGCGACCTTCACGGCTGGAAAATCGAAGTTGAAAGCGACGAAAATCAAGGCGCGACGTTCAGAATCATTATTTCTTAGCCTTAACCATTTCACGTAACTTTTTAAGCTTGTCGCGAATTTCTGCCGCGCGTTCAAAATCAAGGATTTTAGCGGCTTTGTGCATATCTTTTTCAAGTTTGTCAATAAGTTTTGGTAAATCTTTTGTATCAATGCCCATATCAACCATTTCTTCCGCGACAACATCTTCCAAGTCGCGATAACTGGCAACAAGCGAAAGAAGGTTGTTTTCGATAGGTTTTTTAATAGTTTGCGGAACAATACCGTATTTTTTGTTGTGCGCAAGCTGAATTTCACGACGCCGCTCGGTTTCATCAATTGCTTTTTGCATAGAATCCGTAATTTTGTCAGCATACATAATAACCTCTCCGCAAGCATTACGTGCCGCACGCCCAATCGTTTGAATTAAACTGGTTTCAGAGCGCAAAAAGCCCTCTTTATCGGCATCCATAATCGCAACAAGCGAAACCTCAGGGATATCAAGGCCTTCACGCAAAAGATTTACCCCAATCAAAACATCAAATTCACCCAAACGCAAATCGCGCAGGATTTCAACGCGCTCAATAGACTGAATTTCACTATGTAAATACCTTACCCGAATTCCCTCTTGCACAAAATAATCGGTCAAATCTTCTGCCATACGTTTCGTTAAAGTAGTAATCAAAACCCGTTCATCTTTTTCTGCGCGTTTCAAAATTTCAACCTTCAAGTCACTTATTTGTGACGAAATCGGACGAATATGGATTTTGGGATCTACAAGCCCCGTCGGTCGAATAATTTGTTCAACCGACTGCGCCGATGTTGATTTTTCAAAATCACCCGGAGTTGCGGAAATATAAATTTTCTGTCCTACGCGTTCAAAAAACTCATCATTGGTCAAAGGTCTGTTGTCCTTGGCGCACGGCAACCTGAACCCGTAATCAACCAAAACTTCTTTTCTGGCCGCATCGCCGTGGGACATGCCTTTTAACTGAGGCAACGTAACGTGACTTTCATCCACAACGGTCAAAAAATCGCCCTGAAAATAGTCCAAGAGCGTCGCCGGCGGAGAGCCGGGCGGCCTGCGTTCAATAATCCGAGAGTAATTTTCTATCCCCGAACAATATCCCATTTCCTTAATCATTTCCATATCGTATTTGACACGCTGTTCCAGCCTTTGCGCTTCGACAAGCTTATTTTCATTTTCCAATTCAACAAGCCGCGCTTTCAATTCTTGCCTGATTAATTTTATAGTTTCATCAACATTCTCATCATAAGAAAGATAATGCACCGCCGGATAAATCACAACGCTATCGCACACCTCCAGGATTTCGCCCGTAACATTATCAATACGAACTATTTTTTCAATTTCATCCCCGAAAAATTGGATACGAGTAATAGTCTTTTCATAGGCCGGCATGATTTCAACAACATCACCGCGAGCGCGAAATGTCGCGCGTTCCAAGACTAAATCATTACGATTATACTGAATTGTAACAAGATGTTTAATCAAATCGTCGCGATCAATACAATCCCCAAGTTTTATTTCAACGGAACCGCGGAAATAATTTTCCGGCAAACCCAAGCCGTATATGCAACTCACCGAAGCAACAATTATAACGTCATCACGTTCATAGAGGCTTCTTGTTGTATTGTGTCGCAAACGGTCAATTTCTTCATTAATAGACGCCGATTTTTCAATATAAGTATCCGTTCGCGGGATATACGCTTCAGGTTGATAATAATCGTAATAACTGATAAAATATTCAACGGCATTGTCAGGAAAAAGTTCCTTAAACTCATTATAAAGTTGCGCCGCAAGGGTCTTGTTATGCGCAATAATCAACGTAGGCTTTTGAACTTTTTCGATAACATTTGCAATAGTAAAAGTTTTTCCCGAACCCGTAATCCCCAACAAAGTCTGAGAATCCATGCCGGAATTCAAGCCCTCAACAAGTTGATTAATCGCCTTTGGCTGATCACCTGCCGGTGAATATTTAGAATTTATCTTAAACAATTTCTTCATATCAAAAATCCGAAAGCAGAAGGGATAAATTTGCACTCTCCATCTCATTTAGGAGAAAATCATCATCAATTCTGGAGATTGAAAGTTTTATTTTAGAACCGGGAAACGCTCTCAATTGCACCCAATATTCAGAAATTCTAAAATCATACGCCCCGTTTTTGACACTATATTGTGACATGTTAATAATATTTTGCACCGCAAGCCTAACTTTACCCATCGGTAAAATCATATTATCCACGACATTTTTATCACCTTGAGTGTACAAAATCGGTTCGCCTTCCTCGTAAAACAGAGCGGTTACACCTTTTTTAAGTAAATATTCATCGAAAACCCCAAACCCTAATATCGAATGTTGGAGCACCTTTGCAAAGATTTCAGGAGTTTTTACGTTTTTAGAGTGCAAAAATTTTACGATTAAATCATATTGGGTGTTAAAATCATATTCGGCCCAACAAGGAATAGAAACAATTTTTTCAAAAAGTTCATCCTTTAAAGAATTAAACCGAGATTGTTTTTCAAGCACAGAATTTTCAAGCACGAACGGATTTTCATCCGCCAAAGCCGGCTTGTTAAGCGGCAAACACTCGCGCTCGTCAATCAAGTTATTTACAAACCTATCTGCCAATCCCAATGGACAACCTCCACACATACCCATTTTTATAAAAACCCGGAACGAACGCGATTTTGTTACCTGCTGGTCTCGCAGGTGGGTGAACGCCTCGGAAAATCCGTTTCCCACTGGCGATTTTTCAATCGGTGGGTATACTTCAAGTCCAGTCAGAGTCAATTCTCCCTATTATAATAAATGTAGGAACAAAATTAACATCCGCCCCGAGCAATAATATATTAACACATAAAGAGAAATTATTCAAGTGTCCGAACAAAAATTCGCGATAAGGAACGTGAGCGAATTTTTGAGAGTGGCGTATTAGACAGCGGAGCAACGGGTCGGCTTGCGTAGAGCAAGACGAGCAGGTTGCGGAGAACTGCTTTATTTGGTACAATCTCACTTAATCCTCTTGCACTCTCAAATTTTTTATAATAAAATCAGGAAAAGGGATATCAGGAGAAAAACATGGAAAATGATTGTATCTTTTGCAAAATAATAAACGGTGATTTTGGTACCGAATTTGTTTATGAAAACGAACATCTCGTTGTGTTTAAGGACATAAATCCTAAGGCAAAACACCATTTATTGGTGGTTCCGCGCGAACACATCGCCTCTTTAAACGAACTTGAGGACGAAAAATTGATGGCTGAGCTCATTAAAGGAATCAAAGCCGTCACGCAAAAGCTGGGTATCAAATCCTACAGAACACAAATTAACACTGGAAAAGAAGAAGGACAGGAAGTTTTCCACCTTCACATACATGTATTATCAAACGTCAATAAGTGAATAAGGTAATAAGTGAATAAGTCGTTATGGAATAAACAGGCACATGTTCACAATATTTAAAATCAATTTATTCGTAAATGACCTATTACCTTATTGACTTATTAACCTATTAACTTCAAAAAAAATGAAAGGAATATAGCAATGAACGAACAATTTTACAAAGAAATAACACCGGCAGGCTTCGGTATCGCGATTAAAAAAGGTAAAGTTTTATTCAAGGACAAATCAGAGTTTCAAGATGTCGAAGTTTTTGAAACAGATAGCGAACTCGGTAGAGTTTTGACACTTGACGACTTGATGATGACAACAGAAGGTGACGAGTGGCACTATCACGAAATGATTGCGCACATTCCGATGATGAATCACAAATGTCCTAAAACCGTATTGGTTATTGGCGGTGGCGACGGCGGAACTGTCAGAGAAGTTCTTAAACACGAAACCGTTGAAAAAGTTGTTCTTTGCGAAATTGACGGCATGGTTATCGACGCATGCAAAAAATTCTTACCGACAATCGCTTGTGAACTCGACAATCCTAAATGCGAAATTCTTGTTGAAGACGCTATCGAATACATCAAAGACAAGAAAAACATGTTCGACATAGTTCTTATTGACTCAACCGACCCGATGGGACCTGGCGAAGGTTTATTCACAGAAGAATTTTACACCAACGTTAAGGAATCATTAAAAGAAGGCGGAATCGTTGCAGCACAATCAGAATCACCGGTTGTGAATAAAAAAGAAATCAAAAAAATGTACGACCTATTGAAAAAAGTGTTCCCTATTGTATCAACTTACACCTCAAATATTCCGACTTACCCGGGTGGATATTGGGCATGGGCATATTGCTCTCAAACCGTTAAACCTTTATCATACATTGATGAAGAACGTTGCGAAAAAATTACTAAAACCTGCAAAATCTACAACAAGGATTATCACATGGCAAGATTTGCTCTGCCAAACTACCTCAAAGAACTATTATAAGGGAAATATCAAATGTCATTTATCATCGCGATTATTGTATTAAGTATATTAAAACTTACCTTCACGACGGGAAGATTCATCGCCGCAAAACGCCTCAATCTTCCTGTAGAAAAATTTGTCATCGGTATCGACTGGGGCAAACCAATTTTCGCGAAGAAATTTTATGACACAGAACTTGTAATATACCCTGTCTTCTGGGGCGGTTATCTTGAATACGAAAAGGATTACGACCCGGATGTCAAATGTTCCGACAAACAAAAAGCATTCTTGACCTTCTCTTCACTTTTGACAATGGCGCTATCAATGCTATTAATCGGGATGATTTATCTTAATTTCGTTCCGTCCGGCAAATGGGAAACAACAATCAAAAACGCCCCGGAAACATCCGTTTTCAAGTCCGGCGACAAAATCCTTAGCGTCAACGGAACAAGCATAACCGGCAAAAACACTTTCAACCTTTTGCTGCAAAAAAATCGCCGGTTTGACGGAACTGTCGATAACGAACTCGTTAATTATTACAAAAACGAACTCATAAAACTTAACCGTTTCAAAATCAAAAACGGCGAAATTCAGGCGAATGCGGAATTAAAACTTCCACAACAAAAAAGTGAAGGTAAAATTACGCACGACCTCAGTACAAATTCAATAAAACTTAACAATAACCAAATCGAATTACGCAAGGCAATTTCAAACGGAGTTACGACATTTGAAACGCCAATACAAATTCACGACCTTGCGACCGCTTTGGCCGATACTTATTACGACGTACTTATTACGGTTGAACGTAACGGAGAAAAGCTTACGCTTGCACCAATTCACCCTAATGAACTTGGAAATATTGGCGCTGAATATCAGGTAAAAACAATTTACCAACCACGAGAAGAAGTACTGAAAAAACTCTTCAAAAAACAAATTCAGCCACAGGAAGACAACAAAACCGCCAAGGAAAAATTCAAAGAATTATGGCATAATTTCACTTCAATCATTGCAATGCTTGCGCTCATAAGCATTTTAGTGCTTGTCCACGAGGCCGGACACTATTTGGCTGCAAGAATGTTCAAGATAAAAGTGGAGAAATTTGGTTTTGGTCTACCGTTTGGCCCTGTTTTGTGGCAAAAACAATGTGGCGAAACCCTTGTCCTTGTTCACGCCTTTCTTTTAGGTGGCTATGTTGCCTTCCCGGACGACGACAAAGACAACGGACTGGCCAAAGATTCGCCGGAACGTTTTGCCAATAAACCAATTTATCAAAGACTTGTCGTAGTCTCCGCCGGGGTTTTTGCAAACGTAGTTTGCGCTGTATTCATCGTCGTATTGACCGCGCTTCTCTGGGGCAAACTTCCAACTGAAAACTATCAAACATACATAAAAGAAATCAAAACAAAAGAAAATATTTCGCTTCTAAATTCGGGACTAAAACCCGGAGATAAAATCGTCGAAATCAACGGCAGCCCGGTAGATACGAACTTTGCATTTCAACTTTACGCAATAAAAAGTCAAAAGTTTGACGGAAAAATCTCTGAAGACGTCGCCCAAAGAAATCTCGCGGCACTTCAAGCGCTCAATCAAAAATTCAAATGCAACGAACTTCTTCCTGCCGGAACGACAATTAAACTTCCTAAAGCTATCAGTGAAGATGAAATTCATCTTACGGAAGATATGATGCGCGGCTTAGAAAGAATTACAGACGACAAATTTGCCCTCACGGAAGAACAAAAAACACTAAGAAACGCACTCCGAGGCAAAAAATCCTTAACCGTCATAGGTAATAACTTAACGTTAGCGGATATTGCGTATGCAATGAGCGACAACGCGCCACCACTAAACATCAAAATTGAGCGCGACGGTAAAATCATGACATTGTCAACAATCTTTTCCGATGAACAAGGCATCGTAGGAGTGGAACTCGATAAACAACGAAAGTTCGTCGAAACAAAAACACTAAAAAGCGCAATAAAAGGCAGTTATGACTACTTGTATGACCAAACGACAATGCTGTTAAAAGGCTTGTGGCAACTATTTAGCGGAAAAGTTCCACTCGACAACATGCACGGAGTGGTAGCGGTTGTAAAATACGGCGGCGACGTTATCCAGCAAGACGGAATTTTCCAAGCGTTACTGCTTATTGCATTAATCTCATTGGATTTGGCAATCGTAAACTTTTTACCGATTCCGGCACTTGACGGCGGGCACGTAATGTTTTTATTGCTGGAAAAAATTAACGGCAAACCACTTGACGAAGAAACAGTAAATAACATTGCAACGGTAGGATTTATGTTCTTAATACTGCTGATGGTTGTTGTCCTTTACAACGACATAGTCGCCTTGGCATTGCATAAAATATAAAAATATTTCGGCGGAATTTTTCATCCCGCCGAGTTTTTGGT
Source organism: Candidatus Gastranaerophilus bacterium (assembly GCA_045639085.1). GTDB lineage: Bacteria > Cyanobacteriota > Vampirovibrionia > Gastranaerophilales > Gastranaerophilaceae > Gastranaerophilus. The sequence continues at coordinate 15,034 of JAZUCM010000083.1, forward strand.
TATTCCTTAAGTTTTAATACAATGTGTCGATTAGCACACGATTTCAGCGCTTAACACAGCGGATATAGGCCTTATTATATCGAGTAACGGGTCCACGCTGACCCGCCCTAAAATATTGATACCATCCATCTCCTGAAAGTCCTTTAGAAATCACCGAACCAGACCAATAATGTCCTTTAGTGATACCCAGCACATTAACATTGATAAACATCGCAGCCAACTCATCACGATTAGGTAGACGTGATTCTGAATCAAACGCGGTACAAGTAGAAGGGGCATTAACCTGATTAATATCATCTGTATCGGACACATCCTTACTAAGTGGCATTGGCGCAACAACATTAACATCTGTAGGATAAAAAGCAGTCACAAAACCAATATCTTTACCAACATTATTTGGACCTTTAACACCATTTAAGTCATAAATAAAGTTTGCACACATTAGAGGTGCCACATAATGAATAACATTACCATGATTATCATTAATGCAATACGGATTATAATAAACAACTATGGACTCACCATTCTGTGTTTCAAACGCTGCAGCTTTAGTATCTATGTTATTTTGGGGATTAATAAAAACATGCCCATTATCATTTGTAGTGGATTTTGTAAACAACGCATTCAACTCACTCAATTTAGTCGGCCAAGATTTGGTTGAACCCGCAAGGTTTGTAAATGACGCCGCAATACCGCAATCTGCCAAATGCGCTGCGTCACAAATGTTGTTTATTTTTAAAACTTTGGAAAGGCCTTCTGTCAAGAACGCCTCGGCTGCCGTGTCTTTTGTTGTGCTTACAACGCCGTCGGTGTTTGTTCCTTCGTATTCACCGTATCCGTTCAATTGTGGCATCATTGCGATGGCTTGGCTCATGCGCGCGTACAAAGCTTTTCTTTGCGTATTCCAAGTTCGTTCGTTAATGTTTGCCATCAAGCTCGGCAAAGTGATTGCGGCGACTACGCCAATGATTGTCAAGGATAGCAATATTTCAGCCATCGTAAATCCAAGATTTTTACTCATGTTTACCTCCGTAATCTTGCGCTCACCAAGGGTCGGAGATTTTTGCAAAACATGTGCCGCAATGCCAATTATAGCAAGGACTTTGAGGAAGGCAGTGCTCGGGTTAGTAAAATCTCACACGAGTCGGTACGTGTATAAGAGCCGACTTCGTCGGCCCCCCTCCCCCCTATTGAACTTCTTATTCTTTTATTGTATTTCGTATAATTCATATTCTCATTATTTACCATGTTCGCAATTTTGTCAAGCCCAACAAAACAACTCCTCTGTAACATATATTTACAACACCAGATAAATACTAAAGTATTTTCTATTTCCAACCGAATACAAAAATGTACTTAACTATAAGGAGATTAAAAATGGTAGATGGTGTAAACAAAGGGGATTCAAAAAAGGAATTATCATTAGCAAATTATCAAGTGGGAAAGGAAAACCATAAACCTGAAAAAGACGCAACCACAAACTTTTTTAGGCAACAACCAATCTTTACTAAAGCCAAAGAAAAAACTTTAGCGACGCCCGAAATTGATGAAGTATACGCGTTCATTAACGATGATGATGCAACAAAACGTGACCTGCAAGCCTTCGACATTGCGGCAAGACCATACAATATTAGCGGGTTCAAAGTAATGAAAAATAGTGACATGTTCCGTATTTTCTCACAAATCAATGCCGGAGATTTTTCTGAAGGCGTCAACGACAGAGGAGAACCGGTGTTACTCTTTGATAACAACAAAAGTGACGGCAAAATTAAAATGTTTTCCACTGAAAAAGATAATGAAGGCAATATTTACTACGCAATTAAAGATTCCGATGGCAAAACCTACAAACTTACCGAAGACGGAAAACTCTTTTAAAAGTTCAATGGTCAATTTTGATTAGCAAAAGACGAGACTTCTCTTGGATTATTGGCGGTTTAACCGTCTGCATTCGTGTATTTTGCTAGCGCAAAATAGAACTTCTCGTCTTAATCCTGCGGAAGACGAGACTCGTGTCTTGGATTATTGGCGGTTCAACCGTTTGCATTTGTGTATTTTGCTAGCGCAAAATAGAACTTCTCGTCTTAATCCTGCGGAAGACGAGACTCTCTTGCTCGCTCGCGTGTAACGGCAATTCCGCGTTTTGCTTCTTGGGCTTAAGCCCAATCGCAAAAACGCTCCAGCCTCAGCTCGCTCGCGCTCGAACTCAAACCGGACTTCGTCCTTGGAATTTTCGCCTC
>JAZUCM010000084.1:0-7337 GCA_045639085.1 Candidatus Gastranaerophilus bacterium
TGCTCCGTGGCTCTGCTCGGCTTGGCCTTTACGATGGCTGAAATATTGCTCTCCCTCACAATCATCGGCGTGGTCGCCGCAATCACCCTGCCAAGCTTGATGGCGAACATTAACGAACGCACTTGGAACACGCAACGCAAAGCGCTTTACGCCCGAATATCCCAAGCTATCGCGATGATGCCACAGTTGAACGGTTACGGCGAGTACGAAGGCACAAACACTGACGGCTCTGTTACGGCAACAAAAGACACAGCTGCGGAGGCGTTTTTGACAGAGGGCTTGAGTAAAGTTTTAAAGATTAACAATATTTGCGACGCAGCGCACTTAGCTGATTGTGGTATTGCACCTTCATTTACAAACTTGGCAGGCTCAACAATCACTTGGCCAACGAAGTTGAGCGAATTGAATTCAATGTTCACTGGTTCTTATGACGATAACGGCGCTAGTGAGGGTGGAACTATTTATAAAAATCCACAACGTCATATTGACACAAAGGCAGCCGCATTTGAAACCCAAAACGGAGAAACGATTGCGCTTTATTACAATCCACAGTGTGTAGATGATTTGGGAGAGAATTCTTGGCACTATGCCCAACCTAAGATGTGTGCAAACTTCATTTACGACTTGAATGGCAACAAAGGACCTAACGCTGTAGGTAAAGATATTGGCTTCATTACCGCTCTTTATCCGACTGACTCAAATGTTGTCGCGCCTTATGCGCTTTCAACAAACGCCAATGGTGGAACTGTTGTAGTACAAACTGAGGCAAGCGCAAAATGTTCAGCACAAGACGCTGAATCTCGCCTCCCTAACAGAGACGAACTTTCAGCGATGTTCTACAATATGAAACTTCTTGGAATTACGTCCGGTCACTTTTGGTCTGGCTCTGTAATCTCTTCTGGAGAGTCTGGCACGGCTTGGTACCAGCGTTTCCGCACGGGCAATCGCTACCCGGTCACACGGTCTAGCACTATCTACGTAAGGTGTGTTAAGCGTTAAAGGTTTTAAAGCTGAGGGGAAACCTCGGCTTTTATATTGCGTTTCTATCTATTTCGACAATGTGGCGGATGATTTGGTGGGCGGTCAAAAGTAAGTACGGATTTATTTCGTTTGTGTTGGACATGTTTATCGTCACTTGGGCTTTGTCGGAATGATGTTTGTCTGGGGTTTTAGATGTGTAAGTTAGGCAAGTTTGGGCGCTGTAGTGCTTGTTTTCGGCGTCAAGACGTAGGGTTAGTTCGTCTTTTGGGAACTCTTCTGCGCATTGGATGTTTATACTCACCGCGTTGGCGTCTTCTAATACTAACATCGCAGTGATTTCGCCGTAGTTTACGGTTTGGATTTTTATTATTAGAATACTGTTGTCCGAATTTTCTTCGTTTTGTGATTGGATTTCGAGTTCAAAATCTACGCCTTGATGGAGCGGAAGCCACGGAAGATAAAGCAACATAAGCATTTTAAGGGTTTGTGAATTATCTTTTTGAGAGGCGACGGCGATACTGTTGTTGATGAGTTTTGCGGCCTCTTTCATTTGCGAAACGTCATTTATCCCGTTTTTAGCGGAGTTTGCCATGTTGATTATGATTTGAGTCAAGGCTTCTTTGCCGTTGGCTTTTATCATTGTGGCGATGTCGGCGAGGTTTATCATGCCGTTTGCGCTGATAGGAAGTTTTTGGATGGTTGATTCCAATTGCGCGAGGATATTTTGATTTATTTTGCCGTTCAAAAGTTCAGCAGAGTTAAGTCCTTGCAATTGCGCCAGAATTTGGGTTTGCGTTTGAGAAAGTTGTTTTCCGGCAAGGAGATGTTGGTGGAGTTGGGCTTGGAGTTGGGCAGCGGTGAGGTTTTTTTGAACCATGTGGATGAACGCGTTGAAGTTTTTGGGTAATTTCATCATCTCTCTTGCGTAGGCGGCGTTTTCGCTCCCGCCCATCATTGCTGATTGAAGGTTTTGAGCGAACTGGCTTTGAGTAGTTGTATGGGTTTGAGATATGGAAGTTTGAGGTTGGGGCGCAGAAGTCTGTGGCGCCGGCGGTTTAGTTTGTGCCTGCACAACATATCTTCCTTTTAGTTGGTTTAAATTGATTTTGTTCTCCATATTACGCTCAGATTTTCGAAAAATAGTTTTAATCTTAATGTGTTAAAAGGTTAAAGGGTTAAAAAGTTAAAAGGGAATAAAGGAATGAATAATTGTATAAATGTGGTATTTTATCAATATTTATTTTATACTCCCGTTTAACTATTTAACTTATTAACCTTTTAACAGGCAAAACGGTTACACCGTTTTGCCTGCCTATCCATACATGCGGAACGTACGTTCGATGTTGCCGGTCATTGCTTTTTTGACGGACTCGTATTCTGATTGGAGTGCGGAATGTTCGGTGTCGATGTTTTTCAATTCCAGGTCGAACATTTCGTCTTTTGCCTCGATTTGACGCATTGCCTTGTTGTATTCAGCCTCGGCAATGGTCGCGGCGTTGGAATCCGTTTGTTCCGAAATATCAGAACAACTTGTGTATGTGATACCTTGCCAATTGTTTTCAGAGTCAATTTGTTCCATCACAACAATACCGTTCTCGAGTGCAAATTGAATCCAGTCGGTGCTACTTGCCAAACCGTGCGGCAACATTTGATATCCGCATTTTTGGATTTTCTCGAATAAGTTTGTGAACCATCTTGCTTCTGCGGCTGCGTCGGTTTTTGAACCTTCGTCAACTTTGCCGCTGCCGTTAGTGTAAAGGTATGTATAAACCGGTTCGCCAAAAACGTCCATCACAGTGTCAACGGCATAGGCATTGATGGTGTCTCTTAATTCTGGTTTTACATCATCAAATTTGAAATCGAAGTCGCCATCTTCGGTGCCATCGTTCAATGTTACTGTACCACTGTTGCTTGTTGGCCAAAGAATTCCGCTTGTTAAATAGTTTAAAATAGCCCATAATTCTCGTGCGCTATAATTTACGGCTGTCGGGTCTTTGAACATGGTTTCTTTTAAACCGTTAATAATCGCTGTTACTTCAGGGGTGTTTGTAGCTGCAAGTTCCAGACCGTCTTTTATCTCTTGGGATAACGCTGCGTATGCCGGAGATGCAGTGTTTGGCTCGTTTTCAAAGCCGCATTTGACAAAAAGTTCTTTACATTTGTTTTGTAAATATTCAGTAATTTTTGTTTGCATGTCCGTTGGGGTGTAAATAACGTTGGCCGCTGTTCCGCCGGAATTTGGTGTTGAATATTGGTATGTTTCAGTGAGTGTGGTGCCGGCATCGGTTGATGTTATTGAAAGTTCATAATAGCTGCCGTTTTGTCTCACGGTTGCGTTATTGGCACTGACGGTGCCGCCGGATTCGTTTCTGTATGCTTCCATTGCCGTACCGTTCCAGGTGTAAATTGTTCTGTCACAGCCTTGGCTGGAAGTCGAAACTGTTGAAGGTAATTTTATCCAATATGAACTGCCGTCGGAGCTGTCACCACCCATTCTCATATAGGTGGTAGAACCGTCGCTGTAGTACAAGTTGTTGGTTGGGGTGCCTGTCGCCACTGTTGATGTAGGGGAGCCGCTCATTCCGATGTCATTCCCGTCAAGTCTGCCGGTGTATTGCGTTCCGTTGTAGGTGATTCCGCTTTCTGTAAACCAGTCGGCAACATCAGATGTTGTGATCCGATAATCTGCTGGGTTAACGTCCAAGAAATATTCGTTAAGTTTTGCCGCTAAACCGTTGTTGATATCGGCAAGGTTTGTGACGGTTGTTCCTGATAGGTTTGCGCTTGTGAAGAATGTGCCTCCCAGTGTATCCGCAAGTGAGTCTAATGCCTCTCTTTTTTGTTCTTCTGCCTCCAGAGCAGCTGAATAGACATTTGAGAATTCGTCTGCAAACTTCACAAAATCAGTGTAAAGTTGGGTTTTTATCGTTGTGTCATAAGACGGAATGTCGTTTGCTTCGTCGCCTTCATAAATTCGTTTTAATTCATTTGCGTTGTAAAAATCGTAAACGCCGTCTTTTGTCGTGTTTGTAATCTCTTTGCCGGTTGCCGGGTCAAATGTTGCTGCAGCACCGGCATTAGGTTCGGCAACTCCGTCGCCGTCTGGAGCACTGTAAAATTCTTCGCTGTTTTTCAGTTGTTCTGCAATGTTGTCCCAGTATGATGTCGTGTATTCGATACCGTGCAGGCGCAAATATTCGTCTTTATTTCTGCCTGATTGTTCGTATAATTTCGCTTCGTTTTCGGAAATTAAAATGTTTCCGGCAGTATTTGTGAGGCCGTACTGGTTGTTGTATTTGTTAAACGCGGTTAAGCTGTTGAATGTCAACGGAACATTTTGCGCGTTATCATTCGCATCATAATTTGCAAAAACTAAATTTGATTTATTTAAAGCGTTGATGTAATTTTCGCTAACCCTTGAACTTTCAGCAGAAAGGCGCATTTTCTGGTTGTTAATGAGTTGTGCTCTTAACTCATTATCAGAAATACGTTGAGTTATTGATAGTAATCTTGCTTGAGATGCTGCCAATCCCATTGTAGTCCTTGCCTTTCTTGCCTTTTGCTCTGGTTAATTTGCATAATCAGAGCATAAGTTCGCTTGATTTCTTACCTATTTCGTCGGCATTTGGGTGGCAAATCTTTAATATTACCCTTGGCTTGTTAACAATTGTTAACGTTGTCGATAAAATTATACAAGTTTCTGATTAATATGTGGTACTCCCAAGGGGACTGTCTTGCTCACTCGCGTGTAACGGCAATTCCGCGTTTTGCCTACAGATTTTCAATCTTTGGCAAAAGCGCTCCAGCCTCACCTCACTCGCGCTGTCTTGCTCACTCGCAGGTTTCAGCATTGCAAACTCATGTCCGGCCCAATGTGGATGTGCCTCAGGCACCACGTTCGCGCTTAACTTATTAACTTTCGTTCCCCTCTTGACAAAATCGCAAACATGGTAAATAATGAAAATATGTTAAATGAAAATGAAAGTATAAAGAGTTCAATAGGGGGGGGGGGCGCTTCAAAGTCTTTGCTATAATTGGCATTGCGAGGGTAAATATACATGTTTTGCCGAGCCTTCCGCTCCTGTTGATACAAGCGAGAAGGAGCATAACATGAGTAAAAAAACAAACATTACGTACAAAAATGAGTCAATTTCCCATAACGACTTATTCGCTTATTCACTTATTGACTTATTCACTTGTAAACGCGTAGCGTTTACCATGGCGGAGATTTTACTTTCCCTCACAATCATCGGCGTAGTTGCCGCAATCACCCTGCCATCACTAATGGCAAACATTAACGAACGGACTTGGAACACCCAACGCAAGGCGCTTTATGCAAGAATGTCCCAGGCAATCGCAATGATGCCGACTGTTGGAGGATATGGCAAATTGGCGGAAGATGTTGACGGAAATGTTACTGAAGATACTGCAGCAGAAGCCTTTTTGACCGAGGGACTTTCAAAAGTCTTGAAAATAAACAACATCTGCGACAGCGAACACATTGCCGATTGTGGAATTCCAACGACTTTCACAAATACGGCCGGTAGCACAAAAACTTTCCCAAAAAACTGGCAAGAGTTGAATTCGCAAATGGTAAATGCTGAGCATGAAACAAGCACATATACTCTTACTCACTCATTAATAAATGCTAATGTTGCCGCATTTGAAACCGCTAATGGGGAAAACATTGCTGTTTTCTACCAGCCCAATTGTCAATCGGCAGAAGAAAGTAACAAATTTTATATGATACAACCCAAAATCTGTGCGAACTTTATTTTTGATATGAACGGAACAAAAGGGCCTAATACAATTGGCAAAGATATGGGGTTTATGAGTGTACTATACCCAACAGAAAGCCTTGTTGTTGCGCCTCAACCAGTTTTAAACTCGATGACGACAGGCGATTACGATACACTAATTGCTCATTGTAGAACTTTTGATAATGCTCGACTGCCAATAAGAGAAGAATTAGCATCCATGTTCGTAAATAAAATATTCCTAAAATATGACACTAATAATTTCGTATCAGCCACAACACATAGAACTGATATTGATGCGGTTTATCATTTATTCTTTCAAAAAGGTGTAATGGGAGCCGTCATGAAAACAACAACAAATAATACTGGCTGGTGCGTGAAGAGAAATTAAATTCATACTCCCCCGCCGAAATCCGGCGGGGGTTATATTATATCAATCCGGTTGTTTTTTCTCGTTTTTATAACTTTTATTAAGAGTTTCAATATCCATATCTTACCTGCGTAACTTATTTATTACCATATTAACATTATTTGATACTTATGTCAATATATAATTACAAAAGGAGTTGACATGGGAACAAGAGAAGATATAAAAGTTTTGTTAGCACGAGAAAATTTCACACTGACCGAAGTAGCCAAAGAATTAAGTGAAAAGACCGGCAAAGTGTATTCTCGTCCTAATCTATCGCAAAAACTGGCAAAAAATACCCTGCGTTATGAGGAGGCAAAGTTGATTGGCGATATTTTAGGGTATGATTTAACGTTTGTTAAACGCTAGCCAGCGCAGCTTTTTGCATTTCAATTGCTGATTTTACGTCGATGACTTTTTGGCCTTTGAATGTGAAAAGTTGTTTAATATTATCTGGGTTTTTAGTGTTTTCCTTTGCCAAAATTGCGCCGACTATCGCTTCAAGTTGGGACATTGGCATCATATTTACCGGCAAATCTATTCCCCATTCGTTTGTCAAAATCTGTTGCAAAAACTTGCAATCCGCCGGGGTCCGTTCGCGATAACATGAGTTCAAGTGCAGGCTTTGCCGGGTCAAGTATAGTTCAAAGCGATTTACTTCAATGCCCTGTTCAATTAATGTGTTAAAAAAGTCACACCCGCGAGTTGAATAGCGTTGTGTCCAGTTGTCAATATTTAGAATATGTTCGTTTGTCGCCACCAATTGGTACGGCTTTGACAAAATACGCCATTTACCGTTCAAAAGCGTTCTATCCCAAGGCAGGGAAACGCAAATTTTTGATTGTTTAAGCGACGAAAAATTTTCAAAAAAGAATGCTACATCGCTCATTTTATAAAGTTTATCGACCATTATCAGATTGTAATCTTCATCCAATACCGCCAAGCCTGTGTCTAATGTCGAGCCCGCTGTCAACGATAATCCTATGTAATAATTCATTTTTTATTTCCCCTCTTTTCAAGCAATGAGCCTGTAATTCTCCTTAGGGTTAAAAGGTTAAACTGTTAAAAAGTTAAATGGTTCTTTATGAATAAAAGATTAAAACTTTACGCTTATATTATTATTTATTCTGTTAACCCCTTTTAACCCTTTAACCTATTAACCTTTTAACATGTTGCGCCTCTTGACAAAC
>JAZUCM010000085.1:0-7937 GCA_045639085.1 Candidatus Gastranaerophilus bacterium
ATAAATACGTGCTAATCTATAACAATAGGCCACAGTGGAACAAAAATAAACTGTCTCCGTGCAGATACAGAGATTTTTTATTGGCTGCTTAATTTGTGTCCAGGTTTTGGGGACCACTTCATATTCACTTATTGACCTATTGACTTATTGACTTTCACAACTCATTAACTTTATCAATTTAACCCTCGCCGCAAAGCGGCTTAACGAACCTTTTAAGCCTTTAACTCGCCGATGGCGAATTCCATTTGCACAATATTCATTTATCAAGTATAATCTAAAATATGGAAAACAAGATTAAACAATACGACATCCCGCCGATGACACTATGGCACAAAATTCAGTTTTTTGAACAGTTTAGAACCTACATGAGTTCTTCCATTCCGCTGACCACAAGCCTACAAGATATTGCAAAATATTGTAACGATAAGCTTACCAGACAAGTTGCAACTCTTCTTCTGGCTGAACTAGACAGCGGCATAAACTTTTGCGATGCCATACTCAAATTCAAACACACCCTAGGTGGCGTTTATTGCAACCTAATTTCACTCGGTGCACAATCCGGAAACCTTCCGCAAATCCTCAACGACATATACGAATCTCTCAAACGCCAAAGAGATATAGTTTATTCAATAATAAGACAATGCGCATACCCGGCGTTTTTGTTTTTTATAATATTTATCCCGGCAATCGCGGCTCTACTATTCTTCATCGTTCCACGTTTTTGCGAATATTACAAAGGACTTACAGGCGAAATCCCCGCACATCTTCAAGCAATACAATGTTTTACTCAAAATCTAACCCATAGTTGGCCACTACTCCTACTCCTTAGCGCCCTGATCTTCTGGGGAATTGGAGTAGGAATAAAGAAATTTTTCACGACACGGCTTGGCGCAAGCTTTCCACTTGCAGGCTTATTGGTACGGTATTATAACCTTTCGCTATTCTCAAAACTTCTCGCAATCGGCTATGCGGCCGGAATTCCAATAACACATACAATTCTTCTTGCCGCAGAATCCCTACCAAACAAATATATCCAAACAAAATTATTCAAATGTGCCTCGCTTGTCACAAGGCACTCGCTAACAGACACATTTGCTGCAACAGAACTTTTTCCACCACAAATGCTAACAAAAATCAAATCAGGCGAAACATCAGGCGAACTCGACAAACTCCTGCGCGAAATCAGCAACGATTTTGACGAAGCACTAAACGTCGCAATCGCGTCACTTCTGCAATTAATTGAACCAACGTTAATGTTACTAATGGCAGGTTTGATAATCTTTTACGGGGTTACAATCGTAAGCACCATCTAGTGTTCTATACTATTAACTTTCACTTTGACAGTGACACGAACCAATTTCCCGCCCTTGTGTTTAAACCGAATTTCCTTTTGTGAGTTGGCCGGAGCAAAATCAGATTTTTGATAATCCATCAAATAACGCATAAACTTTTCACTAAACATAAAACTACACCTTGGTAAACTAAACCTTCACATCTATATAAAAACATATTTTTAAAACATTTTGCCATTTTGTTACATAATCTTTACAAACCCTCGAACAAGTGGTATAATAATAATGGATACACGAAATCGAGAGGAAGATTTATGCTAAAAAACAAACGTCAAGCGTTTACCGTTGCAGAAATTTTAATAGCAATGGTCGCAATAGGTATTGTTGCTGCAGTTACTGTTCCACAACTACTTGGCAATACCGGCGCCAGAACAAACAAAGTTATGATACAAAAAACATTTGCAGCATTTGCGCAGTCAATACGCATCTCTGAAACAAAACTTGATTACAACACAAGTGAAGTTGAAAAAATTATCAATACAGCTGCAGCAGATATTTCTATTGAAAACTTCCTAAAAAAATCAATGGACATAACTCTTAAAGAAAACATTTCTCAACACAGTTTCACCGGCAAACTGATAACAGTGAACTCATCAGGTGCGCTGACAAGAGCGAGTTCCGAAAGCTCCACCGGGGTGAAATTAACCCAAGCGGCAAGCAGTGGTAAGCGTGGCGGGATATTCGAAACTCGTGACGGTGCGTACTATATGTTCCCGGACAAAACCGATATTGCAACAGCGGCTTGTACAAAAGATTCACCTTGCATAATGTATGTTGACATTAACGGCCCGGAATCACCTAACAGGCTCGTATCCTGCGCAACGGACGCTGACACGGGTATCTGGAAAAAAGACGGGTTTTACTACAACGGAACAACTGAAAAAGACGCAAGTTGTGCAATTAATGAAAACAAAATCAGTGACGTTTATCCGCTCGTAATTTACGGAGGAACAGCCGTTCCGGCAATCAACGCCCTCAATTCAATATTAACCAGTCACGAATAGATAAACAGTCTTTTGTAAATTTATATTAAAATAGCACCAACGATTTTGTTGGTGCTATTATTGTATTATGAGAGAACTTAGAGAATTAACAAACGGAATAAAAATTTTATACAAACAAAGCAAAAACACCCCACGGACAACCTTTTGTCTCAATTTTTCAATCAATCAAGACGAGGACATCCCGGGATTATACGCGGTAATGACGCGCCTATTTATGCAAGGCACCAAAACGCGCACAGCAGAACAGTTGGCTCAAGAACTTGACGAATACGCGATTGAACTTATTTGCGAGCTTAAATCAGACTACTTGAGTTTCAAATTCATCTGCCTCAACGAAGACTTTACAAAAGCCCTCGAAATCCTAACCGACGTTGTAAAAAACTCCACGTTTGAAGATTATCAAAAAGAAATTTTTAAGTATGAAGGTGAAATCCAGGTCGGACTTGATTCACCTCGAGCAAAAGCCCTCGAGGCATATTTCAAAGCGCTTTACGCAAACCATCCTTACGGCAACACCGAAACAATTATCCTCGAAAACCTTGACAAAATCAAGAAAGAGAATATTGTTAACGCTTACAAAAATATTCTTGAAACAAGCCGCAAAGTTATAACAATTGTAGGCGATATTGAAATCAATTCGGCTTTAAAACAAGTTGAAAGTGCTTTTGCGGATATAAACCCAAGTTCCAAAGAGGTTGTTATTTTTCACAAATCACCGCTATCTGAAACAAAAATCATAGAACAGCACAAAGAAAACTTAAACCAAGCACACATTATAAAAGGCTGGCTCGTTCCAACGTACGGCAGCGAAGATTATGCGCCATTAATGCTTTTGAACGTTATTCTCGGAGCTTCCGGACTATCTTCAAGACTTTTTTGCGAACTTCGCGACAAAAAGGGTTTGGCTTACGTCGTTAGAAGCAGTTACGAAGCAGCACTTTCGGCCGCAAATTTCAGAATTTATATTGCAACCGAACCTAAAAATATTGAAACTGCACTGGCTGGTTTCAAAGAAGAAATCGACAAAATTAAATGCGAACTCGTTGGAGAAAAAGAGCTTACAGACGCCAAAAACAACCTTATGGGCAAATGGGCGTTTTCACTGGAAACTAATCAGCGTCAAGCATCATTAATGGCGCATTACGGTATTCTTCACCTTGGATTTGACCACTTAGACGAAATCAAGAAAAAAATCCGCGTTGTCACAGCAGAAGAAATCCGCGAGTGCGCAAACAAATATTTTACAGACGAAGACTATGTTTTATCAATCCTTAAACCTTAGCCCATAGAGTAATGTATATTACCCAAAACTAACCGATAATATAAATAAAAAATGTTAAAAAGATTACTACTGATACTATTTGCTATAAATTTTCTTGCAATAGAGGCGTTTTGCGTATGCCCCGTCAGTATTGCAACGCCCGTGCAATCGTTAGAAAAACAACTAACAGAAGGACTTGCGCCATTACACGAATACGTAATTTTCACCCACACCCCAACCGGATTTGCAATGAGTGTAAAAGACGAACTGATGTTCGACGAGTGCGGCGAACTCAATGACGCAGGAAAACTTCTACTCAATATCATTGCAACAATAATGAAACAAAGCGGGCGTAAATGGCTAATTCTTTGTCACACAGATAAAGGTGCGACCCAAATAGACAGAATTTCAAAAACATCGCTAAAGGCCGGAGCGATAACAGATTACCTGACAGATCAAGAAAAATGTTTGATAAACCAAATATTTCCGATTGGTTTTGGCTCGATAATGCCTATTAAAAGCAATGAAGCGATAGGGAAGGGCCTTCACAACAGAGTCGACTTCATCACAGAAGAATTCAACCTTAATTAGAAAACGAGTAAATTATAACAAACATTAGGCAACAATATTGCGTGACAATCTTTGAGAACGTTTTTCGTTAAGAATATTTTTCAACTTAACAATACTTTGAGCATGAAGTTGACAAACGCGAGATTCAGACATGCCAAGCATTTGACCAATTTCTTTCAAGGTCATGTTTTCTTGATAGTACAAAACCATGATATTTCGTTCTCTTTCCGGCAACCTTTTCAACGCATTCTCCAATTCTTGCTTAACATTTTTTTCTTCAGCCACTTCATAAGGGGTTAGCCCATGCGTATCTTGAATTGTATCAATAACTTCCAAACCATCATCAGAAGAGCCTTGTTTGTCGTAAATAGAAGAAACCGTAACATCTTCTGACATAAGCTGAGCAACTTTATCCACATCCATTTCAAGAACTTCAGCGACTTCTCTTGTGGTCGGCATACGCCCAAGCTGTTGTTTTAATTCTTCTTGCGCTTGCTTAATTTTTTTAAGCTTAGAACGGACGCTGCGTGGTAAAAAGTCTTCTGACCTCACTCTATCAAGTATTGTACCACGAATCCTAATAAGCGCATAAGTTTCAAACTTTGTATTTTTGTCGACAGAAAAACGTTCAATCGCGTTAATCAAACCTTCAACGCCATACCCTGCGATATCTTCCATCGAAATACCATTTGGCAGCGTAACTTTAAACCGCCCGACAACATATTTAATCAAATAAATATACTGAACAATAAGCGCATCCCTAACAGCCTTATTAGTTTTATCCTCAAAGAACTGTCCCCAAAGAGTACTCAATTCTTCTTCGGACAATCGTTTTATGCTGTTGTAAGACGTAAAATCAAAATTCTCGCTCATTACGCGCCCCAGTATCTATCACAGTTTCTATTGTATAATATTCAGGAGCAATCACATCATTTAAAAGGTGTAAAAGACGAGAAATTCATCTGTTTGCAGTATAAAGACCTCAAAATTGAGGCTCTTATACTAAAATTTTAACACATTAAAGTTTTCCCAAATTGTACCGATAAAACATGCACGTATGACCGATTTGGCTTACAAAATGTAAAGAACTTGTAACATATACGCGTTTTATACGCAATATTTGGGAAAGTAGGGTTTTTATATATTTGTAGGTCTAAAGTGTAAAGGAACAATAATGCTTCGAGAAACTTTAGAGATGAATATAAAGAGAATTATTGATTTCTTAATATATTCAAGAAATTTTATTATAAGAAAAAGCCCTGTCAAAGCGTTAGTGACATCTTTTATGAACGGTCTTCGCGATTTTCTGACGATGAGAAAAAAATTAAAGATGGCACAATACAGGTTAAATTATCACCAACACCAGTTGATGAAAATGGAACAACTAATCGCAAAGAACAGTCAACACACGTTTTTGAAAGGGTCCAATCTTAACGAAACAAGATAAGGAAAAAGTGTATGGGTGTGTTAGTAGCAACAATGCGTATGCAGTATTTAACAAATCTCAAGTGTGATTTGGAATACAAAATACAGCTTATCACGCAAGCAAAATTAAACTTGATGACATCAAATAACGACTTGATGCAAGTTGGTACTGACTATGACCCGGAATCCCCTATAGTCAAAACATTACAACAACGACAAGCAAAAATGAAATTGCTTGAACAACGACTTGATCAACAAATGGCTTCATATCAAGCACAACTGAGGGCTGTAATGACAGAGTACGAATCAGCAAGAGGCATGCGCGACCGCGACATCCAAGAAACATTTAGGTACTAATAGTAATTTTTCACCCTAGAACGGAACGACATAGTACAAAAATTTCGTTTCAAAATGCAACCTGCATTCCCCGAATGGCTCGTATCTAGTTTAATTGTAAAAACAAACTAACAATTTCGTTCAATGAGGCTGATTGTTTTTGATATTTTTGAACTTGCGCCTCGAGAACATTTATTTGTTTTTTGCACTCCAAAATATTATTTTGACAATCTCTTGCAGATGCGTTAATACCTTCTTGAAGCTGTTGTGCCTCTTGAAGAACAGACTTCATAGAGATGCCGAGCGCCTCCATTGTTTGCTTAATAACAAGCGCGCCCGCTTGACGCGAAACTCCACTTGGCAACTGAGAAACCAATTGTTTCAACACCGCGACATTTGCCGGCACCTCAAGACCGCCAAAGTCTGAAATGCTCGGTGTAGGTTGAGCATAAATATTTGACTGCATCATCGGATTTGAATTCAACGGTGTGAACACGCTTTGTGACACTGGCTGCGTCTGAACATAATTATTTTCTGCAACAAAAGGGACTTCCGGAATTTGTTGTTCTGCCTCTTGCGATGGCACAAAATCATTCAACGGCGGCTGCACGGCCGTAATCGTTTCAACCGGGTCTTCAACAGGTGCCCCCATTTGTGAAGTCAATTCAACTTCGCTTTGTTTTTTCAATGCATCAACAATTCTTTTTCCTACGCCTTCAGTAATATAAGTATTCACGGAACATTCCCTTCCCTTTTTCTTTCCATCTGAAACAATTATATTAGAAGAAAGAAATATTTTCAAGTCCTTTGCAATGTTTCGCAACACAATGATTACATACAGCTAAAATTAACCGGCAAAAATGTTATTATTTTGCAGTGCAAAACCCAGTTTTGCCAACTCCTCTTCGCTCATCGTTGATTGAGGGGGAACAAATGTTCCACCTTGTGTACCGTTAAAGCCTTGTCCCGCATTGTTTTGAGCAACATACGGTAAATACCCGTACGTTTGTTCGCCGGCTTCTTCTTTCTTTTTGTCCGCAAACCCTTTGCCCAGAATGAATTCACCGAGAGAACCGGCTACAATACTACCAATAATACCGCCAACAAGAGGTATCGGAATAAGCGCTTGACCGACCATAAATCCGGCTGTATCAACCCCAATTTTGGCCGCAGCTTTACCAACTTCCAACATTCCCGTCGCAAACCCGCCGTCTTTATGAGTAAACGCCTCTTTTATGTTACCAAACTGGAACGCCAACGCCATTAAACCACCAATAAGCGGCATTCGTTTCATAAACGCATTATTAAGCCCGCCAAGTTTGCCCCAAAAAGCACTCTTACCCGCACGTTTTGCAACCTCTCCACCAAGCTTCCATTCGTCTTTAAATACCTTTGGAATAGATGTCAACTGTTCCCAGAACGCTTTCAAATAACTTCCGCCGTTTGCTTTTCTAATCGCAGCTTCGTGTTTTTCAACAGAATGTATCGCATCCTTAAACTTCGTGCCAAAATTCGACCAATCCGCACCCTTATATGGGTTACTATACCAATGCTTTTTCTTAGGACACTTGCCAAAAATAGAAGAGTTCATTGAAGACATAAACTCGTCAGCACCCGTACCGAAAGTCGAATGCATATAAATTCGACCGATACGTTTCGCATAATCCATAAATGTCGGTGATGTAACTCCGTTTACACCCATAATGAACCTACCTAAAATTAACCTTTAACCTACCTTATATACATAAAGTATTTTTTAATGAAAGAATTGCGTTTTTATTAAGAAATATTAAAAACGCCCCTGGCAAAACTGCCAAGGGCGAAAGTTAAAGATCTATCGTTTAATTTAACGCTGCCACTGAGTGGCTTCTACATTCGTACCGAAAATGGCACGACTGCACGTTTGGCTTATTGCCACCGCTGAGCGGCTTCCATATTCGTACCGCAGAATGGCACGTCTGCCCGTTTGGCTTATTGCCACCGCTGAGC
>JAZUCM010000086.1:0-6219 GCA_045639085.1 Candidatus Gastranaerophilus bacterium
AAAAGTTCTAAAAATCAACAATATCTGTGACGCGACACATTTGGCGGATTGTGGTATAGCAAGTAGTTATACAAACCTTGCCGGCACAACGAAGACATGGTCAAGTGCTCCAAACTTGAGCGAATTAAACAGTATGTTTACGGGTACTTATGATGATAACGGCGCTGAAGAAGGCGGAAACATCTATCAAAACCCTCAAAAAGACATAAACACGAAGGCCGCAGCATTTGAAACTCAAAATGGCGAAAGTGTATTATTATTTTACAACCCATACTGTACTGCGGATATAGAAGGTGATGCTTTTCATTATTCTCAACCAAAGATGTGTGCAAACTTTGTATACGATTTAAATGGAAACAAAGGCCCTAATGCTGTAGGTATAGATATCGGGTTTATAACAGCTCTTTACCCAACGGACTCAAACGTGGTTGCACCTTATGCACTTCCAACTAACGCCAATGGTGGAACTGTTGTAGCACAAACCGAGGCAAGTGCAAAATGCTCAGCACAAGATTCTGAAAGCAGATTACCAAATCGTGACGAACTTTCAGCTATGTTCTATAACAAAGAACTTCTCGGTATTGCGTCCGGTATCTTTTGGTCTGGCTCTGTCGTCTCTTCTGGAGAGTCTGGCGCGGCTTGGGGCCAGGTTTTCTACACGGGCTATCGCGGCCCGGACGCGCGGTCTGGCGCTAACCTCGTAAGGTGTGTTAAGCGTTAATTTACTCAACTATCTAAAAGGCGGAGGTTGTTATCTCCGCCTTTTATTATGCATAACAAATAAAAACGCGGGCGTCAAACAATGATGCCCGCGTTCAACATATAAACTCGGATTAGTAAATAATTGTCAATTCTTCATCCGGGTTCAAGCTAGAATCGTTAGTTGATGAAGGCAAAATGATGTATTTGATTTCATCACCGATTTCATAAAGAACACCAAATGTTCCGCTTACAACCAATTTACCGATGTCATAAACACCTTTACCGATAGTAATAAAGCCACTACCTACACTCTTCAAACCTTTGAGCGGGTGAAGTGAGAATGTATCGGAGAACGCATCAGAAAGGTTACCACCCAAGTTTTCCAAGCCGTCACCAACAACGTTTACGCCTGTACCAACTGTTCTACCGGCAACACCAACAACTCTGCCTGCTGTTGAGAACGGAGCTGCCAAAATTCTTGACACAATATTTGGATTTTTTTCAACGTCAACTTGCGCCGCTGCCAAGTTTCTTTGAAGATCCATAATCACTTCGTCATGAGCGATTTCGACAAATTTAACTTTGATAGATGCCGGATCTTTGTAACCAGGTCTGTTAATTTCTTCGACAATACCTTTTACGGTAGAACCAGCCGGGAAGCAAACGCCTTGAATAGTTACATCGTTTGTTGTTTCTGCAGTAAATACATCGCCAACGTTAGAAGTTCTTGCGCTGATTCTTTCTGACAATTTGATATTAATGGCAGTAGGTTGATAAGTGTAAGAACCGAACGTTTCTCCATTTACGGCACTTTTCAAGAACGTATGTCTTAAAGTTCCAACTAAATAAGCCACTTGTTCTTTTGAAAGATATTCATCGTTGATTAATTTTTTAGAGTTAGGAACATTTCTCAACAAAGTTGATTCTGCAACTTCTTTTGTTGCCGGAACAGCCCAAGTAGGGATTTGTTGAATAACTTCGTCATTGTGTTTTGCGAACAATGATTTATCTCTCAAAGGTACGTCAATAACTTTTGCGATTGTTGCAAAAACTTCAGCTTTTGTTACAGGTTGGTCAGGTTTGAACGTTCTGTCAGGGTAACCAATCATAACATCAGCAGATAAAGCTTTGTTAATCCACTCAGCAGCCCAATAATTAGCAGGGATGTCAGAGTAAGTATAATTTGTTTTACCTTCAGGGATGGACAAGCCTTCAGCCATCAAGATAGCCAATTCAGAACGCAAAATAGGCAATTTAGGATTGAATTCACCCGTTGCGCCACGTTGCATTTTCATCAACATAGAAGCCGCCCAAGATTTAACGAACACATTTTCTTTTCCGGCAATAGATACCACACAAGGGCATTTTTTAGTTTCACCGGCGATAACATAGTTTGCTTTAGCAGATGTCATAACTTGTGATTGTGAACCAAACAATGATGGGTGAGCATAGTTTTGAACTTGCTGACCTGCTTGACAAGTTAGAGACAAAGAAGCTGCCAAACACAATGCACCAACAGATGCCAATAAACAACTTTTTCTCTTCATAGAAATTTCTCCTTTTTCATACCAATCGCCTAACCGACGACGTTTGACTCCATTATCCCAGTAATTTAACAATTTGTCAAGTAACAATTAGTTTTTGTAATGAACTAATGTTTCAACTCTGAACAATGACACAAACGCACCGTATGCAAAGAACAAACGACCAAACATCTCAACAAAAACAACAGGCCCGCACAATAAACTAAACGGCAATAACAAAGCAAATAAAACCAAATTAAACAATGTTTCTGCAATATGCAGCAAGTTCAATCGATTATTTTTCCGTTTGTTAAAAATTCTCAAATACCCATTGTTATAATTTCTATCGAGTATAAATTTTAAATTCGCTCTTTTAGCTCCGATGAGTTCCGTTGCGTGAGCATCTTTACACCAAAGAATTTTATACCCAGCTTCACATACACGGCTGAAAAAGTCTAAATCCTCGCCGGTCATGCGCTGATAAGTCTCATCAAACCACAAATCTAATTTCTCAATCACTTCAGCCTTTATAAGCACATTGTTCGTGGCACAAGTTGCGCATTCATGTCCGTTTTTGCGATGAGGTTTCCGCCTAAAAATAGAATTTTTACTCATCCAACAAGGAACAGCAACCTCGTTCAATTTTTCGTCAACAAACTTTACAAGCGAAGGACCTGTAACAACCGCCGCATCAGAATTTAACATAAATTCATATAAATTTACAAGCCAATCTTCACCGGGAAACTCATCATCATCAATAAACAAAATATAATCAGGCTCAAGCTCCCGAACTTCTTTCAAAACCTTATTTCTTGCCGCAGCAATACATTTTGAACAGTACGCAAAATAATGAAATTTAAACTTTTGAACAGCATTTTTTGAGTTAACAAGTTCTTCTGCAATCCCGTTTTTGGAACCGTCAACGACAACGATTTCAACCTGTGCATCCGCCGGAACCTTAATCCGCAACAAATTATCCAGGCATACATTCAAAAAATCATTTCTGTTATATGTACAAATTCCTATTACAATTTTAGACATAAGAACTAAACTCCGAACTATATTTATACACAAAAACGTGTATATGTCAACATATTAGATGTGCAAATCGCACATAATATTCTAACACGAACATTACTATTTGACCACAAACAATTTTAATGTTTAAATAAGTAATATGAATTACGTTTTTTATTTTTTGATAATTATCTCAATAATTGCCGGCGCAATAAACGGAAAACTTCCTGACGTTGTTAACTCAATCCTTAGCGGCGCACAGCTTTCGGTAAAAATTGCATTTTCACTTATCGGAATTATGGCTTTTTGGCTCGGTATGATGAATATTGCGCAAAAAAGCGGATTAATAGAAGTTATAGCCCGATTAATCAGACCAGTAACGCGCCGTTTATTCAACGAAATCCCGGAAAACTCACCCGCAATCGGCGACATCGCAATGAGTTTTTCGGCAAACGCATTCGGACTTACCAATGCAGCAACCCCAATCGGCATTAGAGCAATGGAAGAACTTCAAAAACATAATATCGACAAAACATCAGCTTCAAACGCGATGTGCCTGTTTTTGGCCATGAATACAGCTGGATTTCAAATCATTCCGGCAACAGTCATCGGGATTCTGGTCGGAATCGGATATCCAAACCCTACACAAATAATTGCTCCGACACTTTTTGTTACAACATTGGCGTTTATTTTTGCAATTACAATGGCAAAAATTTTCCAAAAATTCTGGCCGGCACAAACAGCCACAGAAAGTGAGGTTCAATAATGTTACAAACTGTTATGGACATAATTTCACTTTGGGCACTGCCTGCAATCCTAATTTTAATCCTCACCTTTGGCCTCATAAAAAAAATTCCCTTATACGAAGTTTTTACCGAAGGCGCAAAAGACGGATTCAAAGTTGCAATAAACATAATTCCATACCTTGTAGCAATAATCGTCGGGATTTCAATGCTCCGTGCATCAGGCGTTTTTGAATGGATTGGCGCAAACTTAGCCCCAGTCTTGACATTTTTCCACATTCCAACAGACATCATCCCACTAATGCTAACCCGCTCACTTTCAGGCTCTGCGACAATCGGCGTATTTTCGGACATCGCCGGCAACCCGTCATCAACATTCTACACAACAACCCTTGCGGCCGTAATGGTTGGTAGCAGCGAAACAACTTTGTACGTTCTTGCAGTATATTTCGGAGCCGTAAAAATCTCAAAAATAAGATACGCGCTCGCTGTCGGACTCCTGGCAGATCTGGCCGGAATTATCTTAGCAATCCTAATTTGCCGTATGATGTTCTTGAACTAGCCACATCAACCCAACTTTGCGTAAAATCAAAGTTTTCAGCCTGTACCGTTTTTTTCAACAACACCGCATAATTAACGTTGATAAAATTCACCTTCTCCAACCGTTCAACGTTAAACTCAGCCATGCCACAATTTGTACAATGTTTTTCTAGCGGCACGATTTGTCCGTTTCGAATAACCGCACGAACTTTCACCCCACAACAAGCGCAACGAAGAATAAACCACTGGTTCTCAACTAACTCCCCACAATCAGGACAATACCCACAATCAACCTCAAGAGGAATCTTGCTATGCGAACATTCTTGCCCAAACAAAAATTCGCGATAAGGAACGTAAACGAATTTTTGAAAGTGGCGTATTAGACAGCGGAGCAACGGGTCGGCTTGCGTAGAGCAAGACGAGCAGGTTGCGGAGAACTGCTTTATTTTTTTGCCAAACAAATAATCAAATAACATATTTTGTATTTAATTCAGCAAACAAAAAAGTCAACATGAAAACCCCATGTTGACTTTGAAATCTTAACGCTTAACACAACGCCGGCTGAGCCGGTTCTATACATTGGCCCGACTCACACAAAAGTTTAACGTTTGACACAACGGACACGGCCAGTGCTTGAACGTGTTGCCGGAGCGCGAGCGCCAGCATTGAAAGCCAGTGCCCAAGCCGTACCAGACTCACCTTCCGAGATGACCGAGCCGGACCAATAGTTACCGATTGCGATACCCAGAAGTTCTTGGTTATAATACATCGCGGTTAATTCGTCACGATTAGGTAATCTACTTTCTGAATCTTGAGTAGTACAAGCTGCACCTGCGACAGTTTGTGCGATTGTAACGCTCACATCGGTTGAAAGAACATAAGGCGCGACGACGTTTGAATCATTAGGATATAACGCAGTAATGAATCCAATATCTTTACCTACGGTATTTGGCCCCTTATTACCATTTAAGTCGTAGACGAAATTCGCACGCATCTTCGGTTGAGAATAATGCGAAGTATTACCCTCTACGTCTGCAGTACAATATGGATTGTAATAAAGCGCGATAGTTTCGCCATTTTGCGTTTCAAAAGCCGCTGTCGAAGTATCTACGTCCTTCTGTGGATTTGTACGTTGTGAGCCTGACTCCGTCTCAAAAGTACTTGTGAACATACTGTTTAATTCA
The DNA here is from genome assembly GCA_045639085.1 of Candidatus Gastranaerophilus bacterium. GTDB lineage: Bacteria > Cyanobacteriota > Vampirovibrionia > Gastranaerophilales > Gastranaerophilaceae > Gastranaerophilus. The sequence goes on from JAZUCM010000086.1 coordinate 5,710, forward strand.
CTCAATTTTGTTGGCCACACTTTTGTTGAACCAGCAAGGTTTGTAAACGACGCGGCGACGCCACAATCTGCCAAGTGTGTCGCATCACAAATGTTGTTGATTTTAAGAACTTTTGAAAGCCCCTCGGTTAAGAACGCTTCGGCAGCAGTGTCTTTTGTGGCCGTAACTGAACCGTCAGTGTTTGTGCCTTCATATTCGCCATAGCCGTTTAATTGTGGCATCATGGCAATGGCCTGGCTCATGCGGGCGTAAAGCGCTTTTCGTTGCGTATTCCAAGTCCGTTCGTTAATGTTGGCCATTAAAGATGGCAGAGTAATTGCAGCGACAACGCCAATAATTGTCAATGACAGCAATATTTCAGCCATCGTAAATCCAAGATTTTTACTCATGTTTACCTCCGTAATCTTGCGTTCGCAAGGGTCGGAGGTTTTGGCAAAACATGAGCTGCAACGCCAATTATAGCAAGGACTTTGAGGCGCCCCCCCCCCCTATTGAACTTCTTATTTTTTC
>JAZUCM010000087.1:0-9829 GCA_045639085.1 Candidatus Gastranaerophilus bacterium
TAGTTGATTGGTAAACTTCTTTTACGTTTGGATTAGAACGTAAACGGTCTTTTTCTTCTTTACTAAATTTCATTGGTGTACCTCTTTCTTTATTTTACTACTTCCTAGCCGCTTGTCCAGGTTTTCGGGTACACTTCAAATGGGATTAATGTAATTAATAATGGTAAAATCGCGGCGTCTTAACATTATTTATTTCCTTAAACCCTTTTAACTTTTTAACCTTTTTACCGTTTAACCTCGTTGATCACTGCCTTCCGCCTGCGGCGTTCTTAACATTTCAACAAAAACACTTGAAAAAAATATTAATTAGTGTAAAATTAACATTATGACGTACGTAACAAAACAGAAAAGATTACAAAACATAAACAGGCAAACCAAAACAAAGGCCCCTATTGTTGAGGCTCTTCAGCATGCTTACATTAACCCTTCGTATCAGTTCCATATCCCGGGACATACTAAAGGCGCGGGTTCTTTGCCTGAATTCAAACGGCTTATCGGCAGCCGCGCACTTAATATTGATACAACCGACGAGTTTGACAATCTCGGCACTCTTCATCCGGCTACCGGCCCGATTAAAGAAGCGCAAGAACTCGCCGCAAAAGCGTTCGGCGCAGAAAAAACGTTCTTTTTGCTTAACGGCTCGACTGCCGGAAACCTTGCTATCGCAATGGCGTTGACTAAAAAAGGCCAAAAAGTTATTATTAACCGAAACTGCCACCGTTCAGCACTTACCGGCATGATTATTTCAGGCGCTGAGCCTATTTGGGTAAACCCAACCCAGCTAACAGATTGGGGAATTTGGGGGAATATCGCACCCGAAACAATCGAAGAAACACTCAAAACTCACGATAACGTTTCTATGGTGTGGATTACAAACCCTACGTACGAAGGCGTTGTCTCCGACATTAAATCAATTTCTGCAATATGCAAAAAATACAACGTGCCCCTAATCGTTGACGAAGCGCACGCTTGCCTATGGAATTTTAACGACCATCTTCCAACTTCAGCTCTAAAGTTGGGCGCAGATGCCGTCGTTCACTCTTTACACAAAACCGGCGGAAGTATGAGTCAAAGTTCAATGCTGCACATCGCAAAAAATTCTTTAATAAATGCGGATGATGTGGAAAAAGCACTTAAACTTCTACATACAACAAGCCCTTCGATGATTTTACTGGCAAGCCTTGACGCTGCACGCGCAAACCTTGATTCTCCACGCGGGAAAAAAGCACTCGCGCGCGCTGTCGCAAACGCTAAATACCTTCGCAAAGAAATCGACAAGATGAAACACATCCACCATCTTCGCCCTGATTTCGGCTACAAAACAGACGTTACAAAAGTATTTATAAAGGCTGACGGACTTTCCGGCAAAAGATTGGAATCAATCCTCGAAATTGACTTCAACGTCGAAGTCGAAAGTGCCTCTGATAACGGCTTATTGGTACTTTCAAACATTGGCAACAAACGTTCAGATATTGAGTATCTCGTCAAATGCCTTAACCAAATCGACAAAGCCAACTACTCCGATATTTACTATCTCGAAAACAAAAAACACATGCCAATGCTAACCCCGCAAATAAAAATGAGTTTGCGAGAAGCCTACTATGCAGAAAAAGAAACCCTGCCTAAAGTACAAGCAATCGGCCGTGTTTGCGCAGAAGTAATCGCAGAGTGCCCACCGGGAATCGCAATCTTGCTTCCGGGAGAACTCATCACCGAAGCCCACCTTCCGTACCTCACAGATTACGAATGCATCGAAGTTATTAAGTAACGTTAGCACTTTTAGCGCAATAAATATGAATATTAAACAAATAATATTCCGTTTTGTCATACTTAAAAACCATTTTAAATAAGGTTAAACCCAAAAACCTATACCTTTTAACCTTTGCTTGGAGCTTAAAGGCATCTATTCCATGTTCACGCATAAACTTATTCGATTTTTCCATTGCTCGCAAATAATGTTCGCGATAAATTCCACCCTTGTTTGAAACAATTGAATCGGAAGTTCGCCAATAATAGTAATAAGTATCAGGCACAGCAACCAGTTTTTCCAGGCAATAAATAAGTTGCGGGGTTAGAATAATGTCTTCATAATAAACACCTTCCGAAAATCTTATATTATTATACCTAATCTCTGACAATTTATAAATCTTATTCCAAACATAATTTTGCGCCGGAACATCGCAAATCAAAAATTTCTCATTTGAATTCTGCGAAACAACTTCCCTATCATATTGCAAAAAATATTTTTGTCTAAATTTACTTAAACGCATAATACCGGCGACAGCAATATCCGCATCATTTCGGGCCGCTGCATTGTACAATTTTTCAAAAAAATCCAAGTCAACCCAATCATCTGAATCAACAAACCCCAAATACTCACCTGACGCATAATCCATTCCCTTATTTCTCGCCGCAGAAACCCCAAAATGCTCGCCGTTTAATATTTTTATCCGACTATCCGATTGCGCAAACTCTTCAAGTATATTAATAGAATTATCAACAGAACCATCATCAATACAGATAATTTCTATCGACTTCAACGTCTGATTTACTAACGAATTCAAACATCTCCTCAAATATTTCTCCGTATTATACACAGGAACAATTATTGACACTAAAACTCTTTTATCATCCATACTAACCTCTTAATAATACTATCGAGTTGAATTGAAATCGTTTTTTACAATCAACACATGTACATTATACAATCAACAGTATTATTTGCAAGCATTTTTTACAACTAACACCATGTGTTAACTTATCATTAGCAATATAAAATAGTTATATGAACTTAAAAGAACAATTAGGCAAAAATATTCAAAAATACAGAAAACTAAACAAAATCACGCAAGAACAACTTGCCGAACAAATTGATGTGGAAATAAACAGTATTAGCGCATTAGAAAGAGGGATAAATTTCCCGTCAACAAATACACTCGAAAAACTCGCTAAGACTCTTAATGTCACGCTCGCTGATTTATTTACGTTTTCTGAAAACGAAACTTGTGCGGACTACGAAAACGAAATTCAGCACAACTTATCGCTTATCAAAAACGACAAGCCAAAACTTCAAGCCGTTAGCGCTTTTATCAAACATATTATTTAAATTTGGGCATTTACAACTACAGCCCCAAACCCAAGTCGGCATGTTCCAATCCGCTGTCGTCGCGGCTGAACATTACACCCGTTCCGCTTAACCACGTCGCAGAAGTCCCGGCCTCTGACGCCAAATGCCCTTTTGTATCGTGCAGCAATACGCTCAGCACGGCACAAATACCCCTGATTTTTTCAATAATTTTTCCCATAACAAAACTCCGTAATTTGATTTCCCTTTTACATAAAGTAATTTTTCTCAGTGCAATTGCCCTGTCCAAACAATATGTAAACTTTTGTAAACTCATTCCGAGTCAAAATAGCAATTTCTCCAAAACGAAATACTTTATATATACATAGGAATAATAGGATATTTATTTTTCTAAGGAAATCACACACTAAACTCTCGGAGGAATTCAATGGCGATTGGTGCTGAAGACTACATTGACCAGCTATTAGTAAAAAAATACGCTGAAGAAAAAGTTGACAATCACGACAATTTGGAATCTCTTGTCGATCCTGAAAAAATGCTTGACGCAATGGTTGATCATGCCGCAATGTACCGCAACATGATCGCTATCAAACAACGTCTAAACATCGCATGCTACGCCATCAACGCGAAAGCTGCACGTTATACAAAAACATCAAGATACTAATTTTGATGTTAACACCCTTTTATGTTTCTTTTTTGGTATAATTACAAAAAAGGAGCGCACAATGGGAAAAAATATTCTTGCCTCTTGTTCTCCAAGAAGGGCAGAAATTCTAAAAAACAACGAATATGTTTTTGAAATCGTACCGTCTCCGTATGAAGAAATTCATTCGACGACGGTTTTTTCTTATGATTATGTAGAAAATTTAGCTTACAACAAGGCAAAAGCCGTAATTCCGTTTGTAAAAGGCGACTGCAACATCATCGGCGCCGACACCGTTGTCGTTTTAGACGGAAAAATTCTCGAAAAGCCAAAAGACAACCAGGACGCAAAGCGTATGTTAAAAGCTCTCTCCAACCGCGAGCACCAAGTCGTTACAGCCATCGCAATCATCAACACAAAAAATGGGAAAAGCATTATAAATTCAACAACTTCGCAAGTTATTTTCCACCCCCTGACAGACGAGATGATTGATTTCTACGTAGAAAACTTCAAGCCTTTAGACAAAGCAGGCGCCTACGGTATCCAAGAACTTCCGCCGGGTTACATCAAGTCCTACAGCGGAAGCCTCGAAAATATCATCGGAATCTGTCCAAAAGCGCTCGCGCAAGCTTTCAAAACACTTGAAACAGAGGATTGATTTTCTCAAAAAAAAGATTAAAATAGAGTTATGAAACGTATTTTATTTTTGGCAATAGCAGGAATAATCTTAGGACAAAACGGGTTTTGCGACGAAAGAGTCACAGAGCCGGCGTTCTCGTCCGCAAGCGTTACACCACAAGCCTCAGAACAAAACGAAGATGTACCGCAAGACATCGCCCCTCAAGATTACGAATACAAAGACATCGAAGACATGGACATCCCCGAAATTTATCGCAGCCTGGAAGTCCCAACCTTTCGCTACGTCCACGACCTTGACCCCGAAGAAGCCGTCGACACCCAAAATGCAGCCTGGTCGCCGTATTCACTGTTCCGCCTAACCGCCCCGCTTCATTTCAAAACAATCACAATCCAGCCTGGTTACTACCTGCTTACCCCTCGTCAGCATCAAGGTAACTGGTACATGCTTTTCAAAGAAAGTGGCAAAGTCAAATACATTATCCCAATCTACGACAAAAAAATCGTTCCGATGGATTTTTACAAAGACAACCTCCCGGAAGAAAAAACAACCTGGTCGCAACGTCAGCACCTGAAACTACTCAAATTTGTAGGGAAATTCAAGTCCTCTCAGCGTCCCGAAATGCCCAAAACATATCTGGAAGCCGAAGACTTAGACGACAATTTCATCGTAATAATTCTATACTGGGGCGACTACAAATACTATATGGTCCTGCGTTCCGTCGCCATGTAGCCGGCTGAGCCGGCCCTATATTCGTGCCGCCCCGAACAGGATTTTCGCGTTCAAATTATTGCCTCCGGCTGGCGCGAGCGAGCTGAGGCATTCCAAGGCAAAACCGCGCTTTTGCCTGAATGCCGTTACACGCGAGTCGAGCAAGACAAGCCGATTCTATGTTCGTACCGACCCGAACAGGATTTTCACGTTCAAATCATTGCCTCCGGCGGAGCCGGTCCTATATTCGTACCGACCCGAACAGGATTTTCGCGTTCAACTTATTGCCTCCGACGAAGTCGGGTCCATATTCGTACCGATGAATGGCAAGGCTGCACGTTCAACTTATTACCTTCGGCTGAGCCGCCCCCCCCCTTGCACCCACTAAATTTTATGAGATAATTATAGTAAAGGGAGTGTGAATCATGATCACAGCTTATAAATTAAAAGACACAAAATCCAAAAATGCGTTTGAATACAGCTATTTAAGCAAAAAGTTTTTTCCTTATTTAAAACCTGTTTTGCCCAAAGCAATATTGAACATTTGTATTGCGATTCCATTGGGACTTTTGGATGGCGTCGTCGCGTTGTCTTTACGTCCATATCTTGACTATGTCGTCAACGGAAACGCAGAACAAACCTGGACTTTCCTTGGGCACACCGTCCATATTCAAAGCTGGTTCGCAACAATTATTCCGTTTGGTATCGTAGCGTTTGCAATGTTACAAGGGGTTCTCAAATATTTGAGCAATTATTTGACCGACTGGACAGCGAATAAAATGTCTCTTTCCCTTAAAAAAGATTTATTCAAAAAACTCACGACAATGGATCCGCAATTCTTTGATATTAACTCGTCCGGGCTGATTTTAACCAGATTTTTCACCGACCCTGAAACAGCATCAAAAGATATTATTGAAATTTTCAAAGCCTTTATAATGGCCATATTTGGGGTTTTAGGCCTTGTTTGTGTATTACTCTATAACTCATGGCAACTTGCAATCATCGGGGTTACGGTCATGGGAATCGCAATCACGCCGGTGGTGTTTATTCGCAAAAAAATCAAAAAGGTTTCTAACGCCAATATGGTTGTAAACGGCAATATGACAACAAATTTCAACGAAACAGTTGCCGGCAACAAGATTATGGCAGCATATAATTTACAGGAACTACAGAACGAAAAATTCAAACGCCAGACGGATGAACAGTTTAATCTGATAATCTCTCTGACAAAACGCGTCGGGTGGATGTCACCAATTATGTATTTTGTCTGCTCCATCGGAATCGCTCTTGTAATGATGTTCGGCAACCACCTGATTATCACCGGCAAACTCACGGCAGGCGCGTTCGCATCGTTCGTAACCTCATTACTTTTGCTATATAAACCTACTAAAACATTGGGAAATACCTTAACAAAACTACAAAATACATTTGTTGCGATGAGCCGTGTGTTCGAACTTTTCGACATCCAAAACAAAATAAAATCCCCGGAACACCCATTGAAATTCCAAGGCCTGAAAGAAAATATCAGTTTCAACAATGTTAATTTTGAATATGAAGAAGGGGTTCCTGTTCTAAAAGACTTCAGCCTAAAAGTAAGAAAAGGCGAAACAATTGCGCTTGTCGGCAATTCCGGCGGTGGGAAAAGTACTGTTGTGAATTTAATCCCGCGTTTTTACGACATCAACTCAGGCTCTATTGAATTCGACAATATAAACATAAAACATTTTAATCTGAATGAGTTACGCAATAACATCGCGTTCGTATTCCAGGACAATTTTCTTTTCTCTGGTACTTTGCGTGAAAATTTACTGATGGGCAAACCTGACGCGAACGAAGAAGAAATTATGCAGGCGATTAAACTTGCGCATTTGGATGAATTTATTGGCACGTTAGAAAACGGACTTGACACCTACGTAGGCGAACGTGGAACAACACTTTCCGGCGGGCAACGTCAACGTGTTGCAATCGCACGCGCAATGCTAAAATCCTCGCCAATAGTAATCCTTGACGAAGCAACTTCCGCACTGGATAACGAGTCCGAAGCAATTGTTCAAAAAGCTATAGACAACTTGATGAAAGATAAAACAGTTTTTGTCATCGCGCACAGGCTTTCTACTATCAAAAACGCCGACCGAATTGCCGTTATCAACGAAGGTCAACTCGTCGAACAAGGCACGCACGACGAACTTATTCGCATCAACAAAGGCCACTACAAACACCTTTACGAAATGCAATTTAAAAACCAAGAAGAAAATAGTTTCGAGGGCTCACGCTAATGCAAAATGTTTTTCAAAAACGAAAAATCAGTATCATAGGTTCAACCGGCTCAATCGGCACGCAAGCACTTCAAGTGTTAGAACGCCTTCAAGATAAATTTGAAATAACAGCCCTGGCGGGTGGCTCAAATACAGATTTATTATGGGAACAGGTTCAAAAATTCAAACCCAAGTACGTATCTTCCGAGGTCTACGATAAGCGCCTCGCCTCAATTGCTGGCTGTACATATATTCCTAACGGTATTGAGGAAATATGTTCAAACAAAAAAGAAAATGACATCATTTTAATGGCTGTTTCAGGGCAAATCGGACTTAAACCAACGCTTAAAGCTATAGAAAACGGCATCGATATAGCACTTGCGAACAAAGAAACTTTAGTCATGGCGGGCGACATCGTTATGTCAAAAGCGCGCAAATACGGTGTAAATATAATTCCCGTCGACAGCGAACACAGTGCCATCCACCAATGTATAAAAAATATTAACCAAGTAAAAAAACTTATCATAACCGCAAGCGGTGGACCTTTTTTGCGAAAAACAAAGGCTGAAATGCAAAACGCCACGGTAGAACAAACTCTCGCCCATCCGCGTTGGAATATGGGACGAAAAATCACCGTCGACAGCGCAACACTTATGAACAAAGGCTTGGAAATCATTGAGGCACATCATCTTTTCGGCTTTGATTACAACGACATTGACGTTATTGTACATCCCCAAAGTATCGTTCATTCAGCAATTGAGTACCGCGACGGCAGCGTTATCGCACAACTCGGACTTCCGAGCATGCACATTCCTATACAATACGCAATCTCATACCCGGAACGTTTCGAAGGTATAAAAACCCAAAGTTTTAATTTCGCAGACATCGCACGACTTGACTTTGAAGCCCCGGATAAAGAAAAATTTCCATCGCTGGATTTTGCATACGATGCGGGCAAACGAGGCGGCAGCGCAACAACTTCGCTTAATGCAATTAACGAAGAAGCTGTCTTTGCATTCTTGAATGGAAAAATAAAACTTTTCGATATTTATAACCTAATTGAAAAACTTATGCCTAAATGCACATTTATACAAGAGCCAACGCTCGAGGAAATTATAGAAATTGACAAAGAAGCAAGAATATTAACAAAAGCGGCGATTTAACCTCGCCGCTTTAAACTTTAACCCTTATCGTTTAACACATCTGACATGGCCTTGTACCTCATTTGTATAAGGTCCTGAATCACCTTCCTGGAAGTTTTGTATCCAAGTCTTAGTTGGTGAATACTTATTGCCGGTCCAATATACGTGATAATTCGCATCAGCAACGCTCATTCCGGCCAAATCAGCATTAACCCAAAGCGACGCAAGTTCGTCTCTATTTGGCAAGCGTGTCTCTGCATCAGACGCCAAGCAAGCGCCAGAAACCTCTGAGCCTAAATATTGATTCGGCAAATCCGCTGCAACAGGCATTGGAGCCACAACAGACGGTTCAACTGAATAAAATGCGGTCATAAAACCGATATCTTTGCCAACTGTATTCGGACCTTTATTACCATTCAAATCATAGATAAAATTAACGCACATTCTGGTCTGTACCTGACGCCAATTAGGTGCATCCGCCAAACATTCAGGGTTATAAAATACGACAATATTTTCACCATTTTGGGTCTCAAAAGCTGCCGCCTTGGTATCAATATGGTTTTGAGAGTTAGCTATGCTATTACCTGTTTCAAGAGAAATCCAAACACTTGTAAACATCGCATTCAACTCGCTTAACTTTGTCGGCAGGGTTTTAGCAGAACCGTTGAGGGCCGTATAACTTGTAGCGATGCCGCAATCCGCCAAGTGCGCTGCATCGCAAATGTTGTTGATTTTTAAAACTTTAGAAAGGCCTTCGGTCAAAAACGCCTCCGCTGCGGTATCTTTTGTTGCTGTAACCGAACCATCAGTGTTTGTTCCTTCATATTCGCCATAACCGTTCAATTGTGGCATCATAGCGATAGCTTGGCTCATTCGCGCATAAAGCGCTCTTCGTTGAGTGTTCCAAGTCCGTTCGTTAATATTCGCCATTAGCGATGGCAGAGTTATGGCAGCGACTACGCCAATAATCGTTAGCGACAATAGTATTTCTGCCATGGTGAAGGCACATTGCGTCATTGCGAGCGAACGGATGTGAGCGCGGCAACCCAGCCGATTGAGCGCAGCGAAATCGGTCAATGTCGTCACACTGGTTGAATGGCCTCGTTGAAACTCGGTCAGCTGGTTTGCTTCGTCGTTCGCTTTGCTCACTCCTCGCAATGACGCATGTTTTTTTAATTTTTTACTCATGTTATGCTCCTTCTCGCTTGTATCAACAGGGACGGAAGGCTCGGCAAAACATGTATATTTACCCTCGCAATGCCAATTATAGCAAGGACTTTGAGGAGCCCCCCCCCCCTTTTGAAATCTTTATACATTCATTTTTATTTAACATATTATCATGCTATCTGCTTTTCT
>JAZUCM010000088.1:0-12694 GCA_045639085.1 Candidatus Gastranaerophilus bacterium
AGGTTTTGGCAAAACATGAGCCGCAAAGCCAATTATAGCAAGGACTTTGAGGCGCCCCCCCCCCCTATTGAACGGTATATTCCACTATTGTATTTTGTATAATTCATATTATCATGATATCGTATTTTTGGAGTTTGTCAACCCCTGGATAAAAAAACAGGCAGAATCATTATCCTCTGCCTGTTTCAAAAATGTTATCGCTGCACGCAGCGCACGTAGTGGGAATTGGACCGCGCGTTCGGGGAGCGAGCGCCCGTGTAGAAAAGCTGGTGCCAAGCCGAACTAGCAGAAACAACGGTGCCGGACCAAAAGTAACCGGACGAGATACCGACAAGGTCTTTATTGTAGTACATTGAGGTAAGCTCGTCAATGTTCGGTATTCTTGAATTTGGATCCTGTTCTGTGCAGGCTGCTGAGGCTGCTGTTTGTGCCATTGTTGCTCCGCTTTTCGCGTTGGTTGAAAGTGGCATTGGAGCTACAATATTTGTATCATTATTATAAAGTGCAGTGATAAAACCTATGTCTTTACCGACCATGTTTGGACCTTTGTTACCATTTAAATCGTAAACAAAGTTTGCACACATTCTTCCTTGCGAATAATGCCATACATCGCCTGCGCTGTCTCGACAGTTAGGATTGTAGTAAAGTGCAATTGTTTCGCCATTTTGAGTTTCAAATGCCGCAGCCTTGGTATTCGGCTGAGAATACGAATAGTGCTCGTCTGTACCAGACGCCCCCCAACCGACACCAACAAACGAAAAATTTACAAATTGATTATTCCATGCGCCAATCGTCTTTGGCCAAGGAGTGATTGTACTGCCAGCCATGTTTGTGTAAGACGTAGGAACGCCACAATCCGCAAGATGGTCGCTGTCGCAGATATTATTGATTTTCAGAACTTTTGAAAGGCCTTCTGTTAGAAAAGCTTCCGCCGCGGTGTCTTCTGTAATACTTCCGCCTTCTTCAGTAACTTTTCCATATCCACCCATTTGTGGCATGATTGAAAGAGCTTGGCTCATGCGCGCATACAAAGCTTTGCGCTGCGTGTTCCAAGTCCGTTCGTTGATGTTTGCCATTAGTGATGGCAAAGTAATAGCTGCCACTACACCAATAATTGTGAGAGACAACAATATCTCAGCCATTGTGAATGCGCAAAAATTTTTCTTCATAACTATTCCTTTCTATCACCATTCGTAACGTGATTATATACTAATTATACCATGATTAGTAACTTATTGCAACATTCCATTCAATAATCGTTACAAGCAAACTATTATAGAAATAAGGAGTCGTATGGAAAAAGAATTAGTACTTTTAGGAAGAAGAATTGCGAAATTGCGTACCAAAAGGCACTTAACCCAAGAGGCTTTAGCCGAGATGGTCGAGCGCTCACCAAACCATATATCAAAACTGGAAATCGCAACAACTAACCCATCATTCGATTTGTTAGTCAAAATTGCACGCGCACTCAATGTCGAAATGCACGAATTATTTAGGTTTGAAGACTCCGCATCAACAAAAGACGCCAAAATCGAACTGGAAAAACTCATAAATTCACAAGACGAAACAGCCATCAGTTTGTTATACAAAATTTACAGCACACTTGAAGAATAACGCAAAAAAGTTACCGTTTTGCCCCCGTAAGACTTTTGTTTTAAAACTTCCCACCCCCTAAAATCAACATCAACGACGTGTTCCAGGATAACCAAACCCTTCAAATGTTTTACCGCGTCCAAACTCGATTCATAAACGCCAGAAAAATACGGCGGGTCAATATATATGACATCAATATCACCCGCAAGTTTTTGTGCAACCTTTAAAGCATCACTCAGGATAAAATTTATCTCGCGCGCAGTGGAAAATTTTTTGTAATTATTCTTCAACACCGCCGCAACTTTAGGATTTTTTTCACAAGCTATAAGTCTTGCAAACCCACGCGAAAGCGCCTCAAGCCCCATAATCCCTGAGCCTGCGTACATATCGAAAAAAGATTTATCCTCAAAATTAATCAAAGATTGCAATGTATTAAAAACTGCCATACGCACCTTTGACAGTGTCGGACGCGTAATCTTTTCATCGGGCGCAACAATTTTTTGCCCCTTAAATTCTCCAGCAGTGATAATCATATATCTATTATAAAACGATAAAGTAATAAGGCAAGATAGAAATGTCTAAATTTTACATTGCGATATTAAAATATTTTTGTTATAATTTTATTGTCCGAACAAAAATTCGCGATAAGGAACGTGAGCGAATTTTTGCGAGTGGCGTATTAGACAGCGAAGCAACGGGTCGGCTTGCGAGGAGCAAGACGAGCAGGTTGCGGAGAACTGCTTTATCTGTACAAACGAGGTTATTTATGGAAACGACAGATGTAATAGTAGTAGGCGGCGGCCCTGCCGGAATTTCAGCGGCAATAACAATTGCAAAAGCCGGATTACGAGTAATTTTAATAGAACGCGGAAGATTTTCAGGCGCAAAAAATGTTTTTGGCGGCGCAATTTACACTCAGCCAACCAAAGAAATTTTCCCGGATTTTGAAGCCAGTGCTCCGCTCGAGCGCAAAAATGTAGAACATCGATATGCCATCCTCGGCGAAGAAGATTCGACTGTCGTTTCTTACAAAAACAAAAACTCTGAATTCACCAGCTACACCGTTATACGCGCAAAGTTCGACCGCTGGATGGCCGAAGAAGCGCGCAAAGCCGGAGTTATTATCGTTGAAGAAACCGTTGTAAAAGAATTACTTGTTGAAAATGATTTTGTCGTTGGAGTAAAAACAGAACTCGAAGACATCGGCGCCAAAATAGTTATCCTCGCAGACGGGGTCAACTCCCTTTTAGCCAAACAAATCGGACTCAGAGAGGATATAGAAACTAAAGATGTCGCGCTTAGCATCAAAGAAGTTATAAAACTTGACAAAGAAAAAATCAACGACAGGTTTAACCTTGAAAACGGCGAAGGCTGTATTTACGAACTTTTCGGCGGTTCAATGCTAGGAAAATTGGGACTGGGTTTCCTTTACACAAACGAAAATTCCGTAAGTATCGGCCTCGGGATTACCCTCAACGAACTCGTTGAGCACAAACTCACCCCTTATGAACTTTTAGAAGGGATAAAAAAGCACCCGACAATCGCACCGCTAATAAAGGATGGTGAATTGCTTGAATACTCAGCCCACTTAATCCCGGAAGGTGGCTACAAAAAAGTCCCGCAGCTTTACGCTAACGGGGTTATGGTCGTCGGCGACGCCGGAATGCTAGTCAACAATTTGCACTGGGAAGGCACAAATTTAGCAATGATTAGCGGAAAACTCGCCGCAGAAACCGCAATCTATTCAATTCAAAAAGAGGATTACAGCGAAGAACTCTTGACACGTTACCAAGAAAAACTCGAAAATTCCTTCGTATTAAAAGACTTGAAAACTTATCGCAACTTAATGGACGCCGCGCACGACAGAAAAAATTCATATTTCGACTACTATTTCAGAAAAATCAACGAATTTTTCGAGATGTTTATTTCTGTAGACAGCGTTCCTAAGCGCAAAAAATACTGGAATTTCATCAAAAATTTCTTCACCGGGCGCAACATAACAGAACTGTTCAAAGACGCCTGGGGCTTTATCAGAATACTTTGGGGGATGATCAGATGAGTGAAAATATAAATATTGACAACAAACTTGCAACAGTAAAATACGACACCGACACAAAATCACATCTTCACCCTTGCCAAGAAGATTGCCGCACCTGCCAAAGCAAATGTTGCGCAATTGTTTGCCCAGCACGAGTTTACGAGTGGTCAGAAGAACGACAAGAACTTTTAGTCAACTACGAAAATTGCCTGGAATGTGGCGCGTGCAAAATTGCATGCGAGAAAAAATCCCTTGGCTGGGAATACCCCAAAGGCACCAAGGGAGTAATTTTCAAACAAGGGTAGAAATTCTAAATTCACCCTCAAAATAATTAACCATTTACGTTATTCCTTATTAACTAGTGCGACAAAGTCGCACGAATTAACTTATTAACTTATTATATTTGTCAAACTCTCGATTGCGCGTTTTGCAAGCATTTCGTTCTTCATTTTCTTATTTTTACGTTCTTTTTTAGGCAAATCAATCGGTTCCAAGATCCCCCAATTTGAATTTATCGGTTGGAATTTAGTATGGTTTTCGTCGCTAATATAATGCGTCAACGCCCCCAAAACCGTCGTAGTTGGGAGTTCAAGCAACTCAACACCATTTAAAAATCGAGCCATATTAATCCCCGCCATCATGCCGGACGCGATTGATTCCGTGTATCCTTCGGTACCAGTAATTTGACCGGCAAAAAACAAATCCTTCCTCTCACGAGTTTGCAATGTTGGTTCCAAAAGTCGTGGAGAATTGATAAACGTGTTTCTGTGCATAACTCCGTAGCGCACAATACTAACGTTTTCCAACCCCGGGATTGACTGCAATAACTCTTTTTGCGCGCCCCATTTCAAATTAGTCTGAAAACCAACAAGATTATACAACGTTTTTGCCGAATTATCTTGGCGCAGTTGGACAACAGCGTAATTCTCAACACCCGTACGTTTATCCACAAGTCCAACCGGCTTCATCGGGCCAAAACGCAACGTGTCAACGCCGCGCGACGCAATAACCTCTATAGGAAGACAACTTTCAAAAAACTTCGCACCTTTTTCAAATTCCTTCAACTCAATCTTTTCCGCATTAATCAAGATTTCGTAGAATTTCTCATATTCTTCCTTATTCATAGGGCAATTGATATACGACGCCTCTCCTTTATCGTAACGGCTGGCATAAAACGCTTTGTCAAAATTTATACTATCGACCTCAACAATCGGCGCGATTGCATCAAAGAAATAAAGATGTTCGCTTTTTGTAAAATCTTTTATCGCCTGTGCAAAATCGGAACTCGTCAGGGGCCCGGATGCAATAATCGTCGGACCTTCAGGAATCTGCGTCACTTCCTCTTTAACAACCGTTATGTTAGGGTTAGAAAGAATTTTGTCCGTTACTTTTTGCGAAAAAAGTTCCCTATCAATAGCCAACGCACCGCCCGCCGGGACCTGGCATTCAAAAGCAATCTCAATCAACTCGCCGCCCAGAAGCTGCATTTCTTTCTTCAAAAGCCCGCTGGCATTACTGATATCGTGTGCGCCTAAACTGTTTGAACAAACAAATTCCGCAAACTTTTCAGTCTTATGCGCGCCGGTCGTTTTGTGCGGGCGCATCTCATACAAATTAACTTTTATTCCACGTTTTGCAAGCTGTAATGCGGCTTCTGAGCCGGCTAAGCCTGCGCCAATTACATTTACTTCCATAACTCTATGGTATTATACACAAATCGTCACGTCAAGATCATTCCTTGACCCCGCCAAGCAAAATATCATTTATAAAATATTTTTTGCCCAAAATAAAAACACCAACAACAGGAATCGTGCATATCGTCGCACAAGCCAACAATTCTCCCCACTGAGTCAGTTCCCTAAAACTACCTTTATAAATCGCCAATCCGACCGGCAAAGTTCGCATTGCCTCGGTATTCGTCGAAATTAACGGCCACATAAAACTGTTCCACGTGGTAACAAACGTAAAAATCCCCAGAGTCGCAACTATCGGCAACGCCAAAGGCATTACAACCCGAACAAAAGTCTGAAAATAATTACAACCGTCAATGCGCGCCGCTTCCTCCAAATCTTTAGGGAACGACAGAAAATATTGGCGCATCATAAATATTCCAAACCCACCAAACATCGCCGGCAAAATCAGCGCCCAATAAGTATTAATCAAATGTAATTCACGCATAAGAAAAAACAGCGGAATAATATTAACCTGAGGTGGCACCATCATCGTAACCAGAATCAAGAAAAAAACAACATCGCGTCCCCGAAAACTAAATCGCGCAAACGCATACCCAGCAAGCGCTGAGACAACAACTTGCCCCATCGTCGCCACTGTCGCAACCAACAAACTATTCAAAAAGTATCTAAAAATCGGAATATCCGCAAACAGTCGAGCATAATTCTCCAACGTTAAGTCCAACTGAACTACGCGCCCCGGATTCGCAAAAAAATCTGCGTTATCGCAAAAAGACAAGTTCACCATCGCCCAAAACGGATACAACATACTAAATGCCATCAATATCAATATAAAATATCCGAAAATCTTCTTCATAAAACGATTATACAACAAATTTTGTGCAATAATATAATTATGAAGAAACTGAAAGATTTTGAAAAAGAAATAAATCAATGTTCAAAATGCGGGCTATGCCAAGCCGCCTGCCCCATATTCAAAATAACCGGCAACGAATGCGCCGTCTCCAAAGGAAAATTCACAATGCTCTCCGGCGTCATAAAAGGCGATTTGACCCTCAACAAAAAAATCAATTCGTATCTGGACTTATGCACAAAATGCGGAAAATGTTCCGACTACTGCCCCGCAGGCATCAATGTTTGCGAAATCCTTCAAACCGCCAAGTACGAATATTTGGAAGATAAATCAATCTTTAAACTAACAAAATTCTTGCAAAGTTCGATAATCTTTGACAACATAATAAAAACTTTTCGCACAATCGCAAATTTATTCCGCGCAAATACGCACCATCTAATATCCAGCGCGAATGTGAAAAAAATCCTTTACTTCAAGGGCTGTGTCAACGAAGTTCTACCCAAAAGTGAAAATGCACTGAAGAAAATTTTAAGCAAAACAAATATTCAACTCGTGGAAACTGATTTAAAATGTTGCGGATTGCCATTCTTCTCTTCCGGCAATCTGGAAAGGTTTGAAGAAATTAAGGACTTTAATACAGAAAAACTTAACACCACCGACACTGAAACTATTCTGACCGACTGTGCAAGTTGCGAACACACACTAAAAAATTACAAAACGCTTAACAAGAAAATTATTAATGTGGAAGACTTGTTTGTCACGCAAAATTTTGTTTTTGAGTTCCAAAAGCCGCAAAAAGTAACCTTCCACGAACCTTGCCATGCCCAAAACAACGGGAAAATCGAGGTATTATTAAAAAATTGCAAGAACGTTGAATTTATAAAAATCCCTCAAACTTGTTGCGGCCTTGCCGGGGATTTTACACTCAAAAACCCCAAAATATCAAAAGAAATCGCAAAACAACGGGCTAACGAAATCATTCAATCCGGCGCAACAACAGTAATCACGACTTGTCCGGCCTGCGTTTTAGGATTAAAAAAGGCACTTTGGGGTAAAAATATCAAGGTCCTTCTCCTTACAGAATTCTTAGCACGCGCCGAAAAAATCAGTTTCGCAACTAATCCTTGAGAAATTTTTGCTTTTATATTATTATACAAGTGGATTTAGGTGGTATGTTAAAAGTTTTAGAGAAAAAAGATGTAAGTTACAACGCAATATTTCTTAGCGCGTTCAAGGCACTAATCGTTTTTGAGTTGCTGCTAGACGGCCCCAAAACCATGGATGAAATTTGCCAATTTTTAAGTTCTTTACCGTATTTTAAATCCAATGTCTCAAAAGATACCATCAGAATTTATATAAATTCGTTTAAAATTGCCGGCTGTGTCGTAGAAAAGAAACTAACCGGCCAAAAACGTCGCCAATATGCTTATCATATTCCTGAAAACCCTTTTAAACCAACAATTACAAAACGTCAAGCTCAAAGGCTTTTTGATATCTACGACATTATCATGTACAATTTCCCGTTTGACGAATTCTTGAAAATAGATTCTCTCATTCGTAAATTTGATAAATCGTTCAAAGATGAGAATTTCCACGAACTGTATGAAAAGCATTCCATTATAAAAGATTTTGACATCGAAATACTCAACGAACTTGAAAATTGTTGCAAGGAAAACGCTCTTGTAACGATATTGTACAATTCTCCACGCTCCGGCAAAAAAGAAATTCCTGTAATCGCTCACAAAATGCTTGTACAAAACTACAAACTTTATCTGGAAGGCTTTGGCAAAGAATACAATCAAGAAGGGATTTTCCTTGTCAGCAGAATCGAAAAAATTATCGACGTAATTCCCGGCGAACACGTCGAAATGCCCAACGCCAATTGCCTGGAAATAATCTACGAACTTTACAATCCGCAAATAGAATTACAAGCAAATGAAGAAATAATTTCCCAAAACGCTTTGACAAGAAAAATTAAGCACACCACAACCAATAAAGTTCTTTCAAATCACCGTTTTCTAGAGCTCGCAGATAACTGCAAAATCATCGAACCGGCTGAATACAGGGCTGAATTCATAAACATATTAAAATGCACCAAGGAGATGTACTCTTATGGAAACTAATTTGAAGCAAATTGACAGTTGCGTAAAAATGTTTGCATTGTTAAGATTACTACTGGAAGACAACGCGGATTTTGCGAAAGTTTTTAAAGTAATTTCTGAAACCACAACAACTCCCTGCAAAGATACAAGAGTTTTTAGCGTCACATTGAACAAATACCTCAACACCCTTAAACTCTTTGGCCTCAACGTTCGCAAAGAAAAAGGTAAATACTATCTGGTAAACCCTCCCTACAAACTCGAACTATCCACCAATGAACTCAAATCATTTATCACAATAAAAGAACTTGCAGAAAATTTTAACGACGAAGATAGCGAAGAATTTAACAAATTTCTAAAATCTTTTGAACTCAGGTTTTCTGAACGAACACAACTACTTGCCAGAACAATGAAATCCACACATAGCGCAGATTTTAGTTTTTATTATTCAAATTCTGCCAACAAAATAGATACTTGTTCAAAATTTTGTCGCGAAGATTTCAAGGTTGAAATAATTTATTACAGCGGAAAAAGAGAAAAGAAAATTACAGCTAAAGCACAAGAACTATTATACCGAAAAGGCATCGTAAAACTTCAAGTATTAAACCTAATTACAAGAGAACCGCTTGCAATTCCAGTCTCAAAAATCATCAGCATCAAACAGCTCCCAAGCAAAATCACCTCTAATTACACAACTAATCGAGTAATCGTTTATGGTCTAAAAGGTAGACTGGCCAAAAATTACAGCGTTCGCCCTTGGGAATATACAAACGGCTACGAAAACGACTGGTTAATCGTCGTAAACAAGAACGAAAACGAAGAGGAACTCTCTAAACGTATCCTTAAATACGGCAATATGTGCAAAGTTTTCTCTCCGGCAGATTTTCGCGATAAAATTACAAAAATAATTGATAACACCCTGAAACTCTACGAATAAATTCCAAAGTCCGAATTCAAACCCTAATTTCTCGTACCTGACTTATACCCACAATACGCGTAAATCGCCGGCATCATTTTATCAAGATGAAGTTTTTTTACAGCCTTAATTTTTGCCAAAACTAATATCCCAATAAAATCGTCCAAACTTGCAATCGCATCCTTAAACGTTAATTTTCTATCCGGCTCCTCATTATTTATATCAGACACAAAATTCGCAGCATCAACCGCGACTTCCAACCCGCCGGCCAACGCCAAACTCGTTGCCGCTATTTTAGCAGGAGTATTGTTTAGCGCTTTAAACTTATCACAAGCCAACATTGCGCCGGACACAGCAACCCCCGGCAGCGCGACCATTGAATATTGGAAAATACCTTCATCCAATTTACGCTCAAACTTTTTCTTAGGGGAAGTCAACACACCGCCCAAAACCCCACCGGCAATACCGCCTAAACCAACGCCCAACATTTCGCGCAAACCATATTCCAACTCCAGCGGTTTCACATTTTGTCTTTTAGCATACATTCCAACAGCAATTCCGGCACCGGCAACAGCGCCAAGCGCGGACGCAACCTTCGTCAACGTCGAGGCTTCCTTACTGCGAGTACGCTTCAAATCCGGCGCGATTGAAACATTCTTCGCCGTTGACACGCCGGCTGATACACTTCTATTACTTGGGGTATATGTTACTGGTTGAATCATTATGTTACCAACGTAACATAAAAATATTAGTAAAATGTTAGCAAAAAGCGCTGATTTCTCAGCGCCCAATTGTCTATATTAAAAACTTACCATTCTCGTAAATTAGGATATTATCCGCAAAGATTTTTCCGCCGTTTTTCATATTTTTAATCATATCCCAATGCAGCCCGGAAACATTTTTCCCGCCTGTTTCAGGATATGACGCACCAACAGCCATATGAATAGAGCCACCAATTTTCTCATCAAAAAGAATATTGCCTGTAACTTCTTGAATTTCGTCGTTTGTTCCAATTGCAATCTCACCGATTCCACGTGAGCCCTCATCCATATCGAACATTGAATTAACAAAATCTTCACCACTTTCACATTTTACACCAACAACCTTACCGTCTTTGATAGTCAAATGCACTCCGTGCGCCTCATTTCCGCGATAATTTTGCGGAAAATCGAAATAAATTTCGCCATTCACATCATCTTCAACAGGAGAAGTGAAAACCTCACCGTCAGGATAATTGTTCAACCCTGAACAACTAATCCATTTACGACCTTCCACGCCAAACGTAATATCCGTTTTTTCTCCTACAACACGAATTTTTTTGACATTATTCAGATAATTAGCCCAGTTGGTCTGTTTTTCATCCAGTTCGCGAAGTTTTGCCACCGGGTCATCCAGATTCAAATAACACGAATTATAGAGAAATTCCGTATATTCATCGAGCGACATTTTTGCCTCTTGCGCAAGCGCATTGGTCGGGTAATCAGCAATAACCCAACTAGCCTCTCCACGCGCAGATCTTCCCAGTAAAGTTTCAGAAAGTTTTTTAGTGGCTTTCCCACGACGAGCAAGCTTTTCCAAGTTCGCGCGTTTCATATTTTTAGTATTCAACGGTGCGCCAATAGAGATGAATTTATCAGCCATTTCATACTCCAATTGCGTGAACGGGTCAACAAAATCCAACTGCTCATCAGACGCATTTTTCAAGAAAATTTCGCCGGCACCTTCAAGCGCAAGCCTAACAACAGGATGTCCGCCGCGTTCGATTACGCGACGATAAATTTCCTTCAACAACGGCTGAGATTCAACACTATCAGAACGAATAACGACCAAATCCCCTTTTTGAACATTCGTTGAATAGTCAACCAACACTTGTGCATATTTTCTCAAAACATTACTCATCTTCGCCGCCCTCTAAAGATTGGTGTCCGGACTTATATGATTTCAACAAAACGCCGCGTTTTGAAGTTTCAACAAAATCAATCATCTTTTGGATATATTCATTCATCGGGATTTCAGCCTTAATTTTTTCGATAGCCTGAGTCGTATTATACTCTTTTGAAACCAACAACTTAAACGCGTTATTAATATCAGTTCTAACCTCTTGAGGCACGCCGCGACGTTTAAGTGCAATAACGTTCAAACCATCCGGAACAGGCGGACGACCTTCACCTTTAGAATACGGTAAAATATCCTTACGTGATGCTGAAAATCCGCTAATAATAGCCATATCGCCAATTCTAATATTTTGGTGGAACACACTCATTCCGCCAACAAACGCACCAAAACCAACGTGAACATGACCGCCCAATGTCACCAAATTAGCAAGAATAACTTGATCTTCAAGCACGCAGTTATGAGCAATATGTGCGCCTACCATAATCAAACATTTTTTACCGATACGCGTAGTGCAATCACCGCAATTAGCCCCACGGTGAATAGTTACATTTTCTTTAACAATCGTACCATCACCAATAATAACCTTCGTCGGCTCACCCTTATACCCCAAATCCTGAGGCTCAGAACCAATTGTCGCAAACGGGCTAATCGTGCAACCTTCACCGATTTCGGCATGTTCAATATAAGCATTAGCAATAACACGAGTTTTGCTACCGATTTTTACATTTTCACCGATTACAACATAAGGCCCGATAATTGCGTCCTCAGCAATAACGGCCGACGGGTGAATAACTGCGGTTTTATCTATCATAAAAATTCCCTCTCTCTTACTATTTCCCTGTATATTATAATAATACAAAATCCACACATGCCCAAAAACTTTATATAAGCTTAATATGCCCAAAGGCCGGCGAATCCACCGACCTTTTTGAAAGTTAAATTTTGTGTTAAGCCCTAGCCCAACCACAGAGCGCGACACCACTCGCGCCAACAGCGCTGGCACGGCTAGCGCCTGGCCTAACGCTTAACACACCTCACGTAGATAGCGTGAGACCGCGTGCCCGGGCCGCGACGGCCCGCGCGGAAATCCTGGGACCAAGCCGTGCCAGACTCTCCAGAAGAGATGACAGAGCCAGACCAAAAGCCACCGGACGCAATTCCGAGAAGAGTTTTATTGTAAAACATTGCTGAAAGTTCGTCTCTATTTGGAAGGCGAGATTCAGAGTCTTGTGCTGAGCAAGCTGCTGAGGCCGCTGTTTGGGCAATTGCAGTTCCGCTTTCCGCGTCCGTTGCGAGAGGATATGGTGCAACTACGTTTGAATCCGTTGGGTATAATGCCGTAATGAAACCAATATCTTTACCTACAGCGTTAGGGCCTTTGTTTCCATTCAAGTCGTAAATGAAGTTTGCACACATTTTTGGTTGGGAATAGTGGAACGTATTGCCTTCAACATCTGTTGTGCAATATGGATTGTAATAAAGTGCAATCGTTTCTCCGTTTTGAGTTTCAAATGCGGCTGCCTTTGTGTCAATGTGTTTTTGTGGGTTCGTGTAAATATTCCCACCGGACGCTGAACCGTTATCATCATAAGAACCCGTAAACATTGA
>JAZUCM010000089.1:0-32547 GCA_045639085.1 Candidatus Gastranaerophilus bacterium
GAACGAATATATTAAACTTGATATTTTAGATAATAGGCCTGCAGGTAAAATACATCCTAAAAATATGCCGAATATAATAAAATTACATGGTTCCATTAATTGGGAATTAACTGATTATAAAGCTTCAAGTCTTGCGCAATATAACGATGAATATAGTGAATCTTTATTATCTCCATTTATAATTCCTCCAATACTTGATAAAACAAAATTGTATGAAAATTTAACATTAAAAAAATGCTGGAATGTAGCGTTTGAATCTTTGAAAAATGCAAAGAAAATTTTTATATATGGCTTTTCTTTTCCTGAAACGGATTTAGCAGTAAAATTTTTATTCCAATCGGCACTTAAATTAAACAAACACAATCCTAAAATATATGTCATTAATACAGAATCCTTCAACGATACAGGCTCTGATTATTATGCAAAAGCTCGATATGAAGACATTTTCAAAGGTTATGATATAGACTATCGTTATTGTTGTAAAGACTCATTAAAAGATTTTAATGCCGCAATTGAAAAGTTATAAATAAAAATCCCTATACACGGCGTCGATGTCTTCTTGTTCGATGCCGATGTAGCGGAGGGTGATTTGGGGTGAGGAATGATTAAAAATCTTTTGCAGCAGCACGACATCATCATATTTTTGGTAGCAATGGTATCCGAAAGTTTTCCTCAATGTATGTGTGCCAATTCGTCTTGTTATCCCAACTTCCCTTGCGGCTTTATTTAAAATCTTATACGCCCGACTCCTTTCCATTCGTCTTCCCTTTTGTGTATAAAACAATGGTTGTTCCTCTGGCATTCCATTAGTAAATTCTTCAATCTCCTTCTTTAACTTATCATTAATCGGAAATACTTTTCGTTTGCCCGTTTTCAGTTCTCTAATTTCAATATACTCTTTACCCCTAACATCCCCGACATTAAGTGCAAGTATATCAGAAATCCTCAATCCGCTATTTATCCCAAAGCTGAAGAGCAATGCGTTCCTTGGCTTTTTTGCCAAGAATTCTTTCATTTTTCTAATATCGTCAAGGCTTTTTATTGGGTCAACAGCATTCATTTACAAACCTTTCGAGCAACATACATCACTCAAAAGCAAGAGAAAGTAAAGTGTTAGAATAAATATTACCGTACGGTTATAAACCCGTTTAAAAGATTTTTAAATTTATGCGTTTAAGTAATCAATCACTTCTTCAACGTGGCCTTTGACTTTTACCTTGCGCCATTCTCTAACAATATCCAAATTTTCATCTAGCACAAAAGTTGAGCGTTCAATACCCATATATTTTCTGCCATACATAGATTTTTCAACCCAAACGTTAAACGCTTCAGCTAATTTGTGTTCAGGGTCTGAAAGCAAAATGAAATTAAGGCTCTGTTTTTCTTTAAATTTCAAGTGGCTTTTGATGCTATCTGGGCTAACGCCGATGACAGTTGCGAAACTTGTTAGTCTATTTATATTATCTCTAAAATCGCACGCTTCTTGAGTGCAGCCTGACGTATTATCTTTGGGGTAAAAGTACAAAATAACTTTTTGTCCCTTAAAATCATTTAAAGAATATTCTTTTTCTATGCCATCGACATCAATGCCTTGTAGTTTTATGTTGTTCATATTGCCTCCTGAAATTATATGAGTAATAGCATAAATTATTTGACTTAACCTTTAGGAATAACAGAAAAATAATAATGTACTTTTACCTACTTGTCTTGCGTCCGTATTATGCATTATTATTTTATTATAGTCAAGGTTTGTCCAAAAGGCAAGATTTACTATAAAAAATCTCATCATAATGTTAATTAAATATTAAAATATTAATTTATGTGCATTTGTGGGAAATTTTGCGGTATAATTAAGTTATGGAAGATTTGTTAGAGAAAGATAAAAAGACTAAGTTTCCTGAGCCTAATGAAAGGCAGAGGGAATGTATTTATAACACAAGGTATGGTAAATATCTTGTTCTTGCCGGGCCTGGAACTGGTAAGACTTTTACAGTTACTCGCAAAATTAAACACATGATCGAAAATGACGGGGTTGAGCCGGAGAAAATTTTGTGTTTGACTTTTTCTAACACTGCCGCGCGTGAGATGAAAACTAAGATTGGTCAAAATTATGATGTTAATGTTTTTACCTATCACGAGTTTTGCCTTAATATTATGGAAGAATTCAGCGAGCAGTTTGATATCGACAGCAACAATATTATTACTGATTCTCATAAACGCAACCTCGTAAAGGAATGTATCGACGAGCTTCGGCCTGTTGCGTATAACAACGAGAAGAATAATCCTTATCAGTATTCTCAAGACATTTTAGATGGGATTGAAGAGATTAAAAAATTGCGAATGAATGAAGATGATTTTTTCAAAAATTTGCAGCAAAATCCGCTTTGGATGAAACGTTTGGCTGAATTAAATGAAGCCCAGAAAGATAAACCCACTAAAAAACGCAAAGATGATATCGAAAATTTGACGAAAAAGATCGCCCAGATGAAAGAGTTATGGGGTTTTTATAATCTTTATACTCAAAAAATGCGTGCGTTAAATTATATTGATTTTCATGACATGATTAATCTGGTTTTGGAGAAACTTGAGGAAGAAGATTCTTCGCTTTTGGAAGAAATTGCGTATAAGTATGAGTATATTTTGGTGGATGAGTACCAAGATACGAACAAGGCGCAGAATGATATAGTTTTTGCGTTGTCTAAGTTTTGTCCTAATGTTTTTGTCGTTGGGGATGATGATCAGATTATTTACACTTTCCAAGGCGCTAATTTGGGTACGATTGAGACCTTTTTGGATAAATTTAAAGATGAAGTTAAGGTGATTTGTTTGGCTGAGAACAATCGTTCAACCCAGACGATTTTGGATGTTTCGCAGGAGATTGCGGAACTTCAGAACAAGTTTTGTGAATTTATGCTCAGTAAATCCGGCTTAACTAAGGCGCAAAAGGAGTTGTATTCTATTAATAATATTGATTTGCGAATTTGTTCAAAACCTAAGTTCGAGAAGTTGAATATAACTAAAAAATTGTTATCTCCACAAACTTCTCCTGTGTATCATAAAAATAAGCCTGTAGAGTATTATGGTTTTGAAAACGAACGCGACGAGAGAGATTTTGTTGTTCAGATGATTAAGAATATTCTGAATTCTGATTCGAAGCCCGAAAAACTTTCGGAGATTGCGATTTTGACCCGTACCAATGAAGAGTTGAAAGGGTTTGAGGTTTATCTGAAAGCGAACGGAATTCCTGTCGAAATTACCGGCGGAAAGAATATTTTTGATATTAATTCGGTAAATGTTTTTATTACGTATTTGCAGTTTTTGACAAACCCGGAATTTTATTCGGATAAACTTTTGGGTTATCTTTTAATGCAACCTTTTCATATCGATCCGAGAGATTACAAGACTTTGTGTGAGAATAAGTCTCACCATCGTTCGTTGACTGACAATATTTTAAATCTTATAGAAAAAGGGATAAATGAAGAGACTTTAAAATCAAAGCTTTCCAGCCTTTTGGATAAATCGCTAAATCCGATAACGGATGATATTAAGTCGCTTTTGGACGGTAAGATTTTGACGGTTTATGGTGAAGAGAAGTTAAAAGATTTTGTTGCGACGTACGAATATTTAAGAAACTATGTTACCAACGAAAATTATGCCAATGCTCTTCTTGAGATTGGGAATAAAACGGGTATTTTCAGGCATTATTTGAACGATGGTATAAATAAATTGGAAAATGTTAAGGGTATAAAGAAGTTGTTAGACGAGGCTGATGCTTATTTTGCTATTCATACCAATCATGAAAATACATTTTCTCATTTTGTAGCTTATTTGACCAAGATGTTGGAAAGTGGGATTAAAATAAACCTTGATAAAGAGGACAAGCCTCTTGATGCGATTCAATTGTCGACTTACCATTCTTCTAAAGGTCGTGAATTTGAGTATGTTTTTATGCCGTTTTTGACAAGTAAAAAATGGGAAAGCAGTTCTTCAAGCAGCAAAGACAAAATTCCTGTGGCAACCGATTTTACAACTTATGAACAAATTGAGGAAAACCAGACTCAGAGCAAGTTTTTAGATAATATAAAACTTTTGTATGTCGGTATGACAAGGGCAAAACATTCCCTGTATTTGTCGTCTGTTGATGTTGGGGGAAAAGACGGTAAGCTGAGTTGGTTTATAAAACAGATAAAAGATAAATTTCAGGATGAAACCGGGTATCTGATCAGCCCTGAAAAACCTGAAATTCAAGGGCTTGAGAAATTAACTCCCGATTATGACTATAAAAAAGAATTTGCGCAATTCATCCGCGCAAGATTTCCTCAATCCTATTCCCCAAGTTCTTTGAACACTTACAGAAAATGTCCGCGAGAATATTTCTATAATTATATTCTGGGCCTGAAATCTTCATCCGGGAATATGGATAATTTGACCTATGGGCAAGCGGTCCATAAAGCGTTCCAATATGTGATAAATTATGCGCTTGAAAACAAAACGTACCCGACACGTGATGACGCTTATCGTGTCTTTGCAAAATCCGTGGATGAATTACCTTGTTCCAAGCCTGAAAATATGAAGCTTAGCGCCCAAAATAACATTTTTTCTGAGGGTAAATATTATGACCAATTTACCTCAATTGTGTCTGCCGAACAATTGGATTCACGGGCGGAACTCGACTTGAGTTACACAACGGAAGACGGAATAGTTTTCAAAGGCTCGATTGACAGAATCGATAAGAACGCTGATGGATCGTATACAATTTACGATTACAAAACAGGTACTGACAGCAGTGGCATAACTAAGTCGGGTGTGCATTCAGAATACTATTACCAAATCGGTTTTTATAAATATTTGTTCAAAAAGCTGTTTGGCATAAACGCGCATGTTTCAACGGTGTTTATTTACCCGCTGTTGACGGAAGATTTTCATATAAATAAAGAAATTACCGACGAAGAGTGTGAAGAAATTTGGGGCGAATTTCAAGAGATTGTGGCAAAAATCCATAATCTGGAATTTGAACGACCTGAAAAATGCCCGAACGAAAAATTCTGTAGCTACAAAAATATTTGCAAAATGAGTGTGTTCGCCGAAGGCGGGGAAAGGTTGTAAATAATAGTTAATAAGTTAATTGGTGAGCAAGGCGATAAGGCGATAGGATGATAAGGCGATAGGGCATTAAGGGGAATAAATCAAAATAAAGATTTACCGTTGGTTGAATATGTTGAAATATTCATAACGAACTTATCGCCCTAACGCCCTATAGCCCTATTGCCTTAGGCGGGGGCTTGACAAACCCCTCGCAATAGTGCATAATAAAGTATTTCGTCCGATTACTTTTGGGCCGGTTCCGCTGTATCTTCTGGAGAGTCTGGTAAAGCTTGGAACCAGCATTTCGTGACGGGTACCCGCGGTTTGGGCACTAGGTCTGAAACTATTTATGTTCGCTGTGTTAAGCGTTAAGTTTTGTTCATTTTGTTTTAAATTTTCAAACGAGTTTGTGTTTTGCAGGCTCGTTTATTTTTTGTAACAAAATTTTCATAATTCTTTAAACTAAGAGTTGACATAGGTTTTTGTTTATTTTACTATTACAATGCTGGCTTAGACTATCCGAAATATTATGTATTTTAAAAATAGCTGTAAGGCAGTTGGCACAAAAGTTTTGCGCCATGTGGTAGTAAATTAGAAAAAGGAATGTCAAATGGCAACAAGTACAAAAAAACAACGCATTAGAGTTTGTTTGAAAGCGTACGATCACAAATTGATCGATGTATCATCAGAAAAAATCGTTGAAACAGCAAAAAGAACAGACGCTAAAGTTCTTGGTCCTATTCCTTTACCTACTAAAAGACGTGTATATTGTGTATTGCGCTCACCTCACGTAGATAAAAAATCTCGTGAACATTTCGAAATGAGAACTCACAAACGCATTATCGATATATACGAACCAACTCAACAGACAACTGAAGAGTTAAGCAGATTAGATTTACCTGCTGGTGTTGATATCGAAGTTAAGCTGTAGGCACCGGCCTGAGTTGCCCGAAAGGGCCAAAGTATCAATACTAAACATTGAAAATTTAATAAGCATTATGCATATAATGTGAACTGCGACCGGTTGGGACGAAAGTTTAAAAATCCAATCGGAGAGGTGAAAGCCCTCAATAGGTAAAGTACGTAGCGCTCGCAAGAGAAAAAATGCAATCCGGTGCAATATTGGCTCGATGGTTTTGGCCGTGTGATGTCAATGTATAGGCAGTGTGGTTGCTAGAAAGGTAAAATTATGACACTAGGTGTAATAGGTAAAAAATTAGGAATGACTCAAATCTTTGATGAACAAGGTTTGGCAATCCCTGTAACCGTTATTAAAGTTGATGAAACTGTTGTAACTCAAGTTAAAACTGTTGAAACTGACGGCTACAACGCTATCCAAGTAGGTACAGTTCCTGCTAAAGAAAAACACTTGACAAAAGCTCAATTAGGTCACTTTAAGAAAAATAACTTGAGCAACTACAGACACTTACAAGAGTTCCGTGTTGAAAACCCTCAAGATTACAAAGTTGGCGACAAAATTGAACTTTCTGTTTTGGAAAACGTTGAAAAAGTTGACGTTACAGGAAAATCAATCGGTAAAGGTTTCCAAGGTACCGTTAAAAGATGGAACTTTGGCCGCGGACCAATGGCTCACGGTTCTAAAAACCACAGAGAACCGGGTTCAATCGGTGCAGGTACAACTCCTAGCCGTGTTATCAAAGGTAAAAGAATGGCTGGCAACATGGGTAACGAAAGAGTTACTATTTCTAAATTGAAACTTGTTAAAGTTGATTCAGCAAACAATTTAGTATTAGTAAAAGGTTCTGTTCCTGGTTGCGAAGGCAGATTGGTAACAATTGTTCCTACAAGAACAAAATGGAACTAGGTCGACAGCCGTAGTTGGCTGGTCGGTAAGAATTTATCGATAAGCAAAACAATTGATTCCCGCCGCTGTAAGTGGAAACGTATGTGAAGCGAACAAACAAATCATTGGTTTGTCAGGCGGAGATAACAAACAGAAATAGTATTACAACCGCTCTTGCCATATAAAGCAAGAAATTGCAAGGGGTAAGCGGAAAGCAAAAGGAAAATCAAAATGTCAAAAGAAATTTTAAGCATAAACGGAGAAAAACTTGGCGAAATCTCTTTAGCAAAAGAAGTTTTCGCGGTTGAGCCAAACTTGCACGTTATGCATTTGGCTTTGAGAAGACAATTGAACAATGGACGTCAAGGTTCAGCTTGTGCTAAAACAAGAGCTGAAGTTGCCGGCGGTGGCAAAAAACCTTGGAAACAAAAAGGTACTGGCCGCGCTCGTGCAGGTTCTTTGAGATCACCTTTGTTCGCTGGTGGTGGTGTAGTCTTCGGACCAAAACCAAGAAGCTACGAAATTTCTATGCCGCAAAAAGCTAGAAAATTGGCGCTTAAATCAGCTTTGTCTGCAAGACAAGAACAATTGGTTGTTGTTAAAGATTTCTCTCAAATTGCTCAACCTAAAACAAAATTAATGGTTAGCGCGTTGAAAGCATTGAACGTGTCTGGTAAAGTCTTGATTATCGCTGATACAAAAGCTAGCGAAAATGCTAACTTGGTGTTGGCTGCTAGAAACATCCCTAGCGTAAAAATGATTTTGCCTTCTAACTTGAACGTGAAAGATTTGTTGGAAGCTGATTTCGTTGTAATGACAGAATCTGCTGTAAACGTAATTACAGAAAGGTTGCAATAATGAGTAAGAATACTAACATCGAAAAATTATACGGAATCATCAAAAAACCGTTAATTACTGAAAAATCAATGATGGCTACAACTTTGGGCCAATATACTTTTGAAGTGCAAAAAGATGCAACAAAAATCGAAATTGCACAAGCTGTTGAACTAGCTTTCCCAGGAAGAAAAGTTACTAATGTAAGAACAGTTTATATGCCTTCTCATTCCAAAAGAATGGGCTTGAAACAAGGCAGAACTGATTCAAGCAAAAAAGCTATCGTAACAATCGAAGGCGATCCAATCGAAGAAATCGTTGGAGTTTAGCGAAATTTTGTGTAGGCTGAAGCGAGTGCAACGAGCGGAACGCCGAAGTAGCGAGGACAACAGCGAATGACAGCGATAGCGAAATGAGCAACTTGTCCGAGTGGAACAATAATTTCGAATAGGCGTAAGCCGGTGTCGGTTAGTACCGGCGAAAAGAGAAATTTGTCGATGGGATGTAATAATCCATGACATTTAAAAACAAAAATCATAATGGGGCGCAACCGATAAATGCGCATTAGTAAAGCCAAAACAAAGGAGAAATTAAAATGGCAATTCGTATAATAAATCCAACTTCACCTGGTCAAAGAGGAATGTCTAAGAGTGACTTCGCTGAAGTAACAACTTCAACTCCTGAGAAATCACTTTTGTCAAAACTTAAAAAGACTTCAGGTAGAAATAATACAGGTAGAATCACTTGCCGTCATAAAGGTGGCGGTGTAAAAAGAGCATACCGTATAATTGACTTCAAACGTGACAAATTTGGCGTACCGGGAACAGTTAAAACTGTTGAGTACGATCCAAATAGAAACGTTAGAATTTCATTGGTATTCTACGCTGATGGTGAAAAAAGATATATCTTAACTCCGGAAGGTTTGAACGTTGGCGATGTAATCGTTAGCGGTCCTGAAGCCCCGGTTCAAACAGGTAACGCTTTACCGCTCGAGTTGATTCCGTTGGGTTCTGTTGTTCACAACGTTGAACTTAGAGCTGGTAGAGGTGGTATTCTTGTTAGAGCAGCAGGAAATTCTGCTCAAGTAATGGCTAAAGAAGGCGATTATGTAACTATTAAATTACCTTCAGGCGAAATGAGAATGGTAAGAAAAGAATGTATGGCTACTATCGGTGTGTTAGGTAACCACGAATTCAAAAACTTGTCAATCGGTAAAGCCGGAAGAAAACGTTACATGGGCATCCGTCCGACT
The DNA here is from genome assembly GCA_045639085.1 of Candidatus Gastranaerophilus bacterium. GTDB lineage: Bacteria > Cyanobacteriota > Vampirovibrionia > Gastranaerophilales > Gastranaerophilaceae > Gastranaerophilus. Next base: position 8,976 of record JAZUCM010000089.1, read on the forward strand.
GTACGTGGTGTTACGATGAACCCTTGCGATCACCCTCACGGTGGTGGTGAAGGTAAAACCGGTCCTGGTGGACACCCTAAAACACCTTGGGGTAAACCGGCTCTTGGTTTCAAAACTCGTAAGAAAGGCAAAGCGTCTGATAAATTAATCGTAAGAAGACGTAAAAAGTAGGACGCAACTTACAGATAATTAAATAGGGCTTTTATGCCAAACATTTAAGCCCTATTCCAAAACAATTAATCAAACAAAATCATAAAGGAGAAATTAATGGCACGTTCATTAAAAAAAGGTCCATACGTAGAAGAAGCTCTACAAAAGAAAATCGAAAAAATGAATGCTAATTCAGAACATAAGGTGATTAAAACATGGTCAAGAGCATCAATGATTATTCCTGATATGTTGGGTCACACTATCGCTGTTCACAACGGTAAAACTCACGTTCCGGTTTATGTAACAGAGCAAATGATTGGGCACAAATTAGGTGAATTCGCACCAACAAGATTGTACAAAGGTCACGCAGGCGCTGATAAAGCAAAAAGAAAGTAGCGCGAGCGAGCTGAGGACGCAGGCTGGTGTCGGTTCGCGAGAGCGAAACGAGTTGAGCCGAAGACCCGTTACTACAGCAATCAAACGAATTACAGTAGTGAAAAACTAAAAGGAAAGAAAAATGGAAGCTAAAGCAAGACAAACTGATATAAAAATGACAGCAAGAAAACTTCGCAGAGTAATCAACGAAGTTAGAGGTAAAGCTGTTAAAGAAGCTCAAGATATGTTGCGTTTTATGCCTTACTTCGCTGCAAGAGTGGTTGAAAAAAACTTGAAAGCTGCTGTTGCAAACGCTAGAGAAAAGTATGGTGTAGCACCTGAAGCTTTGAGAATTTCTGAAATTTTTGCAGATGAAAGCGTTACATACAAAAGAGCAAGAACAAGAGCGCAAGGTCGTATGTATTCAAGACTAAAACGCACTTCTCACCTTACATTAGTAGTTAGTGATACAAAAAAATAAAGGTAATAAAAATGGGACAAAAAACACATCCAACCGGATTTAGAGTAGGTATAATTCAACCTTGGGCAAGCACTTGGTTTGCTAAAATCAGAGATTACGGTGCATTTGTTGCAGAAGATGCGAAAATTAGAAAATTCGTTAAGAAGAAACTATATGCAGCCGGCGTTTCTAAAATTTTAATCGCTAGAAAAGCTCAAAATATCACAGTTACCGTTGTTACAGCGAAACCTGGTATTGTTGTTGGCCGTGGCGGACAAGGTATTGAAGAATTGAAACAAGCTGTTTCAAAACATATTGGTAAAGCAGTTGTTATCAACGTTGTTGAAGTTGCAAGAATTGATGCAGACGCTCAATTGGTTGCAGAATCAATCGCTCAACAATTGGAAAAACGTGTAGCGTTCAGACGCGCAATGAAACAAGCAATGCAAAGAACAATGAGATCAGGCGTTCAAGGTATCAAAATCATGGTATCAGGACGTTTGGGCGGTGCTGAAATCGCTCGTTCAGAATGGGCTAAAGAAGGAAGAATTCCTCTTCAAACTCTTAGAGCAGACGTGGATTACGGTTTCACCGAAGCTGATACCATTATGGGTAAAATTGGCGTTAAAGTTTGGATCTTCAAAGGCAACTTGATGCCTGGTGAAAAAGCTGATATGAACATTAAAGCTAAAAACGGCAAAGAAAACAACAACGCTGAAAGAGGACAAAGACGTCCTAGAAGAAACAACAAAGCAGTAGAATCTGCTGAGTAATTAGATAAATTTCTTAATAAAACTGAAGTTTATTGCAAAAAAAAATAATTACAGGTATTAAAATAAATAACAGGAGCAAATATAATGTTACAGCCTAAAAAAACTAAATACCGCAAAATGATGAAAGGCAGAATGAAAGGTACTGAAACAAGAGGTACTCAGTTCGAATTCGGTAGATACGCTCTAAAAGCAGTTGAACCGGGTTGGATCACAAGCCGTCAAATCGAGGCTGCACGTCGGGCAATGGGTCGTGAAATCAAACGTGGTGGTAATGTATGGATTAAAATATTCCCTGATAAACCGATTACTGCAAAACCGGCAGAAACTCGTATGGGTTCCGGTAAAGGTAATTTGGAATATTGGGTAGCAGTAGTAAAACCAAACAGATTACTTTTTGAACTAGATTATTTTGATAGAAATACAGCAGTTCACGCTCTTGAACTTGCTGCACAGAAGTTGCCTATTAAAGTAAAAGTTGTTGAAAAAGAACAAGTATAAAGGAAACAATAGATATGAAATTAAACGAAATGAGAGAAAAATCAATTGAAGAATTGCAAAATGCTATTGTTGATTGGAAAAAAGATTTGTTCAACTACAAACTTCAATTAGCAACTCATAAACTTGAAAACACAGCATTAATTGCAAAAACTAAAAGATTGATAGCACAAGCTAAAACAATTATTAGCGAAAAGGCTTCAAAAGAAGCGGAGGTAACAAATGCCTAAAAAAGAAAGACAAGGTATCGTAATCAGTAATAAAATGGACAAGACTGTAGTTGTAAAAGTTGCAAGCTACGATCCGCATCCAAAATACAAAAAGATTATCGAATCAAATAAAAACTACAAAGCGCACGATGAAAATAACATCTGCAACGAAGGCGATATCGTTAGAATCGTTGAAACAAGACCGATTTCTAGCGGCAAATGCTGGACAGTAGCGGAAGTTGTTGAAAAAGCACGTTAATTCATTAAGAACTTTTTTATGTTTGGAAGTAACGTGGCCTGAATTGGTTTCAGGACCTCCGTAGAAAGAAAAAGTCAGCAACATTATTTCGATAATGCGCTGCTTAGAGGAAATATTCTTTAAAATAAAGGAAATTAAAAATGATACAACAAGAAACAAGACTAGAAGTAGCAGATAATACAGGTGCAAAAGAACTTCTTTGTATTAGAGTACTTGGTAGTTCTAATAAAAAATTCGGATACGTTGGCGACCAAATCGTTGCTACCGTAAAAGATGCAACACCTAACCAAGCTGTTAAAAAAGGTGAAGTTGTTAAGGCTGTTATCGTTAGAACAAAACACGATATCAAACGTAACGACGGATCTGTAATCAGATTTGATGAAAACGCAGCTGTTATCATCAACAAAGACGGTAACCCACGTGGAACTCGTGTTTTCGGACCGGTTGCTCGTGAACTTCGTGACAAAGGCTATATGAAAATAGTTTCTTTGGCTCCGGAAGTAATTTAACAAGGCGTTAAGGCGATAAAGCGAAAGTTCATATACGTTTTTGTTGGCTTGATGTTTTAGAACCTTAATATAAATGGAGAAAAACAATGACAGATAAAACTAAAAAAAGCGTGCATGTAAAAAGCGGTGACAGAGTTGTCGTTACAGCAGGCAAAGATAAAGGAAAAATCGGTAACGTAAAAAAAGTTGACCCTTCAAAAGGCAAAGTTGTTGTTGAAGGCGCTAACATGGTTACAAAAGCTCAAAAGCCTCAACCAATGGCAGGCATCCAAGGCGGATTAATCAAAATGGAAGCTCCACTTGATTCTTCTAACGTAATGGTTGTTTGCCCGGCTTGCGAAAAACCGACAAGGATCAAACACGACGTCGTTGACGGAAAAAAAGTTCGTGTTTGTAAAAAATGTGGTGAACAGTTGGATGCTTAATATTACTTACAAATTCTTTACTTTATATTTTTAAGGTTTAGAATATAAGTAGGTAGATGTGAAACATCCGAAATTTAAAGGAAAAACAAAAATGACAGTAACTAAAAGTTTAAGAACAAAATATCAAGAAGAAGTAAAAAAAGCGATGATGGAGAAATTTGGTTACACAAACGTACACCAAGTTCCTGCACTACACAAAATTGTTTTGAACATGGGTGTTGGTGAAGCTTCTCACAACTCAAAGATTGCTGAAACAATCGAGGCTCAATTGACTAAGATTGCCGGTCAAAAAGCGGTTGTTACAAAAGCTAAAAAATCAATCGCGTCTTATAAATTAAGAGAAGGTATGCCTGTTGGTGCTATGGTCACACTTCGTGGCGAAAGAATGTATGATTTCTTGCAAAAGTTAATCAGCGTTGTTCTTCCACGTATTCGTGACTTCCGTGGTATCAGCGCAAAGAGTTTCGATGGTCGTGGAAACTACACTCTTGGCTTGAAGGAACAAGCATTGTTCCCAGAAATCACTTATGAAGAAGTTGATTTGGTAAAAGGTATGAACGTATCAATTATCACAACTGCAAATACAGATGATGAAGCAAGAGAATTACTAAGATTATTAGGTATGCCGTTCAAAGGCTTAAAATAAAAAGGAGAAATTCATGGCTAAGAAAGCGATGATGGATAAAGAACTTAAAAGAGAAGCCCTAGTTGCTCAAGGAAAATACCCAAGAGTAAGACTTCACAACAGATGCTCAATCTGCGGCCGTCCACACGGTTTTCACAGAGACTTTGGTCTTTGCAGAATCTGCTTGAGAAAAATGGCTCACCAAGGTCTACTTCCAGGCGTTACCAAAGCAAGCTGGTAGTTCTTTGTATAAAATTAAAAGCTTAGAGACTGACTTACGTTTTCGCAAGTCAGTCTTTTGTGTTAATTTCTGTAAAAATTTTTCTGTTGTATTGGCAAAAATTTTTTTTAGGTGTTTTTGATATGTGCGTAGATTTGTAATTTTGCGAAAGGACTTAAAAATATGAAAATATATAATCAACCTCAAACATCATTTGGAATGGCGTGGAAGTTTGGTCGCGGCGGAGCTGAGCGTATGGCAATGGCGTTCAAAGATGAGCCGGAGGCCGCTAAAAACATTGTGAAAAGTGTTCAAGCGTTGAAGAATGTCGATGTTGTGGTCGATTGGCGCAGTGTTGAAGTTAAACCAAATAGGTACAAAGAACTTTTAACTCCGTTTTTGCAAGAGCAAGAAAAGTCTTGTACTAGTGCACGATACGATAAACTCGCTAAGCTACATGGTACAGCGGAGCAGGCTAAAATGGAGAGTCAGGAACCGTTTTTTACCGCAGAGCTTAGAGCAAAGGCTATTCAGGCTGAAATTGATAGCTATGATAAAACCATTGCACCGTTGGTAAGAGATTTGGAAGATCTGGGTCAAAACATTTAGGTGCGGTGTTGTTGCTAACAATTTATTTTTGCTTTGCAGTAATGTAAACATTTGTAAATCAGGCGAAATTTGGCTAAAACCTTCTTCTGACGTGGTTTTGTAGGCATGTTGCTTTTGACTGACGCAATTTTTCTGTTGATATATTCTTTATATATATAAGAGAGATTTTAATTTTTGAGAGCAGAAAATGGCAGTTAAGAGTTATCAGCAGGCACCGAGATATGATGTAAATTTTAAGCCTTTGCAAGCGAAAACAGCAGGCAAAACTCTTCGTGTGTCTTCAGAAGTACAGACTTTTGGAACTCTTGCTACCAGAAGAGTTGCCACTCCTGTTCGTCCATTGACTAATGAACAAGTCAAAAAATTGGAAACTGAGTACGGTACAAATAAATATGACCTAGCTATGCAAGTTCTTGGTCAAACTGGTTCAACGGTATCAACTGTTTCTGGGTTGTTCGGTGCAAATTCTTCTAAGGAATTTAATGCGACTGCTAAGACTACTAATTCTGAAAAAATTCTCTCTAACATAAATAATGCGGAAAATTATAGCCAATTGAAGGCTGCAAAAGCTGAATTAGAGGTTGGCAAGACTGAATTGACAGCCGATTATAACGGCGATGCTGCTGAATGGATAAGCCAAAAATCTACTGCTAGTTTGGCGGAAATGGGAATTGCGGTGCCGCAACTTAGCCAAATTTCCGGCGAGTTTGAAATGTATGAAGATGATATCAAGGCTTTTGATCAAGATAAGGTTAAGTGTCAACAAGTTTCAGATGAGTGTAATACTCAATTACCTGTTATTTCTGCGCAGGCTGCTGAGAAAAAAGCGGAAGTTAAATCTCTCAAATCTACCATTGTTAACTGCAAATGGCAACTTGCTAAATTAACTGTTTCCGGTTGGTTTTCTAAAAACAAAGAACAAATTAATGCCAAAAAGGCGGAAATTAAGGCTGAGTTACAAGAAGCTCAAGAAAAAATGAAAACCAAAAAGGCTGAGTATGAAAAATTAAAAGCCAAAGAAGATGCTTTGAAAGAAGGTGTTAAGGAATCTGCTGCAAAAATGAAAGAAATTGACCAAAAGAAAGAAGAATTAAAGAATTATCATGAGGCGGAAGCAAAAGTTGTCGATAAAACTTTTGAGATTGCTCAGAATAATGATAAAAAATTGAGCGCCCAAATAACAAAAATGAAGCAAAAACATCAAGAAATTCAGCAAGCTGCCAAAGATGTTTCTCTTGCTGAAACGGACTCTTCTGATTCAAACAGAAACTCTAAGCTGGAAAAATTGCAAGCTGATTACGAAAAAATTGCCAACGAAACATCTGCGATTTACGTGGATTTGGGTAATTTGATAAAAGATAATGATGAAAATCTTAATGTAATGAATTCAAGCGGTGCGGTTTATAACATCCAACACTATACAGAAGCTCAAAAAATTCTTGAGGAAGGTATAAAGGCTGAGGGTGAGGAATAGTGTGTTCGTTTTCAACGAGTTTTTAACCTATTAACACGTTCCCCTCTTGACAAACGTAAAAAATACGGTATCATGATAATATGAATTATACAAAATACAATAAAAGAATAAGAAGTTCAATAGGGGGGGGGGCGCGTCAAAGTCCTGATTATATCTGGCTTTGCGAGGGTAAATATACATGTTTTGCCGAGCTTCCGCCCCTGTTGATACAAGCGAGAAGGAGCATAACATGAGTAAAAAAACAAACATTACGTACAAGAATGAGTCAATTTTCCATAACGACTTATTCGCTTATTCACTTATTGACTTATTCACTTTTGTGAAACCGCTCCGCGGTTTCACGATGGCAGAGATACTTTTATCCCTAACAATCATCGGCGTTGTAGCCGCAATCACGCTGCCGTCACTAATGGCGAACATTAACGAACGCACATGGAACACACAAAGGAAAGCGCTTTACGCGAGAATGAGCCAAGCGATTGCAATGATGCCACAATTGAACGGTTATGGAGAATACGAAGGCACAAATACAGATGGTTCTGTAACTGCAACAAAAGACACGGCTGCCGAGGCGTTCTTGACTGAAGGTCTTTCAAAAGTATTAAAAATCAACAACATTTGCGACGCTGCACATTTAGCTGATTGCGGAATTGCAGCGTCATTTACAAACTTGGCGGGCTCCACAAAAACCTGGCCGACAAAATTATCTGAATTAAATAGTTTGTTTACGGGTAGTTATGATAATAATGGTCCAGCGGAAGGTGGAGATATTTTTCGAAATCCACAAAATTATATTGACACTAAGGCTGCGGCATTTGAGACTCAAAATGGTGAAACAATTGTTCTCTATTATAACCCCTACTGTAATGGTGACAATGAAGGTAATGTTGACCATTATACTCAACCCAAAATGTGTGCAAATTTTATCTATGACTTAAATGGAAATAAAAGACCAAATATTGTAGGTAAAGATATTGGTTTTATTACGGCCCTTTATCCAACCGATTCCAACGTAGTAGCACCATACGCGCTTGCAACCAATGCAGCTACATCAGTAGCACAAACTGAGGCGAGTACAGCCTGTACTGCACAAGACCCTGAAAGTAGACTCCCAAATCGAGACGAATTAACCTCAATGTTTTACAATAAAGAACTTCTCGGGGTTGCGAGTGGTTATTTTTGGTCCAGTTCTGTCATCTCAACTGGTGAGTCTGGCAAGGCTTGGAATTTGTGTTTTCAGGTGGGTAATCGTTACCCACTCATAAGGTCTGCCACTTACAACGTAAGGTGTGTTAAGCGTTAATTTAAAACAAATCCCTCGGCGAGTATGTCGAGGGATTTGTTAGTCAATAATTATTTCCTGTTCGCCTTTGTATGTGACGTAGCCGAGTGGGGCTTTTGGGGGCTTTTTTAGGTTTTTTCGTTTGGTGTAAATTACTCCGACTTTTGATGAGTTTTTTGCGCTGGAATATTCTTTTGCAAGTTGTGCGCATTTTAATATTATTTCGTCGGTTGGGGTTGGGCATTTTAAAAGCAGGTGTGAGCCGGCGCAACCGTGAGTGTGGAACCAGTAGTCCTCATCTTTTGACAGTTTGGAAACTATTAGGTCGTTTTGTCTGTTGTTGCGGCCGATGTAAACTTTGTGGCCGCAAACTTCCGTTTCAAGCGGTTGCGTGGCTTGAAGTTTTTCTTTTTTTGCCGGTTGAAATATTGGAAGGAGTTCGTTTTTTATTTCCTGTAACTCTTCGATTGATAGGGCGTTGTTTATGGAATAAAGGGTTTGTGCGAAATATTCCAGTTGAATTTCGTTTTCGGCGAGCATTTCGGATATTTTTTCGGTTGTTTTTTTAGATTTGTTGTAGCGCTTGTAGAACTTGTTTGCGTTATCTTTGAGCGATAATTGTGGGTCGAGTTCGATTGTGATATTGGTGTTGGTTTCCCAGTCCAAGACGGTGATTTGTGGAGTGAAATCGGCCAAATTGTAAAGGTTTGCCATAATTAAATCCCCGAATTTACGATATTTTTGGCTTTCAGTTTCCTTTTTTAATTGTTCTTGCATTAATTCGTGATTTTTTTGGTGTTTGGATAATTTTTTGTTTGCAAGGGTGTAAAGCTCTCCGGATAGGGATTTTAGTTTGTTTTTTTGAATATGGTGGGCGAAATATTCGTCAATCATTTCGTTGATATTTTGTTTTGGGGTGGCATTTTGCAAAAGTTGTTCAAATAGGGTGAATTCGTTGAAATCAGCAGAGATTGCGGGCGCCACGCTTTGAAGGGTTACAAAAGTTTTTAGTTCGTCAAGCGAACGGTTTTTGCATTGGTTGGCGAAAGCTTTTGAAAAGAAGTAAAAATTTTCGAGAGGCTCAATGATTTCGCCTTGAATATTTAGGATATCGAGTTTGTGTTGTTTAGGCGGGTAGATGTAGGGTAAAGTTCCCGCCATTTCGCGTTCGCGGCTTTTTTCGCTTCCGACGTTGTGCGCGCAGCCGATAATGATATTTGTATCGGCGTTATATAGAACGATGTTGGAGTGTTTTCCCATGAGTTCTATGGCCAGACAAAGTTCTATTTTTTCTTGTAGTTCGTTAAATGTTTCAACGTAAATTTCAAAAATTCGTTCGTAGTTTGGTTGATTGATTTTGACGATTTTAGCGTTTTCGAGGTATTTTCGCAGTTGCATACAGAACATTGGCGGTTTTAGGGGGATTTCGAGGGCGCGTTGTTGTTCTGTTTGGGCATTGATAAAGCAAAGATGGTGGAATTGTGGGTTGATATTTACGTAAAATTTACGTGTTTCTCCGTTGTTACGCAGGGAAAAAAGCAATTCCCGTCTTGTCGGTTGTTGGATTTTTTGAATTCTGCAACCGATAAAAAAATCTTTGTTTTCTTGTATAAAAGCTTTTAGTGTCAGGCTGTCAAATGTAATCATGGTTTGATTATAGCATAAATTTGGGGTTTTATTGTCGTTATTTATACTTTTGTATAATCTTTCTACTACTTTAGTATGAACTTTTGTGAAAATCGCTAAAGTTTTTCAAATTTGTGCCGAAAGAATAATTAATAAAGTATGTTTAGAAGGAAAGTAGAGAATGAAAAATAAAGAAAACGGGGTTTCGCTATTTGCTCAATCAGAGTTTCTGCTTGACAGTAATCCAATGGAAGAACTATTTGCGCTAAATTTGGGCGATTTTCTTTCCGAACATTTGATTTCGGCTGATTTGGTTGCGAAAATCGGTTCTCACGATAAAAATAAGCGCTCAAGATTAGTTGAGCAAATTAAAGAGTTGACGGCGATTTATTCTTCAAATAAGACGCTTTCTTTGTTGAGTATTGCATCTCGTGAGGAAGAGTCTGCGATTTATGATTCAATTGCGGCCTCTATTGCTAAAATGCTTGAGATTAAGGCTTGTAAAATTTATTTGAAAACAGAGTTTGTCAAGTCCAATTCAAATCGAAAACATTTGCTTGTGGGCAAATATTCAGCCTTTACGGTGGAAAAAGATTTGGTGAAAGATGTTTTGGCTGACGGTAAAATTCATAAATGCAAAAGTTCGGTGTTTATTCCGATGAAAAATAATATTCAAACTATTGGCGTTATCCTTTTGGCGAACGATAAGCCGATTGCAAAAGAGTATGTTGCGCTGACTGAGACTATCGGACGACTTTTTGCAACGTCATTGGCTTTACAAGCGGAGATGGATTTGTCTGAAACTTTGATTGCGGATGAAAATTCAGCTGAGCGTGAATTGAAAAATGTTCGTGGTGAGTTGACTGCGTTAATCGCTGATTTGTGTGATTATCAACAAGAATTTGTGGAACGTTTGGCATCTGCTGTCGATATGAAAGGGCAGTATAAGGTTTCACATTCTCAAAACACGGCTAACGTCGCGAAGCTTATTTGTCGCGAGTTGAAATTGAACGAAAAGACAACCGACCTTATTTATTATGCAGGTTTGCTTCAAAATATCGGTAAAATAGCGGTTTCTGAAAAATTATTCAACACGAAAGGTAAGTTGAGTGCGAAAGAATTGAAGAAAATCCAGGCAAATACAAATGTTGGTGTTCATTTCTTGATGAATATTAATTTCTTGTCAGAGGTTGTTCCATATATTACGTACAGAACGGAACGTGTTGACGGAACAGGTGAGCCTGAAGGTCTGAAAGGCCAATCAATTCCGCTTGGCTCAAGAATTATTGCTGCTGCTGATGCATTTAGTGCGCTGACATCAGACAGACCGTTTAGAAAGGCTCTGCCGGTCGATAAAGCGCTTGAAATTATGAAAGAAGAAGTAGGACAAAAGTGGGATGTCGTTGTGGTTAACGCGCTCGCTGATGCTGTTAGAAAGTAATAGAGATATTTGCTTAAAAAAGCCCTCGCTAGACGAGGGCTTTTGTGTTTATATTGTTAATTGAAATCCGCCTTGCTCGGCATTTTGAAGCGTGCCACCTTCAAGTTTTGCGCGGATGTTTTTGATGTATTTGTATACATAATCCTTTGGCAATTCAAGCAGTGTTGCCAGGTCTTTTGCGTAAACGATGCTGTTTTTGTGTTCAAAGAAATAGTTGAAAACTCTTTGTTCACGGTCAGTGAGTGCTTTTTTGAACGCAACTTGAGAACCATTTTGTGCAATAGGTGTTTCTTTTTTAACACTTTTTTTATTTTCGGATTTTGAAGTTTTTCCGGGTGTTGATTTTTTTGTAACTTTTTCTTCTGAAGTATCTTCAAAGGTTTTTTCAATATTTTTGATAGAGAAAGGAGTTATGGAAATTTCTTTTTCTCTGTTCATTGCACGTTCAGCAATTGCGTTGAGTTTTTCGCCTCTCAAGTGTAAATGTGCGTCCATATCTGAAGAAACAGGCTGCCCTTTCAAAACTATATCAGCTAAGTCGTGGCTAGGTTTTGATTCTTCAATTTTTTTGCCTAATCTGGCTGCAAATTCTTCTAATGTAATCTTTTCTAATGAGCTTCTCCATTGCTTAATCTCTTCTTTGCTCAGGTATTCCGACATTGACATCTCCTTCAATAACTTACCACAAATACTAATCTAACATAAAACCTTTAAAAAAAAACAAAATGTTTCATAACGTAAATTTTTATTTTGTAATGTAACAATTTGAAAAAAGCCCCTTTTAAAAGGGGCTTTATTGTGTCTATACACCAACTTTTGATTTTGAAAGAGCGATACATTCTTTCAGGGTTGTTGCTACCGTGATTTGTTCTTCGTCGGTGAGTTCCGGGAACATCGGAAGTGAAATTACCATATCTGTGTTGTCTTCTGATATCGGTAAAGAGCCTTTGCCAACACCCAAATACTCGTGAACCTTTTGCAAGTGAAGAGGGATTGGGTAGTATAACATTGCGCCGATTCCGCGTTCTTGAAGCATTTTGTGAACTTCGTCGCGGTTAGGAATTTTTACCGTGTATTGGTGGTAAACACAGTATGTGTTGTCTAATTCTCTTGGTGTTTGAACGTCTGCGCAATCTGCTAAAAGTTCGTTGTAGCGGGCTGCGTGAGCGCGTCTTTGAGAGTTCCATTCGTCGATATAGTTCAATTTCACTCTCAAAATTGCCGCTTGAATTTCGTCAAGTCTGCTGTTTACACCGATTTCGTCGTGGTGGTAACGGATAGCGCCGCCGTGGTTGCGCAAAGCAATCATTCTGTCACGGAGTTTTTCGCTGTTAGTAGTTGCTAAACCGCCGTCGCCCATTCCTCCGAGGTTTTTGGTAGGGTAGAAGCTGTAGCAACCGATTTCACCGAATGTTCCGACCATTTGACCTTTGTATTTTGCGCCGATTGCTTGGCAGCAGTCTTCGATGACGTGAAGGTTATGGCGTTTTGCGACGTCCATAATTTTATCCATATCGCAAGGTTGACCGTACAAGTGAACCGGGATAATCGCTTTTGTTTTAGGAGTGATTGCAGCCTCAAGTTTTGACGCATCCAGGTTGAATGTATCAGGGTCGATGTCTACGAATACAGGTTTTGCGCCGACAATACCGATTGCTTCGGTTGTCGCAACAAATGTAAATGCTACCGTAATAACCTCATCACCTGCGCCGATATCCAATGCGCGAAGTGCTAAGTGAAGTGCGTCTGTTCCTGAGTTCAAACCTACAGTATACTTGCAGCCGATATATTCTGCCAATTCTTGTTCTAAGGCTTTGCAATTAGGGCCTAGAATGTAAGAACCTGAACGCAATACTTCGCAAACCGCTTTTTCGACTTCTGCACCAATTTTGGCATATTGTCTTTTTGAATCTAAAATAGGTATCATAAAAATCTCCTTTTACTTCTTATCTGCAATATCCTATATGTTAATTTTATCACACAATTAGTGGGTCTTTATAAAAAATTAATGTCTGGCGTTTTCTTGTTGGCAAAGCCCAGAAATTAAAGCCATCATTACCCAGAAAATTATTTGAATTTGCGGCCTGAAAAAGACCGTATCGACCATCCCGTGCGCCATTGTGCCTATTAGTGCAACAAGAGCGATACTTGAGAGAATGATGTTTTCTATTCTTTGCGATGTTAAGATATATTTCACGCAAGAAAAAATTTGCATGCCCAGGTATGCTAAAAATGCAATCAAAGCAAAAATCCCGCTTTCAACCGCGGTTTCAAGGTAAATATTGTATGCGCTAAGCGCGTCGAACCCTGTTTTCATATACAAACCATAGATTTCGCGAAAATTTTTGTTTCCGACGCCAATTCCTAAAAGCCAATTGTCTTGAAACATTTGCCAAGATGACTGGTAAACGTTGAATCTGAATGAGTTTGACGAATCCTGTCTCATCGCAAAGATGGATAAAATTCTGGCCCGCAAAGACGTACTTGAAAGAATTAGGGCGGTAACAATCATCATGCCTGTACTCACGACGGAAAGATAAATTTTCTTATAATTGTGCCAAAAGAATTTCAGTGAAATTCCAAGCACGGTAAGTGTCATTGCGAAAAATGCCACGTAAGCTCCGCGACAGCCGGTGAATACCAACGATAATATTCCGGCAATAGTTCCCAGGCCAAAAAGTAAGGCTATTTTGTAATACTTTTTTGCCCCAAGCCAAATAGTTAAACCCAAGCACGTTGGTAGTGTAACCACTAAATATCCCCCAAAAAGATTTGGGTTAAATGGCTGCAATGTCCCGTAAACTCTTGTCATAATCTGTTCAGGGTTTAAGTTGCTAACATCTTGCCAGCCCGCAATCGCTTGTACATGGGTGAAATTCTGTAAAAAAGCCACCGCACTTTCAAAAAATACTCCAAGAGCGATGATAAATAGCGTTGCAATTCCGTATCTTAAATTGCTTTTAAATAGTTGTGCAACCGAAAAATAAAAAAGTATGTAGGTAACAGTTTTTAAAAAACCTTTCAAGCTTAGTCCAAAAAGCGTTGAGCCGCAAAGGCTTATGAAAACAATTAGAAAAAATATTAACAAGCACCATTCCGCAGGTAGCATTTTAATCCTTGCGTTTGGGGTGATTAAAAGCTTTACGGCTGTTAAGCCTGCGACGGTAAGAGCGCCAAGTCCGATTATCCCGGATGACATAACAAGTGAGGCTGAAAGTGTGCCAATCAGCGCTAAGAAAATTAAAATATCAATCCTTTGTAATAGGTAACTGTTTTGATACAGTACGTTTGTTTTTGTTTGTATTACTCTTAATAAATTATTGAACATCTTGTCCTATTGAGTTTATAACTTTATTTAATTCGTCGTCCGTTGTAATATGTACAATTTGTAAGTCAGAAACAGTGCCGCCAAATCTGTAATTACGTCCTTCTAGTGTTATAGGGAGCCCGATTTTTATTTTGTTTCCGCCGACAACCGCGCCGTCTTTTGTTATTTTTGCCGTATCGTTTAAAACAACTATCGCGTCATAAACCCCCGGCAGTGAAATGTCTTCTACTGCAACAAAACTTTTTCCGTTCAATGCCGGCATGAGTTGTTTACGTTTTTCTGCCTTAACGTCGACTATTTCAAGTTCGGTGTAAGGGACGTTTCTTATTGTTATGAAAGCTTTTTCTCCGGCTTTGATTGGCATATCGTTGCCCGTGTATGTTAGGCCGCGAATACATACTGTAAATGAAATTTTTGATGTCGCCTCAATTTGTTTTGATGCGGTTTGGCGGAAATTTTTTGTTGTGAATATTCCGACTAAACCTGCAATAAGCAGTAAGCCAATAATTACATAATCAACTATTTTTAATTTTTTTATAAAATGCATTTTGAATTTTCCTTTATAATTTGTCCACGGCAGAAATTAATTCTTCGACCGTTGTTGTTGCGCAACCATATTGGCGAACAACAATACTTGCTGCAATATTTCCGATAATTGCAGAGTAAACCGGGTCAATTCCGCTTGCTAAAGCGAGGGAGAATACTGCCGTTACGGTATCTCCGGCGCCGGTTACATCAAAAACCTCGGATTTGTTGAAAACCGGGATTTTGGTGAATTTTTCGTTCGGTTCGCTCACGAACATTCCGTCAGCCCCGCAGGTTATTAAAACTGATTTTGCACAAGTTGCCGCCAAAAGTTTTCGGCCGGCGCGTTTTAAATCTTCTTCGTTATTGATGAAAAATCCTACAGACTTTTGGGTGTCCGGCAAATTCGGAGTCATTGACGTGACATTTTTAAATCTTTCTAGTTCGCCTTGCGCGTCGACGACAATAACTTTTCCGTAATGATTTGCAAGTTCTATTGCTTTGCTGATTACGTTATCTGTTAAGCAGCCGATGTTGTAATCCGAAAGTACGACTGCGTCGTATTGGGGAATTGCAAGTTCTAAATTCTTTAAAACTTTTGCCTCGGTTTCACCTGAAATTGGGGTGGATGTTTGTCTGTCTATTCTGACTATTTGTTGGGTTATAGAAGTTGTAATCGACCCTGAAATCCTGGATTTTGTGGTGGTTTTTCGCTCAGCGTCGCGAACTAAATAAGTTGTGTCGATTCCGGCATCGGCAAACGCCTCAATAAGTTGCCCGGATTGATAATCTTCTCCGCAAACGCCTATTACACCAACTTTACCGGCGTTTAGAGTCGCTGCGTTGTGCGCAGCGTTGGACGCACCGCCAAGTATAATTTTTGTTTTTGTGTGTTGGAGAATCAAAACGGGTGCTTCACGGGAAATTCTTTCTGCATCCCCGTAAATCATCTCGTCTATCGCTAAATCCCCAACTACTAAAACTTTAGAGTTTACTAATTTTTTTATATCAGAAACTAACTTAACTTTATCAATAATCATATTAAACTAACCCTTCACGGCTACATGATACCACAAGGGTAAATATAAGCAAGTATTTTGACTCTCCTCTTGCGTAACTTTAAAAAATGTGCTATAATCTGTGTTGGAATTTTAATAATTCCAGTCACAAGTATAAATCAGGAGACGAAAAATGTACCAAGATGAAAAATTGACCTGCGAAGATTGCGGTTGCGAATTTGTTTTTACTGTCGGTGAACAAGAGTTTTATGCGGAAAAAGGATTGGTGAACAAGCCAAAACGTTGCCCGGAATGCAGAAAACAAAGAAGACAAAATAACCGCGGCAGAAGAAGAAAAATGTATGATGCGGTTTGTACAAAATGTGGAGCGCAAACTCAAGTTCCATTTAAACCTACTCCGGGTAAAGAAGTTTATTGCAAGGATTGTTTTTCACAAGTAACTCCTGAATAGGCACAACGGTTGTAAATTTTACAAAAAGTATACTTTTCATTATAGAAAAGTATACTTTTGTGTTATAATGTGAATGTGTTCGAGGGTAACTATGTTTGGAAAAAAAGAAAAGCAAGAAGAATTTGTTTGGGTTGATTTTAGAGAAAAGTCGTATGAACAACTGGAGCAGGAAGTTGATGCGGCTTATGGCAAGTATTTGACGAAAAGAAATATAAAAATTACTTTGATTACTGCGATTTTGCTTTTCTTGTTCCACGATGTTGTCGGGTTTTGGGTAAGATTTGCCCCGAGGTTTGCGAAATATAAAACGGATAACGTTATTGATGTGAAAGCCGGGCCGGTTCAAAATTCGTTGGAAGAAGAGGAAATCGTTAATTATGTCACGCTCGAAGATAAAGAGAAGGTTGTTCTCAAGAAACGTGCAGAGATTTCCATGGCAGGACGAATTGTTGCTAAAAATTATCTGTTTTGGGGAAACTATTTGCCGGGCGGAAAGAGGACTTTTCAGTCTGTTGCTTTGTTTGATTTGGGCGTGGTTTGGGGTAATTTATCCGATTTAAATATTTTGAAAAAGTATGTTTTTTATAGTGCCAAAGACGCTACGGCAAGAAAATTACATACAACATTAAAGTTTGGAGTGACTCGTCCGCCGGTTTCTTGGCCTTATGCAAAAACCCATGTCGCGCACTTACATATTGTGCCGAGTAACTCTGATATAATGTCTGCGTTGATTTATTCCAGGAAAAATCAGCCTATAAAGCTGGATGGGTATTTGGTGGATGTTCAAACAGAAGATGGTAGATGGCGTAAAACTTTGCTATCCAGAACTGAATATAATATGTCCTCTCGTGGCCAAACTTTTGGTGAAATTATGTATGTCACAAAAGTCCAAGTTTGTGACAGGATTTACGAATAATGTAAAAAAATATTGCATTTAGGGTTGACTTTTTATTCTCTCTGTGTGATAATGATAATAGTTATCAATGATATTGATAATCATTATCGTAAAATGGTTACGACCGATGAACAGGAGTGAAATGCGTAATACTAAGCAAAAAGATGTTATATTAAACGCGTTGAGAAAATTGGAAACTCACCCCAGTGCGGATGAGTTGTATAAGTATATCAGAGAAGAACATGCTGAGATTGGGGTTGCGACGGTTTATCGTAATCTTGGGAAATTAGCAGAAAACGGTGAAATCAGAAAGATTACCGGGCTCGATGGTTCTTCGCGCTATGATTGGAATCTTGAACCGCATTATCATTTCTTTTGTAATTGTTGTGGCAAAATCCATGATATCACTCACGCAATTGCGCCGGATTTAATTGCGCGTGCGGAGTGCGTCACGGATTGCAAAGTGCTTTCGTTGGATATTACTTTCCGTGGACTTTGCAGAGAATGTCAGGAGC
The DNA here is from genome assembly GCA_045639085.1 of Candidatus Gastranaerophilus bacterium. Classification (GTDB taxonomy): domain Bacteria; phylum Cyanobacteriota; class Vampirovibrionia; order Gastranaerophilales; family Gastranaerophilaceae; genus Gastranaerophilus. The sequence goes on from JAZUCM010000089.1 coordinate 26,641, forward strand.
ACTCTAAAATTGCCTAAATTTAATAAAAACTTAACAAAATTATTGGATTAAATTTTTTATTTGCGATATAATGTTAAAAAGTAAAAATTTGACACAAAACAAGGAGATAAAACATGTCAGAATTAACATTGGAAAAGACAAGCCAAAATGTGGCAGACTTCAAGCCTGGTAAGTGGCAATCAGAAATTAACGTAAGGGACTTTATTCAAAGAAACTATACTTTGTATGAAGGGGATGCAAGCTTTTTGGCTGGCCCGACTTCTGCAACAACAAAATTGTGGGAAGAATGCTGTGAATTGTTCAAAAAAGAACGTGAAAACGGCGGCGTTATTGATATGGATACAAAAATTGTATCATCAATCACTTCTCACGGTGCAGGATACATTGACAAAGAATTGGAAACCATAGTCGGTGTCCAAACTGATGCACCTCTAAAACGTTCTATGCAACCGTTTGGCGGTATAAGAATGGCTGAAACTTCTTGCAAATCTTATGGTTATGCTGTAGAACCTGAAGTTTCTGAAATTTTTACAAAATACAGAAAAACTCACAACCAAGGTGTATTCGATGTTTACACTCCGGAAATGAAAGCTGCAAGACATTCTGCAATTATTACCGGTTTGCCTGATGCTTATGGCCGTGGCCGTATCATTGGTGACTACAGAAGAATTGCACTTTACGGTATTGATAGACTTATCGAAGATAAAAAAGAACAGTTCAAATCACTTGAAGGTGAAATGACTGCAGAAAGAATCCAACTTCGCGAAGAAATTTCTGAACAAATCAGAGCATTGGCAGAAATGAAAGAACTCGGAAAAATCTATGGTTTTGATATCTCACAACCGGCTAAAAACGCGAAAGAAGCTATTCAATGGTTGTACTTCGGTTACTTGTCAGCAGTTAAGGAACAAAACGGCGCTGCAATGTCAATCGGTAGAACTTCAACTTTCTTGGATATCTTTATTGAAAGAGACTTGAAAAACGGCGTTATTACTGAGTCTGAAGCTCAAGAAATGATCGACCATTTCATCATGAAGTTAAGACTTGTAAGATTTGCAAGAACTCCTGAATACAACGAATTGTTCTCAGGCGACCCTACTTGGGTAACTGAGTCAATCGGTGGTGTTGGTATCGACGGTCGTCCGTTGGTTACTAAAAACTCTTTCCGTTACTTGCACACTCTTGAAAACTTGGGTACTGCACCTGAGCCAAACTTGACAGTTCTTTGGTCAAAAAGATTGCCAAGAGGATTCAAAGAATATTGCGCGAAAATTTCAATTGCAACTTCTTCAATCCAATATGAAAACGACGATATGATGAGAGTTACCCACGGTGACGATTACGCAATCGCTTGCTGTGTTTCATCAATGGTTGTCGGCAAAGAAATGCAATTCTTCGGCGCACGTGCAAACCTTGCAAAATGTTTGTTGTACGCAATCAACGGTGGTGTTGATGAAAGATTGAAAGAACAAGTCGGACCTAAATATGCACCTATTACTTCTGAATATCTTAACTATGACGAAGTTATGGAAAGATTTGAAGGTATGATGGAATGGCTTGCAGGCTTGTATGTAAATACTTTGAACTGTATTCACTATATGCACGACAAATATTGCTACGAAAGATCACAAATGGCGTTGCACGATAGAGACGTAAAACGTTACTTTGCAACAGGTATTGCAGGTCTTTCAGTTGTAGCGGATTCACTTTCTGCAATCAAATACGCTAAAGTTAAAACAATCCGTGATGAAAACGGTATTGTAGTTGACTATGAAACAACAGGCGAATTCCCTAAATACGGAAACAACGATGACAGAGTTGACTCAATCGCTGTAGAATTGGTTTCTAAATTTATGAATATGATTAGAAAACACCACACTTACAGAAACTCAATCCCAACAATGTCAATTTTGACAATTACATCAAACGTTGTTTACGGTAAGAAAACAGGTAACACCCCAGATGGTAGAAAAATGGGAGTGCCTTTGGCTCCTGGTGCAAACCCAATGCACGGACGTGACCAAAACGGTGCTGTAGCATCATTGGCATCAGTTGCAAAACTTCCGTTCAACGATGCACAAGACGGTATCTCTAACACATTCTCAATCATTCCTAACGCGTTGGGTAAAGATGAAGTGTTCATGGGCGACCTTAACATAAGTCTTGATTGTGGATGTTGTGAAGCTAATGTATAGAAAATTAGGTTAGATGCGTGGGAAAGTTATCTTTCCCGCGCACCGAAAAATGAAAGGACGTATAATTATGGCGACAAAACAAGAAGAAAATTTGATCAACCTTCTCGACGGCTATGTTGAAAAAGGTGGCCACCACTTGAATGTAAACGTGTTCAACCGTGACACATTGTTGGATGCACAAGCACATCCTGAAAAATACCCACAATTGACAGTAAGAGTTTCAGGATATGCTGTAAACTTCATCAAGTTGACAAAAGAACAACAAGATGACGTTATCTCAAGAACATTCCACGCTGGTATGTAATATGCGGTAGCCAGAGTGAAGCACATAGTAAAACCAGGGGCGACCTTCGGTCGCCCCTGGTTTTGTTTCACCCACTTGAATTTATCGTATCAATATGATACGATATAATTACCAAAATGATACGATTGTGAGGAATTATGTCTGAGCTTAATAAACGCCAAAGAAGAATTTTGGATTATATTGAAGAAAATCAAGTTGTAGGGCGCAAGGATGTCGAGGCATATATTGCCAATTTTGCAGAAACTGTTTCAAAAGTTACGATAATTAGGGATTTAGATGTTTTATTGCATGCCGGTCTTATCGGAAAAACGGGAAGTGCGAGGAATGTAACTTATCGTTCGCTTAACAATAATCCTGTTTTGAAACGATTTGATGCGGTGCAATATTTTGCGCAGGATGCTGATAGTAGAAGTATTAAGTATCCACAGTTTAATTTTGAAATTTTTTCGATGTTGCACAATCTTTTTTCTGATGAAGAAATTAATGCATTGGAGAATATTAACTCGATTTATAGAAAAAAAATCAATAATTTGTCTGATTCCCTTTTGAAAAAAGAGTATGAGCGGTTGTTGATAGAATTAAGTTGGAAGTCTTCTCAGATAGAAGGAAACACGTATTCATTGTTGGATACGGAAGTTTTGATTAAAGATAATATCGAGGCGGAAGGGCATAAGAAAGACGAAGCCGTTATGATTTTAAACCATAAAAAGGCTTTAGAATATATATTTGACAATAGAGAGTACTTTTGTGAACTTACTATTGCCAAAATTGAAGAATTGCATTCGATTTTGACTGCGGATATGAGTATTGACCGTGGGTTGCGTCAGGCTCCTGTCGGTATTGTTGGAACAAACTACAAACCCTTGTTCAACCGGCATCAAATTCGAGAGGCGATGGAAAAACTTGTGGAACTTATAAATAAAACGCAAAATATATTGGAAAAAGCTTTGATTACGGTTTTGATGATCTCTTATATTCAGCCGTTTGCAGATGGGAATAAGCGTACCGGCCGGATTTTGGCCAACGCAATATTGTTTGCTAATGGATATTGCCCGCTTTCTTATCGGAGCGTAAAGGATGTTGAATACAAAAAGGCTGTTATCATTTTTTATGAAAATAATAGTCTTGTGTATTTCAAGCAAATTTTTACAGAACAATTTAAGTTTGCGGTGGATAAGTATTTTTAACATTTTTATAATATAATATCATTATGATGAAAAAGATTTTAGGGAATATACATTCAATAGAGACGTGTGGGACGGTTGACGGGCCGGGGATAAGGTTTGTTGTTTTTACGCAAGGGTGTCCTCTGCGCTGTCAATATTGCCATAATCCTGATACTTGGGGAAGCGAAGTTAATCAGCAAATGTCGGTCGATGAAATATTAGAGAAGTTTGACGGTGTTAAAGAGTTTTTGCAAAATGGCGGATTGACGGTAACCGGCGGCGAGCCGTTGATGCAAATTGATTTTGTGACGGAGCTTTTCCGGGCTGCGCATTCCCGTGGGATTCATACGGCGCTCGATACGTCAGGGCTCCTATTTAATCCTACAAATACGATCAAAATTGATGAACTTTTAAAATATACCAGCCTTGTTCTTTTGGATATAAAACATATTAACGATGAAGAACACAAGAAATTGACCGCGCATTCAAATGAGCGAATTTTAGAGTTTGCAAAATACCTCTCTGATAAAAAAGTTCCTATGTGGGTAAGACACGTTGTTGTTCCGGGGATAACTTTCGATAAAAAATATCTGGAAGAGTTGGGCGTATTTCTTGCAACGTTGAATAATATCCAAGCGTTGGATGTCTTGCCGTATCACGATATGGCGGTGCCAAAGTACGAAAATTTAGGGATAGAATATCCGCTCAAAGGTGTTCCGCCATTAACTAAAGACCAGGCGATTGAGGCCCGAAATATAATTTTTAATGCGTATCGAAATGCAAAAGGAGTAAAAAAAGATGTATAACGTAAGAAATATAACTGATGATTTGTTTTATATGGGTGTTTCGGACAGACGCTTGAGTTTGTTTGAGAATATATATCCCGTGTCAAACGGAATGGCGTATAATTCATATTTTTTGAACGACGATAAAACGGTTTTGTTTGATACTGTCGATAAAAAATGTTCAGAGCAGTTTTTTGAAAATTTAAACTATCTTCTTGACGGCAGAAGTCTCGATTATTTGGTGGTAAACCACATGGAGCCTGATCATTGCGCGTTGATTGCGGATGTTGTTGCGTGCCAACCTGATGTTAAAATTGTATGTAGCGCAAAGGCATCTCAAATGCTTGGACAATTTTTCGATATGGATTTGACAGAACGTTTATTGGTTGTCAAAGAGGGTGACACTCTTGAAACGGGCCATCATACATTTACGTTTGTAATGGCGCCGATGGTTCATTGGCCGGAAGTTATGGTGACTTACGATATGGTTGATAAAATTCTGTTTTCTGCTGACGCATTTGGGACCTTTGGAGCGTTGAACGGTAATATTTTTGCGGATGAAGTGAACTTTGAGCGTGATTATTTAGACGAGGCAAGAAGATATTATACCAATATCGTTGGCAAGTATGGCTGTCAGGTTCAGGCGTTGTTGAAAAAGGCTTCTGCGCTTGAGATTAATATGGTTTGTCCGTTGCACGGGTTTATTTGGCGCGAGAATTTTGATTGGTATCTTTCAAAGTATGACAAATGGTCAAGTTATGTACCGGAAGAAAACTCTGTAATGATAGCTTATGCGTCGGTTTACGGTGGAACAGAGAACGCAGTCGATATTTTGGCGGCGGAACTTGCGAAAAAAGGGGTTAAGAATATTAAAATTTACAATACTTCTATTACGCATCCGTCCGTAATTTTGGCAGAGGCGTTCAGATGTTCTCATAGTGTTTTTGCGTCTATTACGTACAATATGGGTATTTTTTCGACGATGAATTATTTAATCCACGAGTTAAGTTGTCATAATTTTCAAAACAGGACGGTTGCACTGATAGAAAATGGTTCTTGGGCATTGGCGTCAGGCAAACTTATGGCTGAAGAGTTTTCCAAGATGAAAAATATTTCGCTGATTGAGCCGGCAGTGAGTATAAAATCTACTGTTAAAGAGGATAATATTGAACAATTAAGAGCGTTGGCGCAGGAAATAGCGCTGAGTTGTTCTGCGGTCGGAGTGTAGTTTGTCTGTGGCATGTTAAAAGGTAGATAGTTAATAAGTTAATGAGTTGTGAAAGTCAATAAGTCAATAGGTCAATAAGTGAATAAGTCATTATGAAGTGGTCCCCAAAACCTGGACACAAATTAAGCAGCCAATAAAAAATCTCTGTATCTGCACGGAGACAGTTTATTTTTGTTCCACTGTGGCCTATTGTTATAGATTAGCACGTATTTATTAACAAGGTCAATAA
>JAZUCM010000090.1:0-5179 GCA_045639085.1 Candidatus Gastranaerophilus bacterium
TCATATTTTCATTATGCACTATTGGGAGGGGTTTGTCAAGCCCCGCCATAGTCAATAAGTGAACAAGCCAATAGCGCCATCAACACAATTCCAGTCCGTAGTATTCACAATTTTTGCAAACATTTTCGCAGTTACAAGCCTGAAAATTTCCACTTTCAATCTGACGGCAAATGTGTTCTATAATCTCAGGATGCACCAAGTTGTAATCCACAATGTGATTTCTATTATTCTTCAAGTCAATATAAACAAATTTCAATTCTTCAAAATCACCTTCCAAGTGTTGGGCCAACGCCTCCAAATAAACAAGGGTTTGCAAGTCTTCTTGCGGATTTTCCGGCACTCGGCCGGTTTTGTAGTCCAATATGTAAAAATTTTTATCCGCATGGACAACCGCGTCAAGTCGACCGCCAACCCAAAATCTATCAACTTTACAATTTAAATCAAATTCCGCGCGATAATATTTTTTATTGAAAAATTCATTATTGCGTAATTGTTCCCAAAGCTTTAATTCCTCGGGGTTTAGCGCCGTCTTGAAATGAGAAATATCATCCCCGCGCAAGTAATAAAACGCCAATGCGTGAATTTTTTTCCCTTTCTCAAAAATTTCAAATTGCTGAGGCATAGAAAATTTATCTACATACTTAAATTTATATTTTAGCGGACAAGTTTTATACGTTTTTAACATATTGGCTGAATAAATCATTCTTCACACACCCCCAACAACTCTCTGAAAATAACATTGATTTTTGTGTATTTATCGTTCGGACGAGATTTTTCGTAAGTGGAAATATACAAGTATTTTCGTGCACGCGTAATCGCAACATAAAGCAACTTCAAATTCTCCGTCAAAATCTGTTTCATAATATCTTTTTGCATTTTAGGTTTATAGGCAGGACTAAGCCGACGAAGATTTTCATTAAAATTATCCGAATCTTTTAACTTCAACTCAGACACCTCAAACGTCAAATTGCGCTCCGTTAATTCAGGTATAAAGACATAATCAAACTCGTCGCCTTTTGACTTATGCATAGTCATAATCTGAATTTTACCCTCGAAAAATCCTTTGTCGTTTTCGTCTTCTTCTGAGAAGAAATTAAAACCGCTAACCCTATTCTTGCGTGAAAGTTCGCCCAACTGCTGAACAATTCCTTTCAATCCCCCGGAAGTGTTCAGCGAAAGCCGCTTAACAAGCGTCGCAATCAAATAAACATTCGATTTTTCAATATCTGAGTTGAAATACTGAAGCCCGATTTTCATCGCCAATTGTTCAGGACTTAATGACGTTTGTGAAATCCAATAAAGAATTTCCCAGTAAAACCGTGCAAATTCTCCATCCTCAATCTCATCGGGATTTAGTTGAATATAAGGAATTTTTGCGTCACGAATAAAGGCCGTATTTTTCAACCTTAAAACACCTAATTCCGCTAAAACCTCATAAGCATCGGCTAAAATTTCGTTATCAAATGGAGTTAAAACAGCCTTCAACATCGCAAAAATAACTCTAAAAATAAGTTTTTGCGCCAAACATTCCGTACGCGTAATCGTTTTCAAACCGCAATTTTCAATATGGGAGGCCCAAGTATTAACTTGATAATTACTTCGCAAAAGAATTCCAACCGTCGCTTTTGCATCATGCCGGAAAATATTTCTAATCTCCTTAACAATGAAATCTTTTTCATCTTTAGGAGAAGGGAAAACATTCGCCCTAACCGCGTTTTCAGAAACGGGATTGCGACCTTCAACCGGGCGCATAAACATCGGATAAAATGAACCTTGCAAAAATGACTTCGTTTCAGACCAGGAGATTAAATTGTTCGCTAAAGTCCAAACATCTTTCGTGCAACGCTGCGAACAATCCATCGAAACTTTTTGGCTTTCTTCAATAAATCGCCAAAATCCTGCAACATCAGCATTCGAAAATGTTGTCGTAATTGCTTGGTTTATATCCCCGCAACGGATAAGGTTGCCATGCTTTGCACTTAACAAATTTATCAAACGCTGCTGGAGCGAAGAAGAATCTTGCGCTTCATCCTCGATAATAAAATGACAAATGTTTTGATAATATTCTCGAACATCCTCAAATCGTTCCAACAATTGAACCGAAAACAACAAAATATCATCGTAGTCAATCAAATTTTGCCCTGCAAGCGCCTGTTTATAATACACAAAAAAACGGAGAAATTTATTCGTTTTCGCATCATTTGACTGCGGGTTTTCCACCTGCGCAAACTTAAATATTGATATCGCCCTATCAAAATCCGCTAAATCATCATCGCTAACCCCGGCTTTTGTAGCAACTTGCCGTATCAAACGTCCACGCACGGTATCGTCACAAATCTCAAAATCACCAGACAAGCCAAGTCGCTCAAAATTATTATTTTCCTTCAAAATCCTAAGCGCCAAACCATGAATCGTACTGATATTTGGCAACTGAGTTGTATCAGGGAAAATATTCTTAATCCGTTCACGAAAATTTCGCGCCGCAGATTCCATATAAGTCATGACAAAAATATTTTCCGCCGGAACTTTAGCCTCCAAAAGCTTTACAATCAATGCAAGCAAAATGGTCGTTTTGCCCGCCCCCGGAACGGCAGAAATCGCCATCCTGCCGGATTTATAATCAAGTACAGGTTTTTGGTCTTCTCTCGGAGTTATCTTAAAAGCGCCCGCAGAAACTTTTTCACTCAAACCCACAACCTTAATATATTCTTCAATCCCCCCAAAATTTTCTAACCCGTTGCCGTCGAACAAGCTGGAATATGCATAAACTTTTTCACCCGACAATAAGGTAAGTTTGCGCAAAATTCGCGCTGTCTTATCTTTGGACAGGCGCAAATTATCCTCAAGAGTAAAGTCATCCTTTTCCCAACCTTTTTGATAAACCCACGCGTTATAAAGAGGGCCAATATCCGATTTCACCCAATCCTGAGACGATATATCCAACCAAAATTGATATTTCGTCCTAATTTGGTTATCAATAATTTTTTGCGGAGTTGCCAAAACAAGTTCATTCGCAGCAACATCAAGCGTCATGTAAGGATTTTCCGAAATAACCGAGTTTTCAATCTGCAAAAGAATTTCAGCCTCGCGACCTTCAATCTCATCCCCAAAAACATCTTCAAAGTCCTTTAACTCTTTTAGGAAAAAATTAAACTTATTAATCTCTTCCTTAGAAAAAACCGCCGTGTGCGCAAACTTGCGAAAAACATCAAACGCCAACTGAGAAAGCCCCAAATTGCAAACATTTAGACCTTCTACAAACTCTAAAAACTCATTATATTTCTCAGTATATATTGGATACGGGCACTCAAATTTAATAAACTTCTTCTCTGCATCAAATGCCGCAAGAACTTTATCACAATATTTGAGCGGAATGTTCAAAAAATCATTCAAAATCGGGCGTAAATCAAAACTTGTCAACGTATCGCGCAAAGGAGTATTTATCTTCAAAATATTTAACACAGACAGCACAAGTCTGTTTTGCACCATTTTTTCACTGCCGGAAAGTGGTTTTAAAATAACATCGTTACCCAACTTCTCCCTTAATGTAAATCGCAACATCTCATCAATACAAGGCGTTACAAGCGCAATCTCACAAGGTTCAACCCGCTTGCTTAAAAGTTCTTTTATCTGGCGCACCACATAATCAATCATGCCGGAACGCTTCGAAAGCGACTGGACAAAAAAATTGTTCAAAATATTTTCTTTATCATACAAAACATTTTCAAAAATCTTCTCCGCATCCTGCCACATATTTCCAATCGGCTCAAACTCGACGGTTTTTTCCTTAAACAATCTTTCATACTCCCAAACCGCCGGTTTATCCGCGCTCAAATACCCAACACGCGATGAACCTTTAAAATCAGAAATTATCCACCAATCCTTCAACTGAGGTGCTAAAAACTCAATAAAATCAAAACATACAGGCGTAATTTCGTCCCCATCATCCAGCAGAAGGTATTCAATATCTTTAAAATAATCCGTATTCTTATATATATAATTAAACACTAAGCATTGGCGCAAATAATCAAAACTCCTAAGTTTTAACGTCTGCGACAAAAACCGTTTCAATGTTAAATCAATGTCATCCTTAAACGGCTCTTTAAGAATTTTTGCACGCTCTTCAACCTCATCTTTTGTAAGATTATTCTGCACAATCAACGAATAACGCCTGAAAATCTGATGCAGAAGTGATTTTCTTGAATTATATCCGCGAAACTTCACATCTTTTATAATATTTTTTAATATAAATTGAGAAACTTCTAATCCGACCAGATTCGGCAAAACAACGGAACGTGTTTTATCAGGATTAATTCCTTCCAATACAGCCCAATTGGCCGAAACTGCACTATGTACAAGTGAGAAAAACGAATGTATTTGCAATTTTTCAAAATGCCCAATCTCTAAACGCAATAAAACTTCATCCAAAAACCTCTGTTTCAATGTGGAATTCTGAACAAGAACAAGAATTTTTGACGCAGAAACGCCATTATTAAGCAATTCTACGTACTTTTCAACAAGAAAATCGGTCTTTTTTCCGGATATGTTCGCCTGAATAAGCAATGTAAATACTCCCTTTAGTCGAAATTATATCAAAAAAATACTTCAAATTATATATATTAAGCTATTGCATTTTTTAAAAAATTAGGATAATATAGAATTGTGCAGGAATGCAATAGAAAAAGGTTTATATAGGATAACGGAGGTTTTTAACTATGGCAACATCACAAATCGAATTGCAAGAAATGATCGGCTCATCAGCTGGCGAAATTTACAACTACTTGAACGTTAACGGAGAAACTTCTTTCTCTAAAATGAAAAAAGAATTGGATTTGAAAGGCAACTTTGCAGACTTAGGTCTTGGCTGGTTGGCTAGAGAAGACAAAGTAGAAATTTCTAAAAAGGGTTCTTCTGTAAACGTTCGTTTAAAATGGTAATTGTAAAAACAAAGATAACAAAAAAGCGGATACTTTTGGTATCCGCTTTTTTGTTTTTGTCAATAAGTGAATAGGGCAATAAGTCAATAGGTCATTAAGTGAAATTGAAGTGGTCCCCAAAACCTGGACACAAATTAAGCAGCCAATAAAAAATCTCTGTATCTGCACGGAGACAGTTTATTTTTGTTCCACTGTGGCCTATTGTTATAGATTAGCACGTATTTATTAACAAGGTCAATAAC
>JAZUCM010000091.1:0-20869 GCA_045639085.1 Candidatus Gastranaerophilus bacterium
GAAAGTATAAAAAGTTCAATAGGGGGGGGGGGCGCCTCAAAGTCCTTGCTATAATTGGCGTTCAGGCTCATGTTTTGCCAAAACCTCCGACCCTTGCGAGCGCAAGATTACGGAGGTAAACATGACAAAAACAAATTTTAAAAAACATGCGTCATTGCGAGGAGTGAGCGAAGCGAACGACGCGGCAACCCAGCTGCGCGAGCAGCCGCTCGTGCAGTCAACCCGCGTGGCGTTTACGATGGCAGAGATACTACTTTCTCTCACAATTATCGGTGTCGTTGCAGCCATCACTCTGCCATCATTGATGGCGAATATTAACGAACGCACTTGGAATACGCAACGAAAAGCTTTGTACGCCCGCATGAGCCAAGCAATTGCAATGATGCCGACAGTCGGTGGATACGGAACTTATTCAGCAGCGGATCCTGATACCGGAAGTGTAATCGACACTGCAGCCGAGACGTTTTTGACAGAGGGTCTTTCAAAAGTTCTCAAAATCAATAATATTTGTGACGCTGAACACTTGGCAGATTGTGGTGTGTCTGAAACATACACAAATCTGACAGGTTCTACTGGTTTGGAATGGCCAACCAAATTAAGTGAATTAAATAGTTTGTTTACAGGAAGTTACTACGATTCAACAAATGGCATCTTATATCAAAATCCCCAAAAGGATATTGATACTCAGGCCGCTGCATTTGAGACGCAAAATGGCGAAACTATTGTGTTGTACTACAACCCATATTGCACTGCTGATATTGAAGGCAATACATGGCATTACAGTCAATCCAAAATGTGTGCAAACTTTATCTACGATTTAAACGGAAACAAGGGTCCAAATACTGTAGGTAAAGATATTGGCTTTGTAACAGCACTTTATCCTGTAGACTCTAATGTCGTAGCCCCTAACCCTCTTTCTAGTGACGTTTCAAGTAGCGCATTTTCGCAAACAGCCGCAATGGCTGCTTGTAAGGGGCAAGATACAGAAAGTAGACTTCCAAATAAAGATGAACTTTCTGCAATGTTTTATAACAAAGATTTACTTGGAATGTCCAAGCATTATTGGTCAGGGTCCGTTGTGACTGCTGGTGATGACGGAACTGCTTGGCATCAGTCTTTTAATTCCGGGCATCGAAATCCATATATCCGCTCTCATACATATTTAATACGATGTGTCAAGCGTTAAAGTTTTAGGGCTTCAATATTAAAAACATAAAAAAGGGGGAAGGTCCCATTACAGGCTTCCCCTTATGTTTTGGCTGTGTTGGTCGAATGCGTACTGATTCGCACAGCCGCTTTCAATAACTCCCGCCGCTAATATGTACGGCCCTAACTATCTGGGCTTAATCCGGCTTGATTTCTTGGGAATTATTGAAATGGTTAGGAAATGTCGAGCTTTTTAGGTTTATGCTCTTTTATTTCCTGTTTCGGTACGGTTATCGTAAGAACTCCATCTTTGTATTCTGCCTTGCTGTCTTCTGTTTTGACAGGGGCGTCAAAAGATATTGTTCGCTGATAACGTCCGTAGCGAAATTCGCTGGTATGGTATCGTTCATTTTTTTCGGATTCTTCTTTTTGTTCTTTTTCTTCACAGATTTCAGCCGAAATCGTCATGAAGTCGTTGTCAAGTTCAACACTGATGTCGTCCTTTTTGACGCCGGGGAGTTGGACTTTAACTTTGTAGTTCTTGTCATTTTGTTTGACTTCTATGGCTGGGCGCCAGATTGATGTTTTTTTGATGTTTAGTGGGTTCGCTACTGCGTGGGTTAAAAATGTATCACGCAAAAAATTGTTTAATTCTTGGTGGATACTGTCGAAATAAAGATCAGGTTCGCGTATTATTAAGTCGTGTTTCACGTTGGGCTCCTTTCCTTGTGTTTTCAATATAGCGCTTTTTTGTTTTGAAAACATTGTCGCCAAGCGTTATTTTAAATGAGAGGGAACATTGTCCGATTGGCCGATGTTTTTGTAAATTGTTCACGGAATAGTTATTACAAAAGGAGTTTTGCCAATGAGTATTGATATGTTATTTTTTGATTTTCGTAAGCCTGAGGAAAAGTTTTTTGATGAATATGATTGTGGCTGCTACAATATTCATTATTTTGAGAACAGTTTAAATGAAGAAACATTGGCGCAAATTCCTGAAGAAGTGTTGGAAAATGTTACGGTGATAAGCGTTTTTATAAGTTCAGAAGTTACTGAAAACGTATTAAAGAAATTTAAAAATTTGCGCCTGGTTGCCACTCGCTCTACCGGGCATGACCATATCGATACGGATTATTGTAAAAAACATCATATCGCGGTTACGAATGTCGAAAATTATGGTGCGACTGCCGTTGCACAGTATACTTTTGCGATGATTTTGGCTTTGGTAAGGAAAATTGTGCCGGCACATTTATATATGCGCGATACGAAAAGACATAATAATGTCTTTCTTGGCAGGAATCTTAATTCTCTTACGCTCGGTGTCGTAGGTACCGGCGCAATTGGTGGTAGCGTCTGTCATATCGCTCATTCGTTTGGGATGGAAATTTTAGCGTATGATATTTTGCCTAAAGAAGAATTGATTTTGAAGTGTGGTGTTAATTATGTGGATAATTTAAACGAACTTCTTGAGAGGGCTGATGTTATAACGTTGCATGCGCCTTATACCAAAGAAAATTATCATTTGTTGTCGCGTCCTCAATTTGAACAAATGAAAAAAATGCCTTACATTATCAACACTTCTCGCGGCGAATTGATTAATCTTAGAGATTTGAAAAATGCGCTTTTACGAAAACAAATTGCGGGGGTTGCGTTGGATGTTTTAACTTGCGAATCTTTGACTTTTCGATGTGAGGAAAATTGTCCTATCTTAGGGACTGAAAGTGCAGAGTGTGTTGATGAGTTAAGGATTGTAAATGAGTTAGTGACATTCGATAATGTTATTATTACTCCGCATATTGCGTACGAAACCCAAGAGGCCGTGGATTATATCTTGGAAACTTCACTTAACGGCATAAGAGAATATTTTAAAGGCGGACATATTAATCGTGTTGTATAAATTTATATGGTATAATGTCCTGTATGAAAATAGGATTTATACCAATAGATAATCGACCTGTTTGCTATACGCTGCCAAGGTTCATCGCGGAAATCGATGAAAGTTTAGAACTTTTTATGCCTGAGCGCGAACTTTTAGGTGGCTTAAAAAAAGACGCGGATGTTCTTGCGTTAATTGATTGGTTGGAAAACGCGGTGTCGGATGTCGATGCTCTTGTAATCTCGCTTGATACGATCGCTTATGGCGGGTTAATTCCGTCGCGCAGAAGTGATGAGTCTTTTGAGTCGATTTTGGCTCGACTTCAAAAACTTAAAAATGTTCTAAAAGGAAAAAAGGTTTATGCGTTTTCTAGTATTATGCGGATTTCTAATAATAATATTAACGAAGAAGAAAAGCCGTATTGGGATAAATGGGGAAAGAAAATTTTTGACTATTCTTGGCATTCTCACAAAAACAATTGTGAAAGTTGCATAATGAATGTTATTCCGTCTGCGATTTTGGATGATTATATGGCGACTCGTCGGCGTAATTTTGAGATTAATAAGATATATTTGGAATGGCAAAAAGAGGGAATTTTTGATACTTTGATTTTTTCAAAGGATGATTGTGCTGAATATGGCTTTAACGTCCAAGAGGCTAATGCGCTCAAAGCTTTGGGGGCGACTGTCAAAACCGGGGCGGATGAGATTCCCTTGTCGCTTTTTGCGCGTGCTATACCGGGCAGTGTAAAGATTTGTCCGAATTTTGTTGAGCCCGGTAGTGAACAACTTATTTCTAACTATGAGGATATACCGCTTGTGGAGTGTGTGTATAATCAAATCGAACTTGCAGGGTGTGAGGTCGTTGAGGATGGGGCTGATATTAACTTGATTGTGAATAATTTCAAAGAGCGTCAAGGGGAGATTGTTATGAAAGTTCCGACCGAGCCTTATGGTGGAACTTGGGTACGGCCAAAAGGTTCTTATGCCGTGGCTGATGTGAGAAATGCTAACGGTGCTGATAATGCTTTTGTTGAAGCGTTGTTTAGAGTCGGGCTTGGCGAAAATTTCTTAGGGTATTCCGCGTGGAATACGTCTGCAAACACTTTAGGCAGTTTGATTTTGTCGTTGAAAATTATTTTTAATGCGAAAAAAAACGGAACATTTAATATTCAAGCGTTTAACAAATTACAAATGACTCGTTTTTTAGACGATTGGGCTTATCAAGCGAATGTAAGGCAAGAACTTTTGGCGCCGGATTGCGCTATTTTACAAGAAAAAATGGCTAATTATCAAGCGTTTTTGTTGGAAATGTTCCCTTGTAGCGCAGAAGTTACTTATAAATTCCCTTGGGAAAGATTGTTTGAGGTGGAAGTTGACTTTAGTTGAGATAATATTTCTGGCTGTGGCGCTCGGGATGGATTGTTTGATTGTGTCTTTTTCTCAAGGGCTTTTGGTGCGGTTTAAACGAAGAAAAATTTCTAATATTTTGGCGCTTGTGATGGGGCTTTTTCAGGGTGGAATGCCGCTTATCAGTTATCTTCTTACCGGGATGGTATTCGCTTATGTTGCATCGTTTGCAAAAATCCTTGTTTTTGCAATATTTCTAATCTTGGGGTTAAAGTTTATATTGGAAGCGTTCCGGCATGATGAAGTTGAGTATAAACGATTGGGTTTTAAAGTTTTTATTTTACTTGGGCTTGCAACCAGTATTGACGCTTTGGGGGCGGGTGTATCATTGAAGTTGACTTCGACGCCGCTTTTGTTATCGTGTGGGATAATCGGTTTAACTTCATATTTTATGTCATTGGTTGGTTTTTGGAGCGGTTGTTGCCTGAAAAAATATGCAACAAAATATTTGGAAATTGTTGCCGGATTGATTTTGATTGCGCTTGCGGTTAAAGTATGTTTTTAAATGAACAAGAAAGGCGCGGACTAAAGTCCGCGCCTTGAATTTTATTGTTGAGGTTGCTCGCCTCTGCGACGTTTTCGTTTTTCGATTTCTTCGTTGTCGGTTGTGATTGATTCGTCGGCAAGAGTTACGTCTTCTTCTGTTGTTGCGTCAACGGCAGTTTCGCTTTCTGCAACATCTTGTGGCGGAGCATTAGGGTCGTTTGCGGTAGCCGCTTGCGCCTCTGTTTGTTCGTTTGGATTTGTGCCGTCATCCGGGGTGCCGACCGGTGGTTCTTCCTCTTCCGGCGGAACTTCGTCTGTTTGTCCAACAACTTCAACGTCTTGTGGTGCACCATCTTCCGGCTGTTCTTCTATTGGTAGGCCGTTTTGAGTGATTGCTTCCAATTCCGCTGTAAAGTCTTCGGTTGACCCGCCGGCCATATTATAGGTCACATTGTCAGGTGCGTTACCGACGGCAGCCATCGCCTGCGCCCATTGGGCAACCTCGGTGTCTTGCTCCTCAACAACATCCATATTATTTACGACTTCTTTAAGCGGCTTCGCACGCCAGTTTTCTACGTTAATTCCTTCAATTGCCATAGCTTACTCCTATCTTATTACCTTCTATTTGTCGGATTTTTACCCCTTAAACTTTAATAATGTAACAAAATGTTTACAAAAATCATATATTTTGCTACGAAAAAGGCAATAATTTTGAGCAAAAAACGTTTTTATAAATACAAGAGAGATTTTAAAGTTAAAGAGAGGTTTATATGCAAGAAATGTTATTATTTTCCAGCACGGTAAGTGATTTATATAAAGACACATCAGATGCCGTAAACGGCAAAGATTTGGAAAATAGACTTGTTGTTAAGAAATCTTTGAGCGGATTGTTAAAACAGTCATTTTTCCACGGAGCGAGCCGCTTTGGCGCAACGAATTTTATTGCATAACGAACAAGTGTAAAAATGCACGTCGGGTAAAGATAGGATGAAAAGGAATTGAACGCACGCAAATCGCGTGCGTTTTTGTATGTGAAAATGTTTTATTTCATCCATAAGGTTGAATTATTTTGGCGTTGAGCGAGATACAATTTATTCAAAGAGGTATCTAATTATGCGATTTATTCTCCCTATTTTAATGTTGACGGTGTCGAATGTTTTTATGACGTTTGCCTGGTACGGGCATTTGAAATTTAAATCTTCTGCACTGTGGCTCGTAATTTTGGTGAGTTGGGGAATTGCGTTTTTTGAATACTGTTTTCAGGTTCCGGCAAACCGTATTGGGCATGAGGTTTATAACGCCGTTCAGCTTAAAACCATTCAGGAAGTCATTACTCTCATAGTGTTTTCCGGGTTTTCAATTTGGTATTTGAAAGAAGAGTTTCGCTGGAATTATTTAATTGGTTTTATTTTTATAGTTTTGGCGGTATTGTTTATTTTTAAAAAGTAAGCGGATATACGTCGGATATCTCAAAAGTTGCACTATTTCTTTTTTCTAGTATAATTATGAAATATAGTAGAAAAATTGAAAAAGAGGATATATGATGAAAAGTACTATTACAAAAGAAAAAGAAAATGTTTTAAAATTAGAAATGACTATTCCTGCAAAAGAAGCACAAAGTGCTTATGAAAATGCAGTGAAAATGTATTCACAATATGTAAATATTCCTGGCTTCAGAAAAGGTAAAGCACCTAGAAATATGGTAGAAAGACAGGTTGGGGCCGAAGCTCTTCAACAAGAAGCTTTGAATAAGTTGTTGCCACGTTATATTGACGAGGCTGCAAAAGAAAATAATCTCGATTTGGTCACTCAGCCGGAACTTACTGCTGTTAAGTTCGAACAAGGTAAAGACGTCGAAGTTACTTTGAAGTTGGAAGTTAAGCCTGAATTGACAGTCGGGGAGTACAAAAATTTAAAAGTTGACGTTGAAGATGCGGTTATGCCGGAAGATGCAGTTGAAAAATCTATCGAAAGATTGTTGCATCAGCATTCTGAAGTCGTTACAATTAAAGAAGAGCGTGTTGCAAAAGAATCTGATATTGTCGTTATTGACTTTGACGGTTCCGCTAACGGTGAAAAAATAAAAGGTGGTGCAGGTCAAAATTATAATCTTGATTTGGCTCATTCAAACTTTATCCCTGGTTTTGCAGAAGGTATCGTTGGTAAGCCTATGAACGAAGAGTTCGACGTAAACGTTACTTTCCCTGAAGATTATCACGAAGAATCATTGAAAGGTCAACCGGCTGTTTTCAAAGTAACTGTAAAAGAAATTAAAGAAAGAATCATGCCTGAATTGAACGACGAATTTGCAAAAAAAGTTGCTAATTTTAACACGGTTGACGAATTAAAGGCTGATATTAAAAAACACCTTGAGCTACAAAGAGAAAATGCAAATACCCAAAATGCCGAATCAACAGTTTTTGCAAAAGTTTTAGAATCTGTTAAAGTTGACATCCCGCAGTCCATGATTACGCGCGAAGCTGCTGCGTTGAGAGCTGAATACGAAGAACGTTTCTCTATGCAGGGATTGTCTTTGGAAAACGTGTTTAAATCTCAAGGTCAAGATGTTGAAAAGGTTTTGGCAGAAGAGGCTGAATCAAGAATTAAAAATACATTGTTGGTTGACAAAATCGCAAAAGATGAAGGCATAAAACTTTCACCTGTGGATATTCAAGGAAAACTCCAAGAGTTGAGCAGAATGTACGGCGTTGATCCACAAAGCATGATGCAACAATTCTCCTCAAATCCGGGTGTATTGAGTGCAATTTCTCAACAAGCGATTAATGACAAGGTTAGAAAATTCTTGGTTGAAAACAACAAAATTAATTACGTTGTTTCATCTAAGTAGCTAATTTGATTAATGAGAAGAGAGAGTTTATTATATAAATAAGAGAAAGGAAACAGAAGAATGAGTTTTGTACCTGTAGTAATAGAACAATCCAGTCGTGGCGAACGTTCGTTCGATATTTTCTCAAGACTTTTGAGAGAAAGAATTATTTTCTTGGGCACTCCAATCGACGATATGGTTGCGAATCTTGTAGTCGCACAATTATTGTTATTGGACAGTGAAAACCCGGAAAAAGACATTATGTTGTACATCAACAGTCCTGGTGGTAGCGTAACTGCCGGTTTGGCTATTTACGACACGATGCAACATATCAGAGCCGATGTCTCTACAATTTGTTTGGGACAAGCTGCGTCTATGGGTGCGTTCTTGTTGTCTTCCGGCGCGAAAGGCAAAAGACTTGCTTTGCCTCACTCAAGAGTTCTTATCCACCAACCGCTCGGTGGTGCGCAAGGTCAAGCTACTGATATTGAAATTCAAGCTCAAGAAATTTTGCGTATTAAGAAAACCTTGAACGAAATTTTGGCGTCTAACACCGGCCAATCAATCAAGAAAATTGAAAAAGATACTGACCGTGACTATATCATGACCCCACAAGAAGCTCTTGAATACGGTATGATTGATAAAGTTGTTACACGTGAAGAATTGAAATAGTATAATATCGGAGATTTATATAAATGCCTAAACATGATGATAGTAAACTAAAGTGTTCATTTTGCGGAAAAAGCCAAGACCAAGTAAAAAAATTAATTGCCGGGCCGGAAGTTTTTATCTGCGATGAATGCGTTGAACTTTGCAATGAGATTCTTGATGAGGAATTTTTCGAGATGAAAGAAAAAGCGGTTGTCGAGAATCAACAAAAAACTTTTGACGATAAGCCAATTCCAAAACCACATGAAATCAAAGCGTATTTGGATGAATATATTATCGGGCAGGATGATGCCAAAAAAGTTCTTGCGGTTTCTGTTTACAATCACTACAAACGTTTGAAAAATAACGCGATGACGGATCTGAAGAATGATGTTGAGATTCAAAAATCAAACATCCTTTTAGTTGGTCCTACCGGTAGCGGAAAAACTTTATTGGCGCAAACTTTGGCCAAGATGCTTGATGTTCCGTTCGCGGTTGCTGATGCAACAACATTGACAGAAGCCGGCTATGTTGGTGATGACGTTGAAAATATTCTTCTTCGTCTTTACCAAAGTGCTGATTTTGACGCAGCAAGGGCTCAGCGTGGCATTATATATGTTGATGAGATTGATAAGATTTCTCGTAAATCCGAAAATACGTCAATTACTCGTGACGTATCAGGTGAGGGTGTGCAACAGGCTCTATTGAAAATGATAGAAGGTACTGTTGCCCACGTTCCGCCTCAAGGTGGCAGAAAACACCCGCATCAAGAGTTTATCGAGATTGATACTAAAAATATTTTGTTCATTGTTGGCGGCGCGTTTGTCGGTTTGGAAAAAATTATCGAAAGACGTACAAATGAAGGTTCATCAGTTGGTTTTGGTGCCAAAGGTGCGCTTACTCAGGCTGAAAAAGAGGCTAATGCAAGCCGCATCTTGAAAAAAATGCAGCCGGATGATTTGATGAAGTTTGGCTTGATTCCTGAATTCATTGGACGTATTCCGACTTATGCGGTTCTCGAACAACTTAATGAGAAAACCCTCAAGATGATTTTGACTGAGCCTAAAAACGCTATTCTTAAACAGTACAAACGTCTTTTGGAAATGGATAATGTTCGCTTAGAATTTGAGCCGGCAGCGATTGATTTGATTGCTAAAGAGGCAATCAAGCGCAAAACGGGAGCAAGAGCGTTGCGTTCTATTGTTGAAGAATTGATGTTGGATATTATGTACGATGTTCCGTTGAAAGGTGATATTAGCGAGTTTATCGTTACTGAAGCTATGGTCAGAAACCGGAATAATGCGGAGCTGATTAAGTTGCCGACATTGAACAGAGCTAACGAGAGTATTGCATAATTTAATGCCGGTTGAGTTAATGCGTGTGTGTTCAACCGGCTTCTTTTTTACTTTAATTTTGGGTAAGGGGTATGACGAAGAAGAAAAATTTGGTATTGATAGATGGGCATGCTTTGGCTTTTAGGCAGTACTATGCTTTAGAGCGCACCAATATGCGCACTTCTGTGGGGGTACCTTCTTGGGCTGTTTTCGGTTTTTTCAAAGCAATTTTCGACTTGATGAAGAACAAGGACTTGGAGCCGGACGCTATTGCGGTAACTTTTGACGTCAGTCATCATACATTTAGAACTGAGCAGTTTGCTGAATACAAAGCAAACCGAGAGAAAATGCCGGATGATTTGTCTGTTCAAATGGGGCTTATTTCTGAAGGACTCAAGGCTTTCAGTATCCCGATTTATCAAAAAGAAGGGTTTGAGGCCGATGATGTAATCGGTACGATTTCTAAAAAAGCATGTGAGTTGGGACATAAGGTTTATATTTTGACAGGCGATCAGGATTCTTTTCAGTTGGTTGATACTGAGGGTTGTGTTAAAGTAATTATTCCGTCAAAGGGCGAATTAGTCGAATATGACTGGGATATGGTGTATCAAAAATTGGGCGTCTATCCTAATCAAGTTATAGATTATAAAGCTTTGCGCGGGGATAATTCTGATAATATTCCCGGCGTTAAGGGGATCGGCGAGAAAACTACTCAAGAGCTGCTTACCACTTATAAAGATTTAGATACAATTTATGATAACTTGGAAAACATTTCTAAAAAATCCGTACGCGAAAAACTTCTAGTAGGCAAGGATATGGCCTATATGAGCCGTTATTTGGCGACAATTATTCGTGACGTGGATGTCGAGTTTGACTTTGATAGTGCCTGTATTAACTTGCCGGATTTGGGGCAAGTAAGTGAATTTTTAACTAAAATGCAGTTTTTCTCATTCTTGAAAAATATTAAAACGATTTTGTCTTATTTTGATAAAACCGGCGAAAATTGTGTTAAAACTTTGGTGGATTCCTCTGTTGTAAATGACGTTGAGGATGTTCAATCTTCTCAGCAATTATTTATCGAGAAAGAAGTGAGTTCGATTGAAGATTTCAATGCGATGGAAAGAAATATTCGTCAAAAAGGGGCATTTTTCTTTACGACATCGGCAGATACGGAAAATATTCTCAGCCAAAAAATTAATTATATCGCAATAGGGGTTGCGGATATTGCGATTGACGCAGATAGAAGGATTTCGGTAAAAATTGACAAAGAACATGATGCAAACGTTTATTACATTCCGTTTGACTTGTCAAACAATTTGTCTTTTGGGTCTGTGGAAGCACTTTTGTCAAGGTTCAAACCTCTTTTTGAAGATGCTAATATCGCAAAAATAACGGTTGATTCAAAAAAAGAATATAGCACTTTAAGGGCTAATGGCATTACTTTACAAAATGTGATTTTTGATGCGATGTTGGCAAGTTATGTTGAAAACTCAGCAAACAACCACGAACTTGACGTTCAGGCCTTACAATGTTTGAACATATCTCCTATTAAGGAGATGAACGTAAATGCAAAATCCGTTCAGCTTGGATTATTGGAAGAATGTGTTCAGGATGCTAAAGCGTATCGTGACATTTGGCTTTTGATTGAATTAACCAGATATCGTTCTCAACATTTTGATAATAACTGTTGGAAACTTTTGCAGCAGATAGAAATTCCGCTGGCAAAAGTCATTGCGGATATGGAATATACCGGGGTTGCGATTGATACTAATGCGCTAAAAGATTTGACAGAATTTTTCAATATAAAAATAAGAAAATTGGAATTTTCTATTTTTGAAATTGCGGATGAAGGGTTTAATCTTAATTCTCCAAGACAAGTCGCGCATATTCTTTTTGAAAAATTGGGGATTCAGCACAAAAAGAAAAGTCGAGGGCGAACATCTTATTCGACCAGCGCAGAAGTCTTGGAAGAGTTGGCGGAAGAACATGAAATTGCAATACATCTATTGCAGTATCGTAAATATTCAAAGTTGAAATCCACATATACTGAGGCTTTGCCGGAATTAATTAACCCGATTGATAATAGGATTCATACTACCTACAATCAGACAACAACATTAACGGGGCGCCTTTCTTCGTCAAATCCAAACTTGCAAAATATTCCGATACGAACAGAAGAGGGGGAAAAAATTCGTACAGCGTTTGTCTCCCAAAATCCTGATGGGGTAATAATTTCAGCGGATTATTCGCAGATTGAGTTGAGATTATTGGCTCATATTTCAGGTGATGATCAACTTAAACAAGCGTTCATTTTTGACAAAGACGTTCACGCGATGACTGCATCAAATATCTTTGATGTACCGTTGTCTTCAGTGACTAAACAAATGCGTGCATTAGCCAAAACCGTAAACTTTGGTATAATATACGGCCAAACTCGGTTTGGGCTTGCCAAAGCTCTAGGTATATCGTTGAGTGAGGCCGAAGATTTTATTAATCGTTATTTTGCGACTTATGCAGGCGTGAAGCTCTATATGAATGCAATGATTGAACGTGTCATGATTGATGGATTTGCAGAGACGATATTTGGTCGAAAACGTTATTTTAAAAATGAAATAAGCAATTCGAACGTTATTGTCAGAGAGTTTGCAAAACGTGCCGCGATAAATTATCCGATGCAGGGTTCTGCTGCGGATTTAATGAAACTTGCTATGATAAGGTTTGCCGATAGTCTCAAAGAAAATAATCTTAATGCTAAATTTATCATGCAAGTTCATGACGAAATTGTTGTTGAAGCGCCGAAATCCGAGGCTGAGATTGTTAAAAAATTATTGACCGAATCCATGGAATTAGATCAACCGCTTTCGGTTCCGTTGGTTGTAAACATCAAAGAGGGGGCAACCTGGTAATGAAAAGGTTTTGTGCATTTGTTTTAGTTTTAATGGCCGTTGGCCTGAGTGTTTGTGCGGAGCCTGAAGAATTGACTCCGGCCCAAGAATTGCAACTGGTTACGCCGCAAAACATTGAGTTTGCGAAGTGTTCTCGTTCTTTTGACATGCCTGTTGAAAAATTGTTTTACATGTCGATTTTGGCGTTGAATGCAAATAAGTTTGAGATAGAAGAATTGCAGTCTAAAATGGGGTACATACTTTTCAAGGCTGCCAAAAAGACTTTTTTGATGAGTGTAATTCGAGTTGATGGCGAGCGTTCAATGTTAAAAATAACACCGGCAGATAACGTGTATTATTTCCCGTATGGCGTTGTTTACAATATTTGTAAATACATAGAAATAAACGCTGATACAGAGCTGAAAGAGTTGAATGGTTTGTAAAAGGTGAGTAAGTTAGTAAGTAGGGAAGTTAATAAGAGGGTTAATAAGTTAATTCGTGCGACTACGTCGCATTAACTTATCCTATTTTTTAACCTTTTTTAACATAAATATTGCAATTATGTTATGTTAGTCGTAAAATTCTAAAATGAGTGTGTATAAGACAATTAAGATTGGATTATGTTATGGCGCTAAATTTTCAAGAACTAGTTTTTAATTTACAAAAATTTTGGTCAGATCAGGGCTGTATTATTCAACAGCCGTATGATATAGAAAAAGGGGCTTCTACGATGAACCCCGCAACTTTTTTGCGTTCTTTGGGGCCTGAGCCTTGGAACACGGCAATGATTGAACCTTGCAGAAGGCCTACCGATGCAAGATATGGCGAAAACCCTAATCGTTTAGGGCATTATTATCAATTCCAGGTTATTCTGAAACCTTCTCCCGACGATGCGCAGGAACTTTATTTGAAGAGTCTTGAGGCAATGGGAATTGATCTTTCTAAACACGATGTGAGATTTGTTGAAGACAACTGGGAATCCCCGACGCTTGGCGCTGCCGGTGTTGGTTGGGAAGTTTGGCTTGACGGCATGGAAGTTACCCAGTTTACTTATTTCCAACAAGTTGGCGGAATTGAGGTCAAGCCGGTTGCTTTGGAACTTACTTACGGCTTGGAACGTATCGCGATGTATTTGCAGAACAAGTCTTCTGTTTTTGATATTCAGTGGAATGACAAGTTGAAATATGGTGAGATTTTCTTGCAGAACGAAATCGAACAGTCTAAGTATAACTTTGAGATTTCGGATGCGAAGTCTTTGTTTACGATGTTTGATCTTTATCAAAAAGAGGTTGATAATTGTATTGGGGCGAAACTTGTTTTGCCTGCGTATGATTACGTGCTAAAATGCTCTCATACTTTTAACCTTCTTGATGCAAGAGGGGTTATCAGTAAAGATGAAAGGATTAATTTCATCAATCGTGTCAGAACAATGGCGTCTGCTGTTGCGCAGTTGTATGTGGAACAAAGAGAGGCGTTGGGCTTCCCGCTTTGTAAAGAGTAAATGTAGTGTGAGGGTACTTGGTACTTCTAAGATAGAAAATAGAGGAATATAGATGGCTGAAAAATTTAATAGAGCGACGTTTACTAAAAATTTTTTGAAAAAGATAACACGTGTTAAGGCACCTGACGAAATGATGGAACAGGCGGCAGAAGTTAGTTTGGAAAAAACGCTTGGCGCTTGGGATTTGATTATTTTGGGTATCGGTGCGATTATCGGCTCCGGGATTTTTGCGGTTGTCGGAGTGGCGGCTGCGGGCAGTCCGGATGGTGGAGTCGGTGCAGGGCCAGCACTTGTTGTTTCAATGGTTATTGCGCTTATTGCGTGTATATTTTCAGCGCTTTGTTATAGTGAATTTGCGACGATGATTCCTGTTGCCGGTGGTGCTTATATTTACACTTTTGCAACTTTGGGTGAGTTTGCGGCCTGGATGGTCGGTTGGGTTTTGATGTTGGAGTACGCCGTTGGCTTTATTGCTTGTGCGTGCGCTTGGTCAAATCACTTCGTTCAGTTTTTGTCAGGCTTTTCTCATGTTTTGCCGGCTTGGATGGCAAATCCGCCGGTTTGGTTGATGAATAATACGAGTTCTGCATTGAAAATTTGTAAAGATGCAGGTGTTACGGATTTAACAACGGTTATACCTCATATTGCTGGTGTTCCTATTTGTATAAATATGCCGGCCATTATAATGATTGTTTTGACGGCAGCGATTTTGGTTAAGGGAACAAAGGATTCTGCTAAAATGGCGGGAATTATGGTGTTTATAAAATTGGCCGTAATTGCATTGTTCGTTTTGGGTGGTGCGTTTTATGTTAAGCCTGAAAACTGGACACCGTTTGCGCCGAATGGATTTGAGGGAATTTTTGCCGGGGCGTTTTTGATTTTCTTTGCGTATATTGGATTTGATGCGGTTGCAACAGCGGCTGAGGAATGTAAAAATCCTCAACGCGATTTGCCGATTGGTATTATTGGTTCTTTATTAGTTACTACCGTTGTATACGTACTTGTAGCGCTTGTTTTGACAGGTATGCAACCAACAAGTGGTGTGACTATTCCGACAGACTTCTTGAAAGCGCCAATGGCTTATGCGATGGGTGCTGCGGGTAAAAATTTCTTTGCTGGACTTATTTCTGCGGGTTCGCTTGCGGGCTTGACATCTGTGTTGCTGGTTATGATGATGGCTGCTATCAGAACGCTTTATGCGATGAGTCGTGATAATTTTATTTCTAAGAAATTTCAAAATCTTCACCCTGTATTTAAGACTCCTGTTCGTTTAACTTGGACTGTTTGCGCACTTTCAATTTTAGGCGTTTTAGTTTTAGATTTGAACGTGGCGGCAGAACTTTCTAACTTTGGAACATTCGCATCATTTATTGTCGTTTGTATAGCGGTGTTGATTTTGAGAAAAACAGAACCTGATCGTCCACGACCTTTCAAAGTTCCTTTTTCACCATTGTTCCCGTTGTTGGGTGTTTTATGTTGCGGCGGATTGATGGTTTATAAAATGCAATTTGCATCAAGTTCAGCTCTTTTGTTCCCTATTTGGATGGGAGTCGGAGCGTTGATTTACCTTTATTACGGATTTATTAAAAACCGTGATTATGAAAATGAATTACACAACGAAAAAGTAGCACAAAAAAGACAGGAAACAATTAAATAATGAGTTTAATAGAGAATTTACTAAAAAGAAGAAGTCCCGATGAACTTTTGGCGGTTAGTAATAAATCAGAGTTGAAAAAAACGTTAAATGTTTTTGATTTGATGATTATCGGAATCGGCGCGGTTGTCGGAACGGGAATTTTTACGATTATCGGATCGGCAATAAAAGGCGGTTTGGAAGGCGCAGGTGCCGGGCCGGCGGTTATAATTTCAATGATTTTGGCGGCTGTTGCGTGCGTATTTTCCGCACTTTGCTATAGTGAAATTGCAGCAATGATGCCGGTTGCTGGAAGTGCTTATACTTATACTTACGCGACAATGGGTGAATTTATGGCCTGGATGGTGGGCTGGATTTTGATGCTTGAGTATGCCATCGGTAATATCACCGTCGCAAGTGCTTGGACGGGGTATTTTGTTCAGTTTTTGAAAGGCTTTAAACATATTCTACCTGATTTTGTTGTGAATTTCCCGCTGTGGTTGCGCAATGATTATCGAACAATATTGACTATGTGTGATCAAAACGGTTTAAATCCGCACGATTATATGCCGTATTTGTTTGATAAAATTCCAATGGCAATAAATTTGCCGGCGATTTTTATTGTGTTGGTTCTGACTTTGCTATTGATAAAGGGTGTGAAGGAATCAACGCGCGTGGCGAGTATTATGGTTGGCGTGAATATGTTAATGATTACGTCATTCATAATTGTTGGAGCTTTTTATGTTAAACCTGAAAACTGGACGCCTTTTGCGCCGAATGGTTTTGAAGGTGTTTTTATGGGTGCGTTTTTGATTTTCTTTGCATATATTGGATTTGATGCGATTTCAACTTGCGCGGAGGAAACGGAAAACCCTCAACGTGATTTGCCGATTGGTATTTTGGGCACGCTTATTTTCTGTACTATTTTGTACGTATTCGTGGCGCTTGTTTTGACTGGTGTTGTTCCGTTGCAAAATATCAGCACATCAGCTCCGATTGCGGCGGCTATGCAGTTTATTGGTAAAGATTGGTTTGCGGGAGTTATTTCGACCGGTGCGCTTTGTGCATTGACATCTGTATTGTTGATTTATCAATTGGGAACGACAAGAATTCTTTATGCGATGAGTCGCGACAGATTTTTGCCAAAGTCTTTGCGTGCGATACATAGACGTTTTAGAACTCCGCACGTTTTGACTTGGATTGCGGCGTTCGTGGTAATAATCGGTTCGTTGTTTATGGACTTGAATATTTCTGCAGAACTTTGTAACTTTGGCACATTTACGTCGTTTATAATTATTTGCATAGCGGTGTTGATATTGCGCAAAACTGAACCGAATAGAACGCGACCTTTCAGAGTTCCACTTTGCCCTTGGTTTCCGATATTGGGTGTTCTGACTTGCGGCGGTCTGATGATTTATTCGATGAAATTTTTGAAAACCTCGTCAATATATTTTCCATTGTGGCTGTTGATAGGCGTTGCGATTTACGCGGCTTATGGCTATAAACAAAAACGACTTGAAGAACAAGGAAAAAGACAATAATTTTCAAACGCCCCGCAACCGTGGGGCGGTTTTGTTCGCATTTAAAAATAAATAAAAAAGCGGGATTTAAATCAAATCCCGCTTTAATGCTTTTATCTTGTTTGAGACTATGCATTAGCTAATGCTTTTGCGCGCTCAAGTTGCAACGTTACTGTCGTGATGTCGCATACAGAGCTTGGGCCAAAGTATTGAACTGCACCAGGGAATAGGTATCTATCGTTCAATGCCCATTCTTCTCTGTGTTGTTCAAGTTTTGCGAACACTGGGCCGTCAAGTCTTACAAGAGCTTTTTGGATAACCGGCTTCCATTCGCCATGGCGTTTTTCCATGTTCATCATCATTGTCAACGGAATTCCGCCTGCAATCCAGTTGCTTGCAACGTCTGTTAGGTTTCTTACTGATGACAAGTAGCCCGTAAATCCGTTGTTGATAAGCGCAAACGCGTTGTATCCCAATGAATAGCAGTAATCTGCGTCAAAGTTTGATGGGAATGCGCAGCGGCCTTCGTAGCCGAAGAAGTGTGCTTGATCGCCAAATTTGCCGACGTATTTGCCTTGAGCTTTCATTTCGCTAAGTCTTGTTCTAATCATTTCGATTAAAAGTTTTTCTGTTTCGATTTTTGATACTTGAACGTTTCCGTGTGGGTCACGATCCATCAATAATTGTGATTTAATCAATGTTGGAAGTGATGAGAACACTTTTGAGTTTTCGCTTGAAAGTGTGTTTTCGATGATAGCGAATTTTTCTGCTTGTTCAGCGTTTGAGTAGCGTTCGTCTTTTTCCAATGCGCTCATAATGTCGTTCAAGTTTGAAATCATGGATTTCATTTCAGGGATGAACTCGATTAGGCCTTCAGGAATGATTGCGATACCAAAGTTTTTGCCGTTTGCAGCACGTTTTGCGATGATGTCGCACATATAAGAAATGATACTGTCTAGTGACATTTTCTTTTCTTCAACTTCTTCACTGATTAGGGTGATGTTTGGTTGAGTTTGAAGCGCTGCTTCTAATGCAACGTGAGAAGCGCTTCTTCCCATAATTTTGATGAAGTGCCAGTATTTCTTAGCTGAATTAGCATCGCGTTGGATGTTTCCGATTAATTCTGCGTAAGTTTTTGTTGCAGTGTCGAACCCGAAAGAAATTTCGATTTGTTCATTTTTTAAGTCGCCGTCGATTGTTTTAGGGCAACCGATAACTTGGATGCCGGCGTTGTTTTTAACAAACCATTCTGCAAGAAGGGCTGCGTTTGTGTTAGAGTCGTCGCCACCGATGATTACGACAGCAGAGATGTTCAATTTTTTGCAAACTTCCCAAGAAGATTTGAATTGTTCTTCTGTTTCGAGTTTTGTTCTGCCTGAACCGATGATGTCAAAACCGCCGGTGTTTCTGTATTCGTTGATGAATTCGTCGGTGAATTCAATGTACTTACCTTCGATGATGCCGGAAGGTCCGCCTAAGAAACCGAAAAGTTTGTTTTCAGCGTTTGCAGATTTCAATGCATCGTAAAGTCCGGCAATAACATTGTGGCCTCCAGGAGCTTGACCGCCGGAAAGGATTACACCAACGTTTCTGATTGGTGATTGCTTTTCAGCTGCTGTTTTTTTGAATGTTACGGTTGGTTTTCCGTAAGTGTTTGAAAATAATTCTTTGATTTGTTCTTGGTCGCGAACGGATTCTGTTGCTGAACCTTCAAGAACTTCTAGTGAGTTGATACCGCTTGATAAGCTTTCAGGAAGCTTTGGCTGGTATTTCAATCTTTCGATTTGTAATGGTGATAAATTTTTCATTGTATACCTCTCTTTATTTTACCAACAGTAAAATTATACTACAAAAATGATAAAATAATTAGTTATCATGCCAGTCCGAACAAAAATTCGCGATAAGGAACGTGAGCACTCTGCCGAGGCAAACAATCCAGTGAATTGTTTGCCGAGAGGGTTTGAGAGTGGCGTATTAGACAGCGAAGCCACGGTGTTGGCACCCGTGAGGGTGACAAGCAGGTGGCGGAGAACTGCTTTATTAGATGATTTTTTAGTTGACCATTAGTTTTGTTTTTGTTATTCTTGTCGTATGGATAGAAAACCGATAGTCGCTATAGTTGGAAGACCTAATGTTGGCAAGTCTACATTTGTCAATAGACTTGTTGGTGCTCGCAATTCGATTGTTGATGATCAGCCGGGAGTTACGCGTGACAGGATTTATTTTGACGTTGAGTGGCAGGATAAATTTTTTACGGTAATTGATACTGGCGGGATTATTCCCGGTGATGAAGACGAAATTATGGTTTCAATATTTGATCAGGCCAGAATTGCTTGTAGCGAAGCTGATAAGATTATTTTTCTTGTTGACGGAAAAGATGGCGTAAATCCTGTTGATTATGATATTGCAAACATTTTGCGCCAGTCCGGAAAGCCGGTTTTTCTGGCGGTGAATAAGATTGATAATCCGCAGTCAATGGTTATGATAAGTGATTTTTATGGACTTGCGATTGGTGAACCTATTCCTATTTCTGCGCTGCATGGAAGCGGTGGTGTTGGTGACATTCTGGATATCGTAACCGAAGATTTTACGGTTGGGGATGCTCAAGTTGAAGACAAAAAGATTAAAATTGCGATTGTTGGCCGCCCAAATGCCGGCAAATCTTCGATTGTAAACTCTCTTTTGAACGAAAAAAGGGTTATTGTTTCGGACGTTTCCGGCACTACGCGGGACAGTATTGACAGCGAGATTACTTACCAAGGTCAAGATTTTGTCATTATCGACACCGCGGGTATTCGTAAAAAATCAAAAGTTGATTACGGCGTTGAAAAGTTTGCAGTGGAACGTGCAATTCGCTCTATCAAGGAGTGTGACGTTGCGTTGTTGGTGATTGACGCTAAAGAAGGAATTTCGGATCAGGATAAAAAGATTTCATCAATCATCACTGAAGCGGGAAAAGGCTTGATTATTGCGATTAATAAATGGGATTTGATTGAAGATAAAAAATCGAATACCATAAACCAGTTTGCAAAATATTTGACGAATGAAATCCCGTTTCTGGAATTTGTGCCTAAAATTTTTATAAGTGCATTAACGCGTCAGCGTTTGCCTCAGATTTTTGAGCAGGCAAAAGCTGTCTATGAACAAGCGACGAAAAGGGTTTCTACCGGATTATTGAACAAGGTTGTAAAAGAGGCCTACGCTCTAAATCCGCCACAATCGGTAAAAGGTAAGCGTTTGAAGGTGCTTTATACGACGCAAGTCGGGGTTCAGCCGCCGCATATTGTTATTTTTGCTAATAATGCTGACTTGTTGAAGGAGCATTATAAACGCTATTTGGAAAATAAATTACGTGAAGCATTTGGCTTTTTCGGCACACCTGTTTGGATTTCGGTGCGCGAACGCAGCGAGAAAAAAGGATAAATGGGGTAAAGTTAATAAGGGCGATATGTCACCTTCGGCATATGTTAAAAGGTTAAAGGGTTAAAAAGTTAAAAGGTTCGTTAAGGAATAATAAAAGTTTCAATCGCAGCGTTTTACCATTGTTAATTTCCATAATCCCTTTTAACCTATTAACCATTAAACCCTTTAACACGCAGCCCCT
>JAZUCM010000092.1:0-5683 GCA_045639085.1 Candidatus Gastranaerophilus bacterium
TTAATCCCATTTAACCTATTAACCCTTTAACCTTTTAACACGTTCCCCTCTTGACAAATTAAGAAAATACGGTATCATGAAAATATGAATTATACAAAAAACAATAAAAGAATAAGAAGTTCAATAGGGGGGGGGGGCGCCTCAACAGCCTGATTATATCTGGCGTTGCGGCCCATGTATTGCCAAAACCTCCGCCCCTCATGAACGCTTATTTACTCGCGCCACTTGAAAAACACAAGAAAATATGGTAGAATACTTGTATGAGGATAATCGGAGGATTAAAATGACAAAAAAACTTGGATTTACTATGGCAGAAATATTACTGTCATTGACAATTATTGGCGTGGTCGCCGCAATCACTCTGCCAAGCTTGATGGCAAATATTAACGAACGCACTTGGAATACGCAACGTAAAGCACTTTACGCTAGAATATCCCAAGCGATTGCGATGATGCCGCAGTTGAATGGCTATGGTGAATATGAAGGCACAAACACGGATGGCTCTGTCACAACGACAAAAGACACGGCAGCAGAGGCATTTTTGACAGAGGGGCTAAGCAAAGTCCTCAAGATAAACAATATTTGCGACGCGGCACATCTGGCCGACTGTGGTGTCGCAGCGTCGTTTACAAACCTTGCGGGTTCAACAAAAACCTGGCCAACTAAATTAAGTGAGTTGAATTCAATGTTTACCGGGAGTTGGGATAGTAATGGCTCCTCTGAAGGTGGAAGTATTTTTGAAAATCCACAAAAAAATATAGACACTAAAGCCGCAGCTTTTGAAACACAAAACGGAGAGACAGTAATACTTTATTACAACCCTTTTTGTACTTCCGACACGGAAGGTAATGCTTTTCATTACTCTCAACCAAAGATGTGCGCAAATTTTATTTATGACTTAAATGGTAACAAAGGACCAAACGTAGTTGGCAAGGATATTGGATTTATAACCGCCCTATATCCAAATGATTCCAATGTTGTAGCTCCAATGCCATTGCCGATTGATGTTGATAACGCAGTGGTATTTGCGTCGACAGGGGCAGCATGCCAAGCTCAAAATTCTGAATCACGCCTTCCTAATCGTGATGAATTAAGTTCTATATTCTACAATAAAGAACTCCTTGGAAATACGCTTGATGGTTATTGGTCTAGCTCTATTGTTTCCTATGGTAACCCTGGAACGGCTTGGCACCATGATTTCCGTACAGGAGATCGCAGTCAACTTAGTAGAGCAGCTAAGAATAAAGTCCGTTGTGTTAAGCGATAAATTTTCAATGCCCATAGGTACGAGTATAGATGCCACTCAGTGGCTAGACCATATATTTTTGCAGGATTAATTTTTTCAGGGCCTTGGCGTTGATTGCGTCGGGCTCTATTTGTAGCAATTTTTCCAGGTATTCCAGTGCGCGGTGGTAGTTTTCAAGCTTTTTTTGCACCGCTGCCATTGCATAAAGCGCGTCGATGAATTTGGGATCAAGTTCCAGCGCTTTTTCAAGGTCGGTGACAATTTTGTCGAGGTCGATGTTGACAATGTCTTTGCGCGTAAGGTTTATGTGGGCGCGGTTGTAATATGCGTCCGTCATGCGCGGGTTAAGCTGGAGGGCTTTAGTGTAATCAAGCAATGCGTCGTTAAAGTTTTCCAACGCTTGATTTGCTACGGCACGGTAAAAATAGGGGATTTCCCAATCGCGCTTGAGTTCGAGGGATTGAGTGATTTTTTCTATCGCGCATTCGAACTTGCCGTTTCTTATGTCAAAAATTCCGTCGTCGAGTAAAGTTTTGTAGTCAGTCATTAGATTTCCATGTATTTAATATTGTCACTAACCGTGAAGTCTGCGCTTACGGATGCTTTGATGTCTTCGATTTCGAACATTGGGTTTATTTCGGTCAAAACAAGGCCTTGTGGGGTGACTTCAAAGACGCAACGCTCTGTGATGATTAAGTCAACTTCGCGGTAGGCAGTGAGTGGAAGGCTACATTTTTTAACGATTTTGACAGCACCTTTTGAGGTATGTTCCATTGCGACGATAACTTTTTTGGCGCCGACGATGAGGTCCATTGAGCCGCCCATGCCCGGAACGAATTTTCCTGGGATTAGCCAACTTGCGATACTGCCTTCTTCGTCGACTTGTAGCGCGCCAAGGACGGTTGCATCGATGTGACCGCCTCGCATCATCAAAAATGCCATTTGAGAATCATAAAAACAGGCGCCCGGCTTGGTTTCAACGTATCCGCCGCCGGCATTGATTATGCGCTTGTCAATTTCTCCTGTTTGAGACTTTCCAACCCCGAGAAGTCCGTTTTCGGATTGGAAGATAACGTGTTTTTCTTCAGGCACGTAATCGGCGACGGCTGTTGGCAGGCCTATTCCGAGAGTGACGACATCGCCTTCGTGGAATTCTTTGGCTGCGCGTTTAGCAACAATTTCTCTTATTTGTTCTTTGGAAAGAACTGGGGCTTGAGTTTCAAAGCTTAAAACGTTGTTGGAGTTAAGTGTTACTTGTTGCATGTGCTTGTCTCCTCGTTAATTACAATGTAGTCGATGAAGAGTCCCGGAATAACTACTTCGTTGGGTTCAAGAGTGTCGACGAATTCATCGGCCTGAACGATTACTGTATCGGCAGCGGTTGCCATGACGGTATTCATGTTACGCGTGGTGCCGTAGAATGCTACGTTGCCATACTTGTCGACTTTTGAACCGTAAATCAGGGCAAAATCGGCGCCAAGCGGGCGTTCGAAGATAAATTTTTTGCCGTCAATTTCCATTGTTTCTTTGTTTTCTTCAATGATTGTGCCGACGCCTGTTGGGGTGAGGACTCCGCCGAGTCCTGAGCCTTTGGCGCGAATTCTTTCGACGAGAGTTCCCATCGGAACGAGTTCGACGTCGATTTCGCCGGAGTGCATTTGGCGGCCGGTTTCGGGATTGAGTCCGATATGAGACGCTATTACTTTTTTAACTTGCTTGTTGGCAATTAGTTTGCCCTTGTCAACGTTAGGAATAGAGGTGTCATTGACAATCATAGTTAGATTTTTGGCGTTATGCTCGACAAGCGCGTCAACGAGTTTGTCCGGCGCGCCGCAACTTATGAAACCGCCGATCATTACGCTTGAATCATCTTTTATTAAACTTATTGCATCTTTTGCGGTGACTATTTTTTTCATATATCCCTATACTTTAGCGAGTAATATTGTTCAAAAGCATTTTACCATAAAAATATCAATTTGCAAAATCGCTGTAATTTTAAGGCTAGGATTTCAAGTGGTTGGGGAAATTTTGTTTCAAAAAGTTGACATTTCGGTGTTTTGCCGCTATAATTAATGTCGAAAAAGAATTTAAAATATTGATAATTAAATAGCCCTCGACACCGCGCCCACAAATGTAATGTAGAAACGAGGTGCGGAAAGGAAAAGGAAAGATGGACGAAATGAAGTTCATTAAAAAAGCCTTGCAAATTGCAAAGCTTTTGATAGACCTAGTTTTAGTAGCATTTTTCTAGGGCTGAGTATGTGGGGCTATTAGCCCCGCATACTTATATTATAACATATTTTTTTAGAATTTCAAGTGTTTTGGTGAAAAATTTAACTTTGTGTTATAATGGGGAGTGGTTTGACAATTAAATAGTGGGGCAGTCCTATTTTCTACAGAAACATCGACACAACAGTATGTACTTCGATTTCGGTCGATTGTTCCGAGGAAAGGAGGTCTATTATGAGTGAATTCAATCTGACTTTATTTTTAATCTTTTTGATTTTAAGCGTAATAAAAAGCGCGCCCACCAATAAATGGTAAGCGCACTTCGACTTCTATATAGGATACGGTAGTTGACGCTACCGCCCCACTGTTTTTATTATAACATATTTTTTTAGGATTTCAAGTGTTTGGGGAAAATTAATTTTATGTTATAATGAGGGCATTAATTTGACAATTAAATAGTGGGGCTAGCCTGTTTTCTTTTAAAAAACGTCAGCACAACAGAATTACGTTAGCATAGGCTGATAGTTTTGACGAAAGGAGGGCTCGGTTATGAGTGAATTCAATCTGACTTTATTTTTAATCTTTTTGATTTTATACATAATAAAAAATGGCACCCAGTTCAAAAACTGAATGCCACGTTAGCCATAGCAGGTGATGGTAGTTAGCGCTACCGCCCCACTGTTTTTATTATAACATATTTTTTTCGGATTTCAAGTGGTTTTGAAAAATTTTCCAGTAGACCACTTGAAATTTTTGAAAAATAGTGTATAATGAGTTTATGAGTATGGAATTCAACAGAGGAGTTTAAGAGGCGTTGAAGGAAACTAGACAGAGGCATAGCTTGAATATGTTACTTTGTAATGCAGGACGAAAAGCTGGAAACCCTTGTGTCCCAAGGCTTTTAGGGGGGGGGGGTATCCCTTAACCGTTGCTATACCTGGCTTTGCTGGCATTGCTTTAACAAATCCTCCTCGATTGGAACAATCAGTAATATGGAGGATTAAAAATGACAAAAACAACATTAAAAACCCTTGCGTCATTGCGAGGAACGAACGCAGTGAGTGACGCGGCAACCCAGCTGCGCGAGCGTCAGCCCGCGCAGTCAACCCACGTGGCCTTATCGCCCTGCCGTAACGCATTCACTATGGCGGAGATACTTCTCTCCCTAACAATCATCGGCGTAGTTGCAGCGATTACATTGCCGAGCTTAATGGCGAACATCAATGAACGAACATGGAACACCCAACGCAAGGCTTTATACGCTCGTATGTCTCAAGCCATCGCCATGATGCCACAAATTGCTGGCTATGGAACATTGACCGTAACAACAGATGAAGACGGTTCAACAACGGTTACGGACACGGCAACAGAATCATTCCTTACTGAGGGCTTGAGTAAAGTACTTAAAATTAACAATATCTGTGATAATGCACACTTGGCGGATTGCGGCATTCCAACGTCTTATACTAATATGGCAGGAACAACCTCAATATTGCCAACAACATTATATAGCTTAAATACCTGGTTTAGAAGCGCAGCATATTCAGGCAGTTCATATTCAACAATGGATACTAAAGCCGCGGCGTTTGAAACTCAGAATGGTGAAAGTATTGTGGCTTACTATAACCATTCCTGCAAATACGAATATTTAAATGAAGCTAGCCTTACGCAATATGGCAACGTATTTGGTTTTCCAGAGGCAACAATGTGCGTAAACTTTCTATACGACTTGAACGGAAATAAAGGTCCAAACACAATTGGTAAGGACATGGGCTTCATCACCTCATCCAATTCTAATGACCCAATAGTAGTCGCCCCGATGCCATCATCCAGTGAAAACGCCGGAACTTCTGCTTGGGCTGGCGCAGCCTCATTATGCACAACACAAAACCCTGAAAGCCGCATTCCCAATATTGATGAACTTTCAGCGATGTTGATTAACAAAGATTTAATCAACTTAACCGCTTCCGCGTACTTCTGGTCTGGCTCGGGTTTCAGCGCAGGCAGAGCTTTGAGCGTTCGCACGTACTACGGCGCCCGCGTTTCGGATTACAAGTCAACTGTGCACTACGTGCGCTGTGTCCTCCGCTAGGGCCGGTCGCGTCGAGGCGCCCAGGAGATTTTTTATTTAGTAATTTCGCCGATTTCGAAAATCGGAGCCGGCGAAGCTAAATAACTCGTCGCATAGCTGATTAAATTGATTAATTG
>JAZUCM010000093.1:0-3604 GCA_045639085.1 Candidatus Gastranaerophilus bacterium
GTACAACCCCTTGGCTCACAGAACGACATGGCTACGATCCGACTTACCATCGGCGTGGTCGCCGCAATCACGCTGCCATCTTTAATGGCCAATATTAACGAACGCACTTGGAACACACAAAGAAAAGCGCTTTACGCTCGCTTATCCCAAGCCATTGCAATGATGCCACAAGTCGGTGGATATGGAACGCTTACAGAAGATGAAAGCGGAAGCGTTACGGCAGACACTGCGGCTGAAACTTTCTTAACGGAAGGTTTAAGCAAGGTACTTAAAATCAACAATATCTGCGATAGTGACCACCTTGCAGATTGCGGTGTTCCAACATCTTACACCAATATGGCGGGAACAACAAAAACTTGGCCGACCAAACTTTCAGAATTAAATAGTCAATTTGTAAACTTTTCTGCATCATTTGAATGGGGAAATATGAGTTATTCACAGCCTGATACTAAGGCGGCCGCATTTGAAACGCTGAATGGTGAAACGGTAACTCTTTATTATAATCCTAAATGTATTCCTGACGGTGGGGATGTCCATGTCTATTCTCAACCCTATATGTGTGCGAATTTTATTTATGATTTGAATGGCAACAAAGGGCCGAATTCGGTCGGCAAAGATATCGGTTTTATTGTTGCATTGTATAGTTCTGATACTAATATCGTTGCGCCTATGCCTTTGGTGGCTGATGCTGGTGGTGGAAGTCCAATGTATTTGTCTGGCGCGAGTGCAGCTTGTAGGGTACAAGATATTGAAAGTAGATTACCTAATCGTGATGAAATTATTGCAATGTATTATAATAAAGAATTAGTTGGTGGTTTTGCATATAGTGATTATTGGTCAGGTTCTTATGTTAAGAGTAATGTTGCCTACCTTGTTGATGTAAGAACAGGCGTTCGTGTGTCAGCTGGTGGGAATCAAAATTTTTATGTCCGTTGTATTAAGCGTTAAAACAACTAATGATTTTATCAAAACTAAAAGCTCCCGTTTGGGAGCTTTTTTCTTATTCTTCAGTTTCGCCGACGGAAGCTTTTGCTTTGGAGCGTTTTTTTGTTGCTTTTTCGAACGCTATTTTGTCGTCGACAAGCGTCATTTTGATTGTATCGCCTGCTGAGTATTTGCCGGAGAGAATTTCTTCTGCCAACATATCTTCGATTTTGCGCTGAATTAATCTTCTTAGCGGTCTTGCTCCGTAAGCTTCTGAGTAGCCGTCTTTTGCCAAGTGATCTTTGACTTCGTCGGTTATTTCAACGGAAAGTTCTCTTTCTGCAAGTCGTTTGAAGAGATCTTTGAGCATCAAGTCGACGATTTCACGGATTTCTTCTTTTGAAAGATGAGCAAACACGATTGTTTCGTCGATACGGTTCAAGAATTCCGGTCTGAACGCTTTTTTCATTTCTTCAGAAACGGTGTCTTTGAGTTTTTCGTATTTGTCTTTTGATTCGTCGGCAGATGTTGAGAATCCGAGGCGTGATGTTGTTGTAATCATGCTTGCGCCGACGTTTGACGTCATAATGATTACTGTGTTTTTGAAGTTTACGTAACGACCTTTTGCATCTGTTAAACGGCCGTCGTCAAGGATTTGCAACATGATGTTGAATACATCCGGGTGCGCTTTTTCGATTTCGTCGAAAAGGATTACGGAATAAGGTTTTTTGCGAACAAGTTCGGTCAAGTGGCCGCCGTCGTCGTAGCCGACGTATCCCGGAGGTGAGCCTATAAGTTTCGCGGTTGAGTGTTTTTCCATAAATCCGGCCATATCGACACGAATCATATTGTCCTCAGAGCCAAAAATTGCCTCTGCAAGTGCTTTTGCAAGTTCTGTTTTACCAACCCCGGTCGGACCGCAGAAAATAAAGCTTCCGATTGGGCGGTTAGGGCTTTTGAGTCCGACTCTTGCACGGCGGATTGCTTTAGAAATAGCAACAACTGCGTCGTGCT
Source organism: Candidatus Gastranaerophilus bacterium (assembly GCA_045639085.1). GTDB lineage: Bacteria > Cyanobacteriota > Vampirovibrionia > Gastranaerophilales > Gastranaerophilaceae > Gastranaerophilus. The sequence continues at coordinate 1,939 of JAZUCM010000093.1, forward strand.
GGCCGATAACTCTGTCGTGCAAAGTTTTTTCCAGATTAAGAAGTCTTTCGCTTTCGCCTTCTGTCAATTTTGTGACCGGAACACCTGTCATCGTAGCGATAACGGTTGCAACGTCTTCTTCTGTGACGGTTGGTTTATTTGCTTCGTGTTCTTCTCTGTATTGTTGAGCCATTTCGCGAATACGTTCTTTCATATCTGCTTCTTCATCGCGAAGTTGTGATGCGCGTTCGAATTCTTGGTTGCGAATAGCGTTTTCTTTTTCTTTGATCAAGTCTTTTAGTTCTTTTTCGAGTTCTTTGCCTTCAGGAGAAAGAGTTGAAACTTTCAGGCGAACTTTTGAACTTGCTTCGTCGATAACGTCAATAGCTTTGTCCGGCAAAAATCTGTCGGTGATATATTTGCTGGAAAGCTTGACTGACGCTTCGATTGCCGGATCAGAGATTATCAAGTTGTGGTGTTCTTCATATTTAGGTTTGAGTCCTTTGATAATTTCAATTGATTCATCGATTGACGGTTCTTCTATGATGACTGTTTGGAAACGTCTTTCGAGTGCTGAATCTTTTTCGACATATTTTCTGTACTCATCGAGGGTTGTTGCTCCGATTACTTGGATTTCACCTCTGGAAAGAGCCGGTTTAAGGATGTTTGCGGCGTCGATTGCGCCTTCTGCGGCTCCGGCGCCGATTAAAGTATGCATTTCGTCGATAACAAGGATTACGTTACCTGCTTGGCGGATTTCATCCATAATTTTTTTCAAACGTTCTTCAAATTCGCCGCGGTATTTGGTTCCGGCAACGAGTAAGCCCATGTCAAGTTGAATAACTTTCTTGCCATCGAGAATATCCGGAACTTCAGCGTTTACGATACGACTTGCGAGTCCTTCTGCGACGGCAGTTTTACCAACGCCAGGTTCCCCGATTAAAACAGGGTTGTTTTTTGTACGACGTGCAAGAATTTGGATAACGCGTTCGATTTCTTTTTCGCGGCCTACAACAGGGTCAAGTCTAAGCTCTTGTGCTGCAAGTGTTAAGTCGCGGCCGAACTCATCAAGGCTAGGTGTTTTTGCTTTGCTTGAAGAGCTTGATGAAGAGCTCGAAGTTACGGATGAACTTGAAGAAGAGCCTGATGAAGTTTTTGTTTCTCCAAGCATCTTGACGACATTTGTTCTTACTTTGTTCAGGTCAACGCTCAAGTTTTCAAGAACTCTTGCGGCAACGCCTTCGCCTTCTCGGATTAAGCCTAGCAAAAGGTGTTCTGTGCCGATATAGTTGTGGCCTAACTGTCTTGCTTCATCCCAAGAAAGCTCAAGAACGCGTTTTGCTCTTGGTGTGAAAGGTATTTCAACTGCAACGAAACCTGAACCGCGGCCGATGATTTTTTCGACTTCGGCTCTTGCATCTTTGAGGTTTACCCCCATTGATTTAAGTGCTTTTGCTGCAACGCCGGTGCCTTCACCGATCAAACCAAGCAGAACTTGTTCAGTTCCGACGAAGTTGTGACCTAAACGACGTGCTTCTTCCTGCGCAAGCATAATAACTTTTATGGCTTTTTCCGTAAAACGTTCAAACATAATATGCTCCTATTTCTTCTTATTTTATTACTATAATACAAGGAAAATAAAAAAGTTTCAAGGGGGGTGAAGTCGGATCGTAGCCATGTCGTTCTG
>JAZUCM010000094.1:0-6361 GCA_045639085.1 Candidatus Gastranaerophilus bacterium
AAAATCTCCGACCCTTGTGAGCGCAAGATTACGGAGGTAAACATGACAGAAACAAATTTTAAAAAACATGCGTCATTGCGAGGAACGAACGCAGTGAGTGACGAAGCAAACCAGCTGACCGAGTTTCAACGAGGTCAGTCAGCCAGTGTGACGACATTGACCGATTTCGCTACGCTCAATCGGCTGGGTTGCCGCGCTCACATCCGTTCGCTCGCAATGACGCAATGTGCATTCACAATGGCGGAGATTTTGCTGTCATTGACAATTATTGGCGTGGTCGCCGCAATCACTCTGCCATCCTTAATGGCAAATATTAACGAAAGAACTTGGAACACCCAAAGAAAAGCCCTTTACGCTCGCATGTCCCAAGCCATCGCAATGATGCCACAATTGAACGGTTACGGAACTTTAACAGAGGATGAAAGTGGAAGTGTTACGGCTGATACAGCCGCGGAAACTTTTCTAACCGAAGGCCTTTCGAAAGTCCTCAAGATAAATAACATTTGTGACGCTGAACATCTGGCAGACTGTGGCATTACAAGTTTGATTACGCCAATTAACAACGGTGAAGCTTTTTCGTTGCCGAAAACTTTGATTGCTTTCAATGAAATTTTTTCTGGGAATTTTTGCACATCTGGATATGCCGATTGGGGCCCGGGAGGATTTCATTCTTATGCGCAAACAGATACTAAAATAGCTGCGTTTGAGACACAAAATGGTGAGAGTATAGCTCTTTATTATAACCCTAATTGCACTAATACATTTGCTGAGCATGACAATTATTTCTCACAACCTAATATGTGTGCAAATTTTATTTATGATTTGAATGGTTCAAAAGGGCCTAACGCTACCGGGAAAGATATTGGGTTTATTACTGCGATTTATCCTATGGAATCTGTTGTTGTTGCTCCTATGCCGGAATCGGCCATGCTTACAAGAACTTCTCATTTGAACGCTGTTGCTGCTTGTAAAGACAATTATGCAGATAGCCGTCTACCTAATGTTGAAGAATTGTCGTCAATGTTTTATAACAAGCGTCTTTTGGCTTACGAGGGAGGCTCACAGTCTTTTGTTACTTCCTCAAAGGCAAGTTCTGCCGTCAATCCTGATGGGGCGAGGATTTTGTATTTTACGACTGGGCGGATGTATATATATCATCGTAGTGGAGCCTCTGGAGTCTGGTGTATAAAACGTTAAATTACAAAGCGCCCTGCAGGGCGCTTTTGATTGTTAATCCTTGATTTTTCCTTCGCGTTCGAGAACTTTTACAAGCGAATTTGTATCGCCTTTGAGTTTGAAGTATTCGGCAAATTTTGGACTCGTTTTTATGTTGAAACTTCTGCCGTTTTTGTCTTTCGTTCGCGTAATTAGGCCCTTTTCAAGTAACTCTTGAACGTGTTCGTAGGCGTTTGAACGCAATTCTTTCAGATCTGATTGGCGAATTGGTTCTTTTAGTGCGATAATTGAAAGCGTTCGCAAGACCGCAGGTTTCAAGTCAACCGGGCAAAGAAGTTCTACGATGTCGATATAATCTTCTTTTACTTGGATAATATATCCGTCTTCATCGTCGATTTCCAGCGCGCCTTCGCGTGCGGAGTAATCCATAATAAGTTCCAAAATTGCCTCTTCGATGTCTTCTTTTTCGGCATCCAGAATGTTTGAGATTTCGTCTGTTGTTACTGCGCGCGCCGTAATGAATAAAACGGCCTCTATTCTTGATTTTAAAATGTTTTTATCCATATATTTGCACTAAACTTTCTTTTCTTCTGCTGTCGTGTCAATAACGGACATGATATTTTCGACACGTTGGTGAAACTCAATGACGTTGGAATCTTGTGGTTCCTCTTCTTCTTTTGATTGCCCTTTTACGATGTACAAATCAGAGTAAAATTCTTCTTGTTCCAGCTCATAATCGGATTCAGCGGCGAGGAAAAGTAGTGCGATATAGGCGCTCATTTTGTCCATTCCTAGCGGTAAAAGGTCATTAAGTTCGATTTTTTCTTCATTTTGAAAAATTTGTTCCAAATTTGCTTTGAGTTTTAAGACGTTGTCTGCGATATATTCTTCGTGTGCGAGGTTTACGATTTCGTCGGCAGTGAGGCGTGCGTATGAACGAACACGATTTTTAGCGCGCTCGTGGGCGTCACGTAGCGCTTGACGCTGCTCAAGTTTTTCGTAGAATTCTAATTGTCTAATCAAATCCTTCAATGTTACGATGCGGTTGTGGTTTAGTCGTACGCTGGTTCTACGTTGAAGAACTTCTTCGAGTGAGATAATGTTGTTGGTCGGAACGTAGTCGTCTTCCGGGTATTCAACAATGAAGCCATCGTCGTCAAATGTCGGCTCTTCCGGCTGCTCGGTAAAATCGGCAAGTTCGACGCCTTCAAGGACATTGGATTGAAGTTTGATGAGCATTGAGGCGAATAAAAAAGTTTGGCCGGTAAGGCGAAGATTTTGGGATTTCATGTTGCAAATATAGGCAAGATATTTGTTTGTAATATCAAGTATGTCAATTTGCCAAGGGTCGATTTTGCCTTGTTTTGCCATATCCACAAGAATTCCGATGCCTTGACTTTTGGCATCTTTCTTGTCTATAAATTCATCGTAACTAAAAATCGGTTCGCTACTCATCTCTTAGTTTTACTCCAGTCACTCTTGTTTTCCCTTTTTCTTTTTGGGTTACACCGATTGTGCGGTGTGCAGATTCAATCATCGGTTTTCTGTGGCTAACTACGATGAATTGGGTGTCTTTCGCTTGCTTTTTGACCATATCTGCAATACGTTCAACGTTCATTGTGTCGAGGTTTGCGTCGACTTCGTCAAATGCGTAGAATGGGGATGGCATATAGCGTTGGATTGCAAACACAAACGCAAGCGCGGTTAATGATTTTTCGCCACCTGACATACTTTCCAAGCGTTGAAGCTTTTTGTCGCGCGGCTGGGCTTCGATTGTTAAGCCTCCGTTTAGCGGGTCATCAGGATTTTCAAGCTTCAATTGGCCTTCACCCTCTGATAATGCGTGGAAAACTTCCTTAAAGTTTTCGTTGATATTATTGTAGGTTTTCATGAACGTTTCTTTTTTGAGTTGTTCATAACCCTGCATTTTTTCGAGGATTTCTTTGCGTTCTAAAGAAAGTGTGTCAATTTTTTCTTTAAGTTCTTTTTGGCGTGCGAGGTTTTCTTCATAAGTTGTTATTGCGCGCATGTTGACATCGCCCAAGTCGGCCATACGTTTTTCCAGGCGTTGGATTTTGTTGGTGATTTCTTCGATTGAAATTTGAACGGGTTCAAGTTTTTCGATTTCAACGCCTGCGTTTTCAAGATCTTCTTTTGCACTTTCAAGAAGAGGTTCAAGCTCTCGACGACGGGATTTGAACGATTCTATTTGTTCGCCGATTCGGTCGATATCGGCTTGTTTAAGCACTTTTTCTTTTTCAAGCTCGATTAAATTGTTGTTTAATTCATCACGCTGTTTTAAAAGTTCGCCGAGTTTGCTTTCGATTTCTGTTAGGTGAACTTTCAATTCTTCGAGGCGTTCTTGAATTTGCACGATATCGTTTTTGTAGCGTGCCTTGTCGCTTTCAAGCGTAACGTTGTTGGCTTCGATGTTTTTGATTTCGTCGCGTTTTGATTGAATAACATCTTCGAAGAACGAAATTTGACGCTTAAAATCTTCTTTTTCGCCGTTAGCGCTCATTAATTTTGCCTGTAAACGCTTGATTTCAGCCTCAACGCCGCTAGTTTTTTCTTTAAGTTCTTTCAAATCTGTTTCGTCGATAAGTTTTTCGATTTCTTTGATTTCGTCGTCTAGAATTGCGATTTTGTCGTAAATTTTTACGTTTTTGTCTTCGAGTTTGTCCAAAGTTGTGTTAATTTGCGCGATACGAGGCTCGTTGACGGCGATGTATTCTGATTTTTCTTTCAGGAATTTTTCGCTGTTGTCGAAATTATTTTTCATATTGGCAAGCTCGATTTTTGCTTTTGAGAACTCGTTTGACGCGTCTGAATATTGGCCTCGGATTTTGTCGAGTTTGTTTTCTAAATCGAGGCGTTTTTGTTTGAGATTTGAGTAAGTCGTTTCGAGTTCTTTCAGACGTGCGTTGCATTTGTTGAGTTCTTCGTCGTCGTTTTGGCTGAAAGAAAGCCCGGAACGTTTAAGCTTACCGCCTGTAATAGAACCTGATTTTTCGAATAATTCACCGTTTAGGGTGACCATTCTGTACTTGCCGATAAGTTTTGACGCGCATTCTTTGTCCTCTACAACGAGTGTATCGCCGACAGCGTAGTAAAATGCGTCGAGATATATGTCGTCAAAATCAACCAGGTTTATCGCGTAATCAATAACCCCTTTGTCTTTAGGCAGTTGAAGACGTGTAGGTGCCGGTTTGATTTTGTTTAGCGGAATGAATGTTGCGCGGCCCGCGCCGGTAGAGAGCAAAAGCTCGATCGCAACAGATGCGACGTGTTCGTTGTCGACTACAATATGGGCCATTCTGCCGCCAAACGCAACTTCCATTGCGGTTGAAAACTCTTTGTCAACAGTACCGAGTTGAACGAGCGGAGCATGAACTCCACGTAATTTCGCGTTCATAATAGTGTCGATTTCGCGGCCAAGGTTCTCTTCTGCAAACTGTTTTCTCGCTTCCATCTGAGAAACTTTTTTGTGCGCAATAGCAACTTTGTATTCGCAGTCGCTAATCTCATTTTTCACAACATCAAGTTCGTCACGAGTCTTTTGTTGAATCGTTTTAAAATCTTGCAACTCTTGTTCCAGTTGTTTTACTAAAGTTTGTTTAAGTTCGTAGTCGGAAGAAAAATTGTCTTTAGACGCTTGAAGCTCCGCCAATTCATCTTTTATTCGAGCCAAATTGGTCGTCAAGTTTTTAAGTTCAGTTTCGAGCGGAAGTTTTTCTTGCAAAAGTTTGTATTCTTCTTCTTTTAGCGATTCAAGTTCTTTGCGTAAATTGTTGCGTTTTTCTATTTGCAGGTCGGAAGAGTCGCTCAAACCTGTCATGTCCTCGTTAATTTTGCGCAGTTCCGCCTCTTTTTCCTTGATATTTTCTTGGATAATCTTTATTTCATCTTCTTTAAGTTGAATTTTTAGTTTAAAATCTTCGATTTTTGCGGTATTGTTTTCGATTGCAGAGTTTGCGTTAGTGATGACTTTCAGGCCGTCGTGAATTTGTTTTTCTGCATAATTTATTGCGTGTTCTTTGCGCTCGATGTCGCCCTTGAAACTTTCTTCTTTGCGCTTGAGTTCAAGTTGTTCTGCCTCGCCTTTTTCTTTTACTTGGGTTGAAACTTCTTCGTATTTTTTGCGTAAAAGGTTCAGTTTTTCGTCCAAATCTTTGCTTTTAACTTCTTCTTCCTTGCGTTTTTTGGTGAAATCAAGGATATTGAGGTGTGCTTGTTCGAGGTTGCGTTTTAAATCAAAAAATTTGACTTTTGCGACCTGGCTTTCGAGCCCCTGTTTTTCTTCGCGTAACGCTTGGTATTTAAGCGCGACTTCTCGTTCTTCTTTCAGTTGTTCAAGTCCTTTGTCAACCTCGCTTAAAATAAGAGAGGCTCTGTCGACGCGCTGTTCTACGGTATTTAGTTGTTCGGTGGATTGTTCTATTCTGCGGTCAAAATCTGCGACGCCTGCGATTTCGTCGATAATTTTACGTCTGTTGCGCGGAGAACAATTCGTGATGCCTGTAACGTCGCCTTGCATCATTACGTTGTAGCTGTTAGGCGTAACATTATATTGCTCCAATATCGCATGCACATTTGTCAGGGTAGAAACCGCGTCATTCAAATAATAAGTACTTGCATAACCCTGGTTAGTTTTGCGGATTTTTCTTGCAATAGTTAAATCTTTGCCTTCTTCTACATCTCCGAACGTAACTTTTACGAACGCTTCGTTACGTTTTGTATAAGTAGAGATAAAGTGCGATAAATTTTCGGCGCGCAATTCGCTGGCGTTTGCAAGACCCAGGGCGAACAAAACGCTGTCGATAATATTACTTTTGCCCGAACCATTCGGGCCGGATATGGTGGTAAACCCTTCCAACAAAGGTATTTCGGATTTATTGGCAAATGATTTGAAGTTATCAATTTCGAGATTTTTAATGTACATGTGATATCCCTATTCTTCGGACGAAAATTTCCTCCTATACTAATTAAAAAACAACCAAAACGGCATGTCAAAAATATATACAGATTGTTACAAAACTCCCCGCCGGAGGCGGGGGGGGAATAGAGTTAATAAGTTATTAACTCATTAACTTTCGTCGCCCCCCTTGACAAAAGTAGAAAATCGGTTAATATAATAGTATGGTTAAATTAAAATACAATAGTGGAATATACCGTTCAATAGGGG
>JAZUCM010000095.1:0-14041 GCA_045639085.1 Candidatus Gastranaerophilus bacterium
TTTTGTCGGGTTAGTAAACCCGACCTACAACAATGCATTTACTATGGAGCATACAAATAGGTCAATTCCCCATAACGACTTGATCACTTGGTCACTTGATCACTTGGTCACCTCGAAACCGCTTCGCGGTTTCACCATGGCCGAGATATTGCTGTCTTTGACAATCATCGGCGTGGTCGCTGCAATTACTCTGCCATCTTTGATGGCAAATATTAACGAACGGACTTGGAACACTCAGCGAAAAGCTTTGTACGCGCGTCTGAGCCAAGCCATTGCAATGATGCCACAAGTTGGTGGTTATGGAGTATTGACCGTAACAACAGATGAAAACGGTTCAACAACGGTTACTGACACCGCAACGGAAAGTTTTTTAACTGAGGGCTTGAGCAAGGTTCTAAAAATCAACAACATCTGCGATAATGCGCATTTGCAAGATTGCGGCATACCGGCGACTTATAATGATATGTTGGGTAGCCAAAAGACTTTGCCGATCACTTTGTATGAGTTAAGTAGTTGGTTTAGAAATATATCGTATTCAGGCTTTTCTTACTCAACGATGGATACGAAAGCAGCAGCATTTGAGACTCAAAATGGCGAAAGTATAGTTGCATATTATAACCACTCTTGTCGAGCTGAATTTCTTCATGAGGCAAGCCTAACTTCGAGTGGAAATGTATTTGGTTTTCCGCAAAGTAATATGTGCGTAAACTTTATTTATGATTTGAATGGAAATAAAGGACCCAATATTGTTGGTAAGGACATGGGCTTTATAACGACTTTCAATTCAGTCGAACCTTTTGTAGTTGCTCCAATGCCATCTTCAAGTGCTGATGCAAGTACGTCTTCGACCTGGTACGAAGCTTCAAGTATCTGTACGGCACAAAACCCTGAAAGTCGTATTCCAAATATTGACGAACTTTCTGCGATGACGATTAATAAAGACTTGGTTAACCTGAGAACTTCTACGCGTTTTTGGTCCGGAACTAGTTTTAGTGCTGACAGAGCATTGAATATTAGCACGTATAGCGCCAATCGTGGCTCGCTTCACAAAACAGAAACGCAATCTGTTCGTTGTATTTTGCGTTAAAATCTAGCATGGGTCGGTCCAATGTATAAGACCGGCCAAGATGGCAGTAATGAGTTTAAAAAAGAGGCGGGCACTATAGGTGTTCGCCTCTTTTGAATTTGTGTTTTGAAAAAGATTAACGTTTTGAGAATTGGAAACGTTTTCTTGCTCTTTTTCTACCGTATTTTTTACGTTCTTTAACTCTAGGGTCGCGTGTTAACAAACCTTCGATTCTTAAAACGTTTTTGTATTCTTCGTTGATTTTAACCAATGCTCTTGCAATACCATGTCTGATAGCGCCGGCTTGAGCGACGATACCGCCACCAACAGCCTTAACTCTTACGTCGTATTGTTCTTTTGTTTCTGTCAAAACCAACGGTCTGTTGATTAACAATTCGATTGCAGGACGGTTTCCGATGTAATCAGCCAATTTTTTGCCGTTAACGAAAATTCTGCCTGTTCCTTTAACCAATTTTACAACTGCGATAGAGGTTTTTCTGCGGCCTGTTGCCATAATTTCTGTGTTTGCCATTATTTAGCCTCCTTTTCCAATTTAATTGGTTTTTGTGCAGCGTGTGGGTGTTCGCTACCTACATAAACTTTGAGTTTGTTGAATTGTTCTGCACCCAAAGTGTTGTGTTGTAACATACCTTTAACTGCTTTTTCGATAGCCAATCTGCCGTCTTTTTCTTGTAATTCTTTGAATGATGCTGATTTTAAGCCACCCGGATATTTTGTGTGGTGGTAGTAAATCTTATCAGTTTCTTTGTTACCTGTTACACGAACTTTGTCAGCGTTGATAACGATAACGAAATCACCGGTGTCAACGTGCGGTGTGTATTCAGGCTTATTTTTGCCTCTAAGGATGTTAGCGATTCTAACGGCTAATCTTCCGAGGATTTCGTCCTCAGCGTCGATTAAATACCATTTTCTTTCTACTTCCAGAGGTTTTGCTGAATATGTTTTCATGCTTTATTCTCCATTTTTCCCGTTGAGGATGTAGTTCCTACGGGGATTTTTAGTATTCTACGTTCATTAGTGTAAGTCCATAAGGGCTTACTGTTCGACCGGCTTTAGTCCGATCTTTAGACTCCAGAACTATTTTCATGTGTTCAGGTTCCAGATTGTGTCCTTCTATTTGAAGAAGGGTTCCGATAATAGTTCTCACCATATTGTACAGAAAACGATTTCCCACAATATCGACGATAACTTTGTCGCCTTGTTTCTCAACTTTGGCGTCATATATAAAACAAATCTTGCTTGGGTTTAGCGTCCCGGAACTTTTAAAAGCTGAAAAATCGTGTTCACCCTTTAGATAATCTAGGGATTTTTGCATCCTTGTTAAATCTATCGGGAACTTTACTAGTTCTAAATCCGCGTCAAAAGCGTTTTTATATCTTCGATTGATAAATTCAAATCTGTAAAAACGCTTTTTCGCAGATTTTTGAGCATGAAATGAGCTTTCAACTTCCTTCAAGTCACTGATAGAGATGTCATTGGGTAAAATTTCGTTCATTGCATAGACGAACTTTGAAGCAACAATCGTTCTGTCTGTGTCAAAATGAACTACTTGCCCTTGGGAATTGACTCCTTTGTCAGTTCTTCCGGAAAAGACTGTTTTTATCGGTCTTTTTTTTCTTTTTTCAGGGTCGCCCCCGATTATCAATGTACTGATTGCTCTTTCCAGTTCTCCTTGGATTGTTGCCTCAGCTATTTCTTCTCCGTTTTCGAATTGAATTTGACTTCCGGCATAATTCTTTCCAATATATTGAACTTTAAAAGCGTATCTTTTTAGCATTTCTGCTTTTTACCTCTTGATGGCACTATACCAATTGGATTAATGCCATTTCAGAAGCGTCACCACGGCGAGGTGGAAGTCTGAAGATTCTTGTGTATCCACCTTGTCTTGAAGAATATTGTTTGCCTAATATAACGAACAATTTTCTCAAAACTGTTTGTGGTGCTGATTTTTCGTCTTTAACTTCGTTAATTTCACCTGTTTCAAGGTTGATGAAGTTGCCGATTTCTTTGTCGTAAACGTATCTTAATGCTTGACGACGGCTATTTAAATCGCCTTTTTTCGCAAGTGTAATAATTTGTTCCGCGTATGGTTTCAAAGCTTTTGCTCTAGCCATAGTTGTAATTATTTCACCGTGAACAAAAAGCTCAGTCGCTAAAGAGCGGAGCAAGGCTTTTCTTTGGTCTTGCGCTTTTCCTAGCGTGTGTTTTTTAGTTTGGTGTCTCATTTTATTTTTCCTTATAGTTTATAAATTAGTGTTTTATTTTGTCCTGAAGTTTGCTGGAAACTAACCCAAAATATCTTCTTCAACAGGGTTTGGAGCCAAATCCAAGCCGAAGTGACGAAGTCTTTCGATTACTTCATCAGATGATTTTTTACCGAAGTTTTTAATGTTCAACAAGTCGTGTTCAGACTTTTTCAACAATTCAGCCATTGAGTTGATGCTTGCACGTTTCAAGCAGTTGTATGCTCTAACGGACAATTCCAATTCTTCAATCGTCATTGAAGGTGCGTTATCTGTTGATTCAGTAACGATATCTTCTTCGATGATAGAAGATGAAAGTGTTGATTGACCTGAGATTGATGCAATTTGTACAAATTTTTCAATCAACAAGTTTGCAGCTTGGCTCAAAGCTGTAGCAACTTCGATAGACCCGTTTGACCAAATTTCCAAGGTCAATTTGTCGAAGTCGATCATATCGCCAACACGAGTATTTTCTACGTTGTAGCTTACGCGTTTGATTGGCATGAATGTTGCGTCGATAGGTAAAACGTCGATTGAAATGCCTCTTGTTTCTTTAGAAACATCGTTTGCAACGTAACCTTTGCCGCTTTCGATTGTTATATCTGCGTGGAAGCTTCCGCCGTCAGCAACTGTACAAATTAACCAGTCAGGGTTTACAACTTTTACGCCTGCAGGTAATTGGATATCACTTGCCAGAACTGCACCAGCTCTATCCACGTCTATTCTTAAATGTTGAGTTTCTTTAGAATCTGTTTTAACGACCAAACCTTTAAGGTTTAACATTACGTCGATTACATCTTCTTGAACACCTGGGATTGATGTATATTCATGTGTAATACCTTCAATTCTTACTGAAGTTACCGCTGTGCCTTCAAGGCTTGACAACAATACACGTCTTAAAGAATTACCGATAGTAGTACCGAAACCCTTTTCTAACGGCTCAATCACGAATTTACCGTACTGTGAACCATCAGAGCTTGTTGTTGTGTTTACACATTTGATTTTTAATTCCATGTTCTATCTCCTATTTTGAATAGTATTCTATAACAAGTTGTTCTTTGAAATCAGGGTCCAGTTCTTCTCTTTCAGGCAATCTGTCGAAAGTGATTTTCAAAGCTTCTTTATCAATTGTCATCCAAGCCGGTGCACAAGCCAAATCAATTGATTCGATAACGGATTTAACGAATGCTGTGCTTTTTGATTTAACTGTGATTACGTCACCTGCTTTTACAAGGTATGACGGAATATCAACTTTTTTGCCGTTTACCAAAACGTGACCGTGGTTTACGATCTGTCTTGATTGGCTGCGAGTGATACCGAAACCTGCACGGAAAAGGATGTTATCCAATCTTGATTCTAACAATTGAAGTAAAATCGTACCGGTAACGCCTTTTCTTCTTGTAGCTTCGGTGTAGTATTTTGCGAATTGTTTTTCGCTTACCAAGTATGTTAATCTGATTTTTTGTTTTTCGTTCAAGTGAAGAGCATATTCAGAAAGTTTTTTTCTAACTGCGCCGTGTTGGCCTGAAGCTGTTTGTTTCATTGATGAAGTCAGCTTTCTGTTAGATAAATCTTTTACTCCCCAGTTGCGGAATAATTTGTTTTTTGGTCCTGTATATCTTGCCATTTTGTTTTCTCCTTTTGTTTGCGGGGCATCTATGGTTTGCTATTTTGGCGTTTAGCAAGCCCCCGCGATTGTAATACAAGGCAATAGGTCAATAAGTGAATAAGTCAATAAGTTCGTTAAGGTGCTTTTGCACAAATTACTTATTTTATATTGCCAAATCGTGAATTATACACGACGTTTTTTAGGTGGACGGCATCCGTTGTGTGGGATTGGAGTTACGTCTTTGATAAGAGTGATTTCCAAACCTGCTGCTTGAATAGCACGGATTGCTGTTTCACGACCTGAACCAGGTCCTTTGATGTGTACTTCAACTTTTTTCATACCTTGGTCGATAGATTTTTTAGCAACCATTTCTGCTGCAGATTGAGCTGCAAACGGTGTACCTTTTCTAGCGCCTTTGAAACCAGATGCACCTGCTGTTGCCCAAGCAATAGCATTACCTTGTGTATCTGTTGAAGTTACGATTGTATTGTTAAAGGTTGATTGAATGTGAACAACACCTTGCAATACGTTCTTTTTTTCTTTTTTCTTTGTTTTTTGTGGTCTTGCCATTTTCTTTATTCCTTTATTGTTTTCTGCTAAGTTAATAAGGCTTTAGGGCGATAAGGCGATAAGTTTTTATGGATATTATCGGCAATTCGCTCCTATATAATTGTTTAGTTGCCTATTTCTTCTTACCAGCGATAGGTCCAGTCTTTTTACCTCTGCGAGTTCTTGCGTTAGTTTTTGTTCTTTGTCCTCTGCAAGGTAAGTTACGTTTGTGACGCATACCGCGGTATGAACCGATTTCTTGAAGACGTTTGATATTCATTGATACTTCACGTCTCAAGTCACCTTCGATGTTATATGCTGATAATGCATTTCTTAACAATTTGATATCTTCATCGGTTAAGTCGTCTGTTCTCAAATCCGGTGAAATTTTAGTTTCTTCTAAGATTTTTTTTGCTCTAGTTGGTCCGATGCCATAGATGTATGTTAGAGCTATTTCCATTCTTTTGTTACGAGGTAAATCTACCCCTGCTAGTCTTGCCATTTTCTTTTTCTCCTTTTTTGGCTTTTGTGCTCGTTTGGGTTTGGGCTTCCGGCTTAATTCACCTTTAACGCTCAGTCTTGTTTGGACTTCCCGCCAATCTTTAGCCATTGCCGCTCCGTCCTTTTCAGACTTCCCGTGACCTCTTGGTTTTTGTCGTTCCGCCTCACACTTAGACTTCCCGCTAACCTTTAGCCATTGTCCCCAGTTCGGGCACCCAGTTGTTAGATTTTTTTGTGTAAGAGGGATAAATACTTCCTCTCCAACCGCTGTTTAGTGCGCGGTTTCCACTTAATCAATGCGATAACCGTTGTGCCAACCCGTGGCTACACCGGCTTACGCTACCCCTGTCTTTGTTTGTGCTTAGGGTTTTCGCAAATAACCGCGACTCTGCCTTTACGTCTGATGACTTTGCACTTGTCGCACATTGGTTTTACTGATGATCTTGTTTTCATTGTTTTTTCCTTTTTATATGTTTTTACGTGAGATTTTCTTTTGTGCGGTGTTCCCGCTGTAGTGTTATTATTTTAGACGGAATGTAATTCTGCCTCTGGTTAAATCATACGGAGTCATTTCCACTTTTACTTTGTCGCCCGGAAGAATTCTGATGAAATTCTTTCTGATTTTACCTGATATGTGCGCTAGGATTTCGTGGTCATTTTCCAGTTTAACCCTGAACATTGCGTTCGGCATTGATTCTACTATCGTTCCTTCTAATTCTATAACGTCTTTTGCCATTTGTTTCCTCTTTTAAATTCGGCTAAATGCGCGCACAGTACATGTGCACATTCTAATAATACTTGGAAAATATCTAATTGCAAGGGGTTTTGCATGTTTTTTTAACAAAAATACAGCATGCGTTGCAAATTGTTTTTATAAACTAAGGGTTTATTCCCCGATAACCTTGCTACGCTTAGAGGCTTTAATATTAAAGTTTTTCACGGAATTGTAACAATTTCTTAATATGCTTAATTTTATCTATGTTTAATTAAACAATTTGCGCGGTGCGGATTACAATTATTTCTTTTGTAAGATGATAAATGATTTTAGCATGCGTCCTTGGCCGTTTTCCGGTTTTGAAATGATTTCAATTTTATTGAGGTAATTCATTGATGTTGAGCCGCCGCCGTCGAGTGCCATTGCACGGTCAAGGTTTAATTTTGCGCAATATTGAGAGACTTCTTCGAGGGTTGCTGGGTGATTATCTGTGAAAATAAGGAAATGAATTTCATCATCTTTGAGTCCTAAAATTGTTCGTGCGGTTTTGTGCAGAACGGATGCGGATTCGCGGATTATGTTACCGTCATCGTCTTTTAGGATAAAAAATTCTTCTTCGAGTTGTAGTTTGGGGTGTACGAGGGGGCCTGCTTGAATGGAGGTTACGAGTTGGCATTCAAAGTCGATGGAGCTTTTGTGCTGTGCGATTTCGTATTTGTAGCCGTTGAAACATTCGAGAACTCTGAATTCGCTGCGGTTTAGGATTTTATCAATATTTTTGCGCAGTAGTGGGTCTTCGAGAAGGTTTTCGTTGAAGATTGGGTCAGCAACGATCTGGCCTTCGGTAGCGACATAAGAAACTGTTTTTTTGTTTTGTGGGTCAAAAAAGCCGCCGTTTATGGTTAGGATTGCGCCGCTTTTTTTGTGGATTTCGCGGTTTGTCATTAAATCGTCGCAGATTATACATTTTAATTGTTTGTGTAATTTTTTGTCTTGTTTGATAATTATGTGATAAATACCATTATTTTCGCTTATGTCAATGGCTTTTGCGGCCGGCATGAACATTGTGAAGAACAACATTAAAGATAAAATCAAACGTAAAAATTTTTTCATTAGATATCCTTTGACTTGTAGAGTGCGACAATTGCAATTGCGAAAGCAACGAGTGGGAAAATTGCGGTTATGAAAGGATGTAGTACGCCTTTTGCGGCGAGTAAGTCAAAAAACGGAAGGGTTATGTAGTACGCGAAAATACATCCAATTGCGATTGTAAATCCGATTAATCTTTGTTCGCGCGGTTTGCTAAACCCAAGAACTACACCTAAAATAGCGAGAAGAATACATACGAACGGATGGAAAAAACGCTGGAAATATTTATTGAGCATTGTCCGATGTTCTTCGTCTAGATGTTCTTTTTTCAGAAGATTTATGTATTGTTTAAGCTCGGAATTTGTGATTTCTTTGTCGTTTTTAATTGAATAAAGCATGAGGGTATGCGCATTGGCCGCGCTTTCACCGTTGAGAATATTCATTTTTTTAAGGTGCTTAACTTCTTGAAACACTCCGTCTGCGGTTATTTCGTAGTGGCTGATGTCAGAAAGAGTCCATTTGTCATCTTGTGGAATCCCGCTTTTTGCATAGTATATGTCGGTTAGTTCGTGGACGTCTGAATATCTTTTTTCGCCAAAGTCTAAATATATTATGTCTTGCATTTTTCCGGCTTGGTATTTGGAAACAATTACGTAATTTTTCGGAACATTGTTTTTGTCCTTTTCCGTGTATATATATTGAGTTGATGGGTTTTTGCCTTTAATTTCGTTTAATCCGGCTTTTGCAAAAGGGATTAGTTTGTCGTATGTGATGAAACATAAGACGGTTACTAATACGCTGAAAACAAGTACCGGGGCGAGAATTCTTTTGAATGAAAGTCCAACGGCTCTAAAAATTGTGAGTTCGGAGTCTTTGCTCAGTTTGTCGAATGTGAATAAACTGCCCAGCAGAAGACCTACCGGAAGTGCTTTACCTAATATTTCCGGAATTTCAAAAAGAAGAACTTTCAGGGCTGTTTCAGGAGTGTAGGCGCCTGACAATGTTTTTTCGATAGTTTTCAGTAGCATTTCCGGGGCTATCCAGACTACTGTAAACAGAAGAATTGCAACAAAAGTTGTTGCAAGGATTTGAGTGAAAATATATTTATCATATATGGATATTTTAGGGAATTTCAACATTACAGAGCGAAATCCTTTCCAAGATAAAATTCTTTAGCGACAGGATCGTTTGCGACATCGTTGCTGCGGCCTTGAATTTTAATTTTTCCGTCAAAGATAACATAGGCCCTGTCGGTGATTGAAAGAGTTGCTTTCGGGTTATGGTCAGTGATTAAGACGCCCAGGCCTTTGTCTTCGGATATTTTTTTGATATTGTCTTTAATTTCTCCGATTGCAATCGGGTCGATGCCGGCGAAAGGTTCGTCAAGTAGCATGAAATCAGGGCTTGCGGCTAATGCTCTGGCGATTTCGACGCGACGTCTTTCTCCGCCGGAGAGCGCGACTGATGGGGATTTACGCAATTTTTGAACACCAAATTCAGACAAAAGTTCTTCGAGTTTCATCTTCTTTTCGTTGACGGTGAGTTTGTCGTTCATTTCAAGAACTAGTTTGAGATTATCTTCAACGGAAAGTTTTCTGAAGATTGATGTTTCTTGCGGCAGATAGCCGATACCGAGTTTTGCGCGGATATTCATTGGGGCGCTTGATATGTCTTCGCCGTTGAGGATAATTTTTCCCATATTAGGTTTAACGAGTCCGACAACCATATAAAATGTTGTTGTTTTTCCGGCACCGTTTGGGCCTAGCAGGCAGACGACTTCTCCTTTTTGGATGTGGAATGAAACGTCGTTAACGACACGTCTGTCGCCATAAATTTTTATAAGATTTTGAGCTTCAATTTGCATTTTTTCCCCTTTTAAATTATTTTGCGTAGAAGTCCGCGTCAACGGTTGCGTAGAGTTTGATTGCGCCGCTTTGAACTTGAGTTGATGTTTCAGGTGCGGCTGCATCATACGCGGAGCCGGCAGCGGTCATTTTGGCGTTTAGGCTGTATCTTGAAACCGGGGAGAGTCCGTTTGCGTGACAGGATGTTCTTATTTCTTTTACGCCGGTGAGTTTTTGGCCGGACGCTTGGGCAACGGCTTGGGCTTTAGTTTTTGCTTTTTGTGTGGCAATCGAGAGAAGATCGTTGCAGTATGAATTGTAATCTTCAAGTGTAAAGTTTATGTTGCCGATGTTCGTTGCGCCAAGAGATAAAGCTTTGTCGATGAGCATGCCGACATCAGTAATCTTTTTTGTGTGAATTGTTATTGTATTGGTTACTTCAAAACGGTCAAACATGCGTTTTCCGTTGGTGTAGTAGTATGTCGGACGTGCTGAATAGTCAGTGGTTTTGAGATAATCGCCACCTGTTTTGTCAAGCATTGCGTTTAAATCGTTGTAAATTTTTGAAGAAATTTCTTTATTTGCGATGGACGCGTTTTCCAAAGATACTTTGTCTTTTGTTGTTATAATTATGTTGAACTCTGCAACATCGGGTTGAAGTTCGATGTTGGACGTTGCGTTAACAAAGATTGTTCCTTGGGGTCTTGCTTGAACTTGTTGGTTAAAACTTATAGCGCAAACAAGTAGTAAAAATACTGTTAATAATTTAAACTTTTTCATTAAGCAGCCTCTTTTGTTTTTTCTTCTGATTCATTTTTTTGATTGTTCGAGTCCGAAATTTTTATTTCATTGCTGTCCATTGGTTGAGTGGAGAAGGATTCGATTTCTGCACTTTTTTTAACGTGTCCTGATTGGGCGCGTATTTCGTTGACAATGTTTCTGATTTCGTACGGGGATGCATTTTTGGCTTCAAAGGCGACCAAATATCGTTGTTTTTTGTTCAAAATCATATATGAAACAGCTAGGATGCCCCATAGGATTAAACCTTGAAACATATCAATATAAGGGATTGCGCCTGTTATGTCTGAGATGTGGTTCCATAACTTATGTAAACCCCATGCCGGAAAACCAACGAAACCTGCAGTGAGGCAAGTTACGAAGAATATTGCGGATAAAATTCCCCTAAAACCTGATATTTGTATAACTCTCAATTTGTTTTTTCTCATAACTTTTACCTATTGTAACATTTGTAAAAACTCGTCTTCTGATAATATTATAATACCTAATTTTTGTGCTTTGTCAAATTTTGAACCGGCGTTTTCGCCTGCGACGAGGTAAGAAGTTTTGCCGGTGACGGAGGACGAAGTTTTTCCGCCGAGGGATTTGATTTTTTCTTCAGCCTCGGAACGAGTCATTGTTGAAAGCGTTCCTGTCAAGACGAAAGTCAAATCTTTGAACTTTCCTGATTTTACCACAGAAGTATGCTGAGGCACAACACCCAGTGCCAATAAGTCCTTAATAATTGCAACATTTTTTTCGTTGTGGAAGTACGTCCAAACATCGTTTGCCACTTTTTCTGCGATGCCGTCGACGACGAGAAGACTTTCGGGAGTTGCGTTCATGAGGTTTTCTATACTTCCGAATTCATCTGCCAAAAGTGCGGCTGTTTCTTTGCCGATATTTTTTATGGAAAGTCCGCTGATTAGTCGCGCTAAGGTCGTGTTTTTGCTTTTGTTTATTGCGGCAAGAATGTTGCTGGCTGATTTTTCTTTGATTAAATCCAGGCGTAGCAAATCAAACATTGTCAATCTATAAAAATCGGCAAAGTTTCTGACGAAACCGAGATTGTAGAGTTGAGAAATAACCGATGGCCCCATATTTTCGATATCCATAGCATCTTTTGAAACCCAGAATTCCAAAACGGATTTTACTTTTTCGGGACATTCGGGGTTTTCGCAGTAGAGAAGGGCATCTTCCGGCTTTTTGGAAAGCTGAGCGCCGCAGGAAGGACATTTTTCCGGGATGTCAATCATTGGTCGAGAGTCGTGTTCTTCGTCTTTCAATACTGTTATAACTTTAGGGATGATTTCTGCGGCTTTTTTGATTAATACGGTGTCGCCGATTCTGATGTCAAGCCGCTTGATTTCTTCAAAATTGTGTAAGCTTGCGCGTGAGACGGTGGAGCCGGCTAATTGAACCGGGGTAAGTATTGCAATCGGGGTGATTGCGCCGGTCTTGCCGATGCCAAGTTCTATCCCTTCGAGTTTTGTCGAAACTTCTTCCGGCGGGAACTTGAAGGCCGTAGCCCATTTTGGTGCTCTTGCGGTGAACCCTAAATCCTCTTGGATGCTAAATTTATTTACTTTAATAACAACTCCGTCGGTGGCATAATTCAGTTCGCTTCGTTTGTTTTCCCAGGATTTGCAATATTCGACAACTTCTTTGGCGTTTTTGCAGCATTTTATATTTGGGTTGACTTTAAACCCAAGTTCTTTAAGAAACATTAGAGTTTCGAAATGCGTTTGCGGTTTTACGTCGCTTTTTTCAATGATTGCAGTGTAGCAGAACATTGATAAGTCGCGTTTTGCCGTAATTCTACTATCTAATTGTCTGATGGAGCCGCTGGCTGCGTTTCGCGGATTGGCAAAAACTTTTTCCCCGAGAGCCAAGTTTTCTTCGTTAAGTTTTTCGAAGGAAGTTTTAGGCATAAATATTTCGCCACGAACTTCGATGTCAATGTCTTTGGAAAGTTTTAGAGGAATTGCTTTGATGGTTTTGAGGTTTGCGGTAATATCTTCGCCTTCGATTCCGTCGCCTCTAGTGACGCCGTGTACGAAAATGCCGTTTTGGTATGTCAGGGCGATTGCAAGCCCGTCGATTTTAAGTTCGCTGACCAACTCTACATTGTTGCCGTATTCGGCAACAAGTTTTTCGTACCATTTTTCGATGTCTTCATAGGTATACGTGTTGTCCAAACTATAAAGCCTGTATTTGTGTTTGCGAGTCTCAAATTTTTCGCTAATTGCGCCAACGCGTTGTGTTGGGCTGTCAGGTGTAACCAACAGTGGGTAACGCTTTTCCAACTCTTGCAATTCTGCAAAAAGTTTGTCATATTCGAAGTCGCTGACCGACGGACTTTCTTCAACATAATATAAATAATTGTATTTGTTGATTAAATCTTTTAACTCATCAATTCGTGATTTCATAAAACCTCAATAAAAATTATATAATCATAAGTAATTCGCGTATAACTTTAGTTGCAACGGCTGTTGAAACGCCTGAGGCGTCATAATCCGGCGCTAGTTCGACGACATCTGCGCCAACGATGTTGAAATCTTTCAAGTATTCAAACCAGCCCATAAGCTCGTTAAATTGAAGCCCGCCGGATTCTGGAGTTCCAGTTCCCGGCATGATGGAAGGGTCTAAAACGTCCAAGTCGACTGTTACGAAAATATTTTTATTTTTTAGGCAATCTAAATCGGAGTATTTTGTTGCAAGGGTGTTATATTTTTTCATGAACTCGAATTCTTCTTTCATGCCGGAGCGGATACCGATTTGTTTTAGATTTTCCGGGCCGACGATTTTAGAGGCATGGCGAATTACGGCAGAATGAGACATTTCTTCACCCAAATATTCTTCTCTCAAGTCAGTGTGCGCATCAAAATGAACGATTGCCAAATCCTTATAAAACTTTGATACAGCTTTGATTTCAGGCAATGTAACCAAATGTTCGCCCCCGATTCCGAAAACTTTTTTGCCATCGCGGTAGATATCTTCGACGTTTTGTTGGATGACATCGAGAGTTTTGTAGGTGTTTCCGAGTGGGAATTCTAAATCACCCGCATCGTGGAAGTTTACGTCTGCCAAATCCTTGTCAAATCTTGCGGAATATTCTTCCAGGCCCCAGCTTGCGAGGCGTATTTGTTCCGGCGCAAAGCGTGAGCCGGAGCGATAAGATACCGTTCCGTCGAACGGTAAACCCAACATTACGATTGATGATGAGGCATAGTCCTCATTTTGTCCCATCCAGTTTCTATCTAAAAAAGGTCCTCTTAGCATAATTAATCCCCTTATATAATCTTTTCGTTTTTATTATAGCATAAATATTCGCCGAAGGCGGGGAAAGGTTGTAAATAATAGTTAATAAGTTAATAAGTTAATGAGTTAATAAGGGTTATGGGAATAGACCCGAGTCAAGATTAAACGTTGGATTTAATGTTTATTGAAGAACAAACAAAGAGTCCAACGTTGCGGACTAATCAAGATTAATAAACGTTAAACCTCATTGAAGTGTACCCGAAAACCTGGACAAGCGGCTAGGAAGTAGTAAAATAAAGAAAGAGGTACACCAATGAAATTTAGTAAAGAAGAAAAAGACCGTTTACGTTCTAATCCAAACGTAAA